>CAWEEB010000024.1:0-45723 GCA_963807855.1 uncultured Gammaproteobacteria bacterium | reverse complement strand
TACTTATGACTAGTCCTCTGGAAATTGGCGCACTATTAGTCAACGTTGCTGGCGGTCTGGCAATATTTCTTTATGGCATGCATAAAATGACTGAAGCGCTGAAGATAGTGGCAGGTGAGCGCATCAAAACCATACTTGGCAAACTGACTAAAAATCGATTTTCTGCAGCTTTCGCAGGTGCTTCAATTACTGCAATCATTCAATCTTCGTCAATTACTACAGTGCTAGTCGTTGGCTTTATTACTGCGGGCCTTATGACCTTTCAGCAATCCATCGGCGTTATTTTAGGCGCGAATCTGGGCACTACAATCACTGCACAAATAATTGCTTTTAAAGTAACCAAGTCAGCACTACTGCTAATCGCGCTCGGTTTTTTTACCGAGGTACTGGCTAAAAATCAACGTATCAAACAACTTGGTGTGTTGTCCATGGGTCTGGGTATGTTGTTTTTCGGCATGGAGCTAATGAGCCAGGCAACATCACCCTTGCGTAGCTATGATCCTTTCATGGTTTTAATGCAAAACCTGGACAACCCAATTCTAGGCGTACTTATTGGCGCTGTTTTCACTGCTTTGGTACAAAGCTCCTCTGCTACCACCGGTATAGTTATAGTGATGGCTAGCCAGGGATTACTGTCTCTGGAGTCAGCAATTGCACTTATCTTTGGCTCTAATATCGGCACCTGTGTTACTGCTATTATTTCGGCTGTCGGTAAGCCACGCGAAGCGATGCAAGCGGCAACCGTACATGTATTATTTAATGTGATCGGGGTGTTGTTGTTTGTTGGGTTTATTCCGCAGTTTGCCGATTTTATCCGGAGTATTTCTCCTGTATCAGAAACACTCAATGGCGTGAGCCTGCTTGCTGCTGATACACCCAGGCAGATTGCCAATGCGCATACGATCTTTAATGTTCTTAACTTAATCATATTCATAGGCTTTACAACCACACTGGCAAAAATAGCACTTAAAATTGTGCCTTCTAAACCGCTGGAGATTTTGCCTGAAACAACACCCAAATACCTCGATAAAATGTTTCTGGATCAGCCCGCAATGGCACTTGACCGGGTTAAACTCGAGTTAGGGCGCGTCGGTGAAAAGCTCATAGGCATGATTAAAGACAGCTACCCAACCTTAACAGTTGGGACTAAAGAACGTATCGATGACCTACACAAACGAGACAAGGAAATAGATGCGCTGACAGATGCCATTACACTTTATCTAAGAAAACTTGCAACGACTAATCTGGTAGAACCTCAACCCGTTTATTTACAACGTTACCTCGGAGTGGCTGATTACCTGGAAAATATTTCAGATGTAATTGATACTGGATTGGTCAAAGATAGCTATAAACGCCTCAACAATCACGTAAAAATTAGCCCTGAAACCGAACAAAAACTCAATGAGATTTATAAGGAGTTATTTAAGACAGCACAGAAAACTCTCGAAGCTCTACTAGAAAATGACCACGCAAAAGCACAGCAAGTGATTGAATCAAAACTCAGATTTTATGGTTTGATAGAGATAACCCGCTCTCACCTTTACGTGCGTTTAAAAACCGAACAGCCCGAACACTTGCTGGTGTATAAAATTGAAATCAGCGCCATGGAAAACTTCAAACATATTTACAATCAATTGCGGAATATCTGTAAATTAATAGTGAGTGAATCAGAAAAAGCAGAAACACCTGATAGTGAAAATGAATCTACAGTTATCAATAAAGAATAAAACTAAATATCTGATCAAGATGAGGCTTTCTATTTAAAATGGAGACATTGAATACATTATTTGCCTCCATCAATTATCGTGACCCAGTCTGGATTGCGGTGGCCTACTTTTGTGGATTCCTCATATGGCAAATTGGTCTACCACCGATGGTGGGATATCTCTTTGCAGGTTTTATACTAAGCGTTACTGGAGCAACTGGAGGAGAATTTCTCCATGAAATGGCCGATCTTGGTGTTACCTTATTGTTATTTACGATTGGTCTTAAGTTAAATATCAAACAGTTACTGCGCCCTGAAATCTGGGGTGTGGCGAGTATTCATATGGCCTCCATTTCATTTGGTACAGTAGCCATTTTTCTGTTGTTTGCGGGCCTTGATATTGCCATTTTCAAGCAAATGACGACTCAATCAATGCTAATAGTGGGATTTGCCTTATCATTTTCCAGCACTGTTTTTGCGGTTAAGGTATTCGAAGATAAGGGCGGCATGAGCTCTCAATATGGCCGCATAGCTATCGGTGTACTAATCGTTCAGGATATTGCTGCGGTAATATTCCTTTCTGCCTCTACTGCCAAAATGCCCTCAATATGGGCGGCTGCGATCATTATTATATTGATCCTCTCAAAACCCTTATTGGTAATGTTACTCAAACGCGCGGGTCATGGTGAATTACTGATTCTTTATGGATTAGTGCTAGCGCTTGGAGGCTCATCATTGTTTGAGCTAGTAAGCCTGAAAGGTGACCTGGGTGCGCTCTTCTTTGGCGTGTTATTGGCTCATCACCCTAAATCCAGCGAATTAGCTAAATCATTACTGAACTTAAAAGACCTATTTCTGGTGGGCTTCTTTCTTAGTATAGGAATGTCAGTGACACTCTCTTACGATACGATACTTCTTGCGCTGGTTTTATTGCTTCTCATACCGATTAAAATGCTCCTGTTCTCTCTACTATTTACAAGATTCCGCTTACGTTCAAGACCAGCCACATTTGCCTCGTTATCTCTGGCTAACTATAGTGAATTCGGTTTAATTGTCACTGCTATTGCAGTGAATAAGCAATGGCTCGGACAGGAATGGTTGGCAGTAATGGCTATTGCCGTTGTATTTTCCTTCATTATTGCCTCGCCTCTTAATGTCTACAACAGCCTTATTTGCAAAAAACTATGTCATCTTTTTAAAAAAACGGAACATCATAAACGCCTCCCTGAAGATGACATCGTACAACTGGGAGATACACGAATAATAATCTGTGGCATGGGCAGAATTGGCACAGGAGCATACGACCATTTGCATCAGTCTAGCGATGGTCATGTAGTAGGCATAGATTTTGATGACGATAAAATCAAACATCACCAAGATGCGCAACGTAAAGTGATTCAGGGTGATTCTGGAAGTCCTGATTTCTGGCAGCGGATTGAGACAAAAAAAAATCAACTCGAGTTGGTAATGCTTTGCATGCCTAATCATGAAGCAAACATAAACGCTACTGAAGCACTTCGTGGATGGGGCTTCAAAGGTAAAATTGCGGCAGTAACAAAGTTCCTCGATGAAGAACAGGAACTTCACGAACTTGGTGTAAATGCCACTTTCAATATGTATGCTGAAGTCGGAACCGGATTCGCCCAACAAATTTTGCAACAGCACGATGAATTATCTGAAAGATAATTAATAGAGGTGCCCTTTTGTGCAAACCACCAATAAATCAGGGAAGTCCGTTGCTTAATATACTAAAAAACTCAATAAGTCTTGTAATTGCCATCAGTGCGTCAGTGATTTGCGGTTTAATCGCCATCGTGGTTTTAGACAACCCGACTCATGCCGCACTGATTAGTATTGTTGTATTACTGGTAACCTTGTGGACCAATGAAGGCTTGCCTCTGGGCGTCGTGTCCTTGCTCCCATTGATACTATTTCCAGCGTTTGGGGTAATAACACTACCAGCCACGGCGAGTAATTATTCTAACCCTGTAATATTTCTGTTTCTTGGTGGCTTTATGCTGGCGATAGCCATTCAAAAAACAGGATTACATCGCTTTATTGCTGAGTTTATATTACCCAAAAAAGTAGTCACTCCGAGACGAATTATTTTCGCCTTTGGACTTATATCAGCATTGTTAAGTTCGCTATTATCAAATACAACTACCGCCCTATTGTTATTGCCTGTGGCACTGTATATTTCAGATGAAAGAATCTTTAAGTCGCGTTTTGTCTTGGCCATTGCCTATGGTGCAAGTATTGGTGGAATCATTACACCGATTGGTACGCCGCCGAATCTGATCTTATTGGGCTTTATGGAAGCCCAGGGATTAGAGAGTGTCAGTTTCATTAAATGGATGTTTATGACCATCCCGCTAGCTCTAACAATGCTGGCTGTTCTACCTTTTTTACTGAGCATTGGTTTACCCAGATCACATACGACCTTTGCTCTTGAAAACTCTCATGTGCCAATGACTAAAGAGCAAAAAAAACTGGCATTAACCGTTGCACTATTAGCGCTATTACTGTTGTTGAATAGCCCTATAAAACCCTGGTATCCCGGCCTTGGTCTTGATGAAAAACTGATTATGCTGACATTCGGTATTTCCATGTTTTTACCCGGCATGAACTACCTCAAATGGGAAGATACCAAAGCGATACCCTATGAGATCATTTTTTTATTCGGCGCCGGTTTTGCCATCGCCAATGCCTTTATGGATAGCGGGCTGGCAAATTTGGTGGCAACACATTTACAGAACTTTTCGACGATTCCAGAATTCGCCTTGATTATTTTGATTGCTGTATTAATTACTTTCTCGACAGAAGTAACCAGTAATACCGCGCTTGTTTCTATGGCCTTGCCAATTATTTACTCACTGGGAAAAGTTAGCAATATGGACACTTCATTGTTATTAATGGTGGCAACAATCTGCGGCAGTTATGCCTTTATGTTACCGATTGCAACACCGCCCAACGCCATAGCGATGAGTAGCGGTTCACTTAAAATTAAAGAGATGATGAAGCTTGGACTATTGATGAATATCATAGGAATCGTATTTATTTCTTTAATTGCCTGGTTTTTCTGGAAATAATACAGCTTTGGTAAAAACACACGGTAAAATATCCCATTCCTTATCTAATGTAATCATGTTTGAATGAAAATTAAATTTGAGCTACCCAATAATTTCTTTTTCAGAAGAAAAAATACTTTAAGATAAACTTTAGCGTACTCTGTTTCCTGGAAGGCAATTAATTCTTATTGTCAGAACCAATTACATTACATATCCCTCAAGAGAATATTGAATGCAATCCCACCAGTTTTTTCTTTACCTACTTATTATATTACTGACCGCGAGAGTGTTTGCAGAACTGGCAACACGTATGCAGGCACCGTCAGTGATAGGTGAGCTATTGGCAGGTGTCGTATTAGGCCCCAGTCTTTTGGGATGGATTCAACCATTAGAGGCGATTAAGTTAATGGCCGAAATTGGCATTATCTTGTTGTTATTTGAGGTAGGGCTGGCAACCGATCTGAAACGTCTTGTGAGTACCGGTGCAAAGTCAGTTGTTGTCGCCATCTCAGGATTTATACTGCCTTTGTTAATGGGTTTTTCACTGTCTTATTGGGTGTTTGATCTATCACTATTGGTGTCCTTATTTATTGGCGGCACGATTACGGCGACAAGTATTGGTATTACTGTGCGTGTTCTGTCTGACCTGCATCGACAGCACTCAGCCGAAGGGCAGATTGTGCTGGGTGCGGCTGTACTGGATGATATATTAGGCGTAGTACTGCTCGCTCTGCTCTATGAGTTTTCTACCGGTGGAGGAGTAAGTTTTTTAAATGCAAGCAAAGTGCTGATATTTGTAGGCGCTTTTTTTGTATTGGCACCAATTGCGGCTAAGTTGATTTCATTGGTAATCAAGCGTTTTGATAGCGTTAGCCTGGTCCCTGGTTTGCTCCCAACCACTGTCATATCGTTAGTGCTGTTTTTTGCCTGGTTAGCCCACGCCTTGGGAGCCCCAGAGTTATTAGGTGGATTTGCTGCGGGTCTGGCGCTCTCAAGACGATTCTTTTTACCATTGGGTATTGCTTTACATACTGATGAACAGTTTGCGAGTCGCATCGAAGATCAAATGAGGCCTATTGTTCAGTTATTCACGCCTATATTTTTCGTGTTTGTGGGACTATCTCTCAATCTTCACGAGATAGATTGGAGTTCGCCATTTATCTGGGGTTTTTCGTTGACGCTAATGCTCGTAGCTATCATTGGTAAAATGCTAGGTCCTTTTCTTATCAAAGAAAATATGGCAACACGCTGGATGATTGGTATGGCAATGATTCCTCGTGGTGAAGTGGGTCTTATTTTTGCAGAACTAGGAAGAATTAGCGGCATATTCAGCAATGAAATATATGCCGGGATGATAATGGTGATTGCCTTCACTACATTACTCCCACCTTTTGTGATGAAGTGGTATTACGGGCGATACGGCGAATTATTGCAGGCGAAAGTGGAGTAAGGTCCTTTATTCGTCAATTCTCAAATATTTAAAGCCAAATATTCAAGGTCAGAGCAAATAAAATGACACCCCCCTACTTTTTGGCTGATTTTTATTTAGTTTATTAAAAATCACACCCTTCGAGCCGTCTCGCTGAAATCAATTGTTCAACTTCGTTCGGCTAATGACTTTATAAAGAATTAATAGTTACGGGCCATCCTAGATAACTAAAATTATCTAGGATGGCTACATGAGAAAAAGCAGGTTAAGCAAGCTACAACCGCATATCCCCGCTACTGGAAAAGCAGGTTAAGCAAGCTACAACCATATCGCTAAAATTTGAATTATCCAGCATCTTATACAGGATTTTATGTCAGAATTTATGAGACTTAATCAATGCTCCCCCTAGCTTATGCCAACACTTAAAACAGTAGATGATTACATCAATCTAAATCCAGTCAGAGCTGATGCCCGTTTATCTTACGGTACGGATACAGAACAATTTGGGGATTTATATCTACCTGAAAATATCAAAAAACCCTTTGCTGTCATTGTGTTAATGCATGGAGGTTGCTGGCGCGCTGCACATAGCCTGTTGCAATTAGGTGAATTGTGTAAGGCCCTTAATGCCTTAGGTTATGCTGTCTGGAATTTAGAATACCGTCGTTTAGGTAATGGCGGTGGCTGGCCTACGACATTTGAGGACGTGGCTAAGGGAACAGACTATTTACGTAACATCTCCGAAGAATACACTCTGGATTTAACTAATGTGATAACCATGGGGCATTCTGCTGGTGGTCATCTGGCCTTATGGTTGGCAGCCAGACCCCAATTACCAAAAGAAAGTAAACTATATACTCAAGACCCATTAGAGGTTTCAGCCATCATTTCATTAGCAGGTATACCCGATTTAGTAAGTGCTGCAGCACAAAATATATGCCGTGGTGCCTGCGAAGAACTTATGGGAGGTTCATCCGATGAATATCCTCAACGATACAAACAGGGATCACCTCATCATTTATCTTTAGCTGGCATCCCGCAAATCCACTTACTCGGTGAACTTGACCCTATCGTTCCTCTTGATTATTTACAGACTACACTTTCTCACCAACAAGACGCATATACCTTAGAGATTATCCACGATATTGGTCACTTTGAAATGGTTATGCCAGAGACTGTTTCCTGGGCATATATAAAACGCTCACTAGAAACCTTGAATAAAACCTAAACAATTAAAACTAATGAATACTAATGAATACTAATATCAAACTCGACCAAAGCTGGTTAGACAAAATCGGCGGAGAATTCGAAAAACCCTATATGCACGAGTTAAAACAATTTCTGCAAGACGAGAAAGCTCAAGGGAAAAATATACTGCCACCTGCTCCACTCTGGTTTAATGCCATGAATAGTATGCCATTCGATAAGCTCAAAGTAGTTATTCTGGGTCAAGACCCTTATCCTACAGCGGGTCACGCTCACGGGCTTTGTTTCTCGGTATTACCTGAGGTTAAACCACTGCCTAAATCACTATTAAATATAAACAAAGAGTTAGAGAGTGATCTAGGCGTATATAATAGCCATACAGGTTATCTGCAAAGTTGGGCAGACCAAGGCGTATTGTTACTCAATGCGGTTTTGACCGTTGAACAAGGTAATGCTAATGCGCATCAGGGTAAAGGCTGGGAGACCTTTACCGACGCCATAATACAAACCATTAACGATGAGAAAGAACACGTTGTGTTTATACTCTGGGGTGCTTACGCACAGAAAAAAGGCGTGCATATAGATACCAGCAGACATCATATTATAAAATCTGCTCATCCTTCACCACTCTCTGCATATCGTGGTTTTTTTGGCAGTAGACCATTTTCGCGTACTAATGAGTATTTAATAGAATTTGGTGAAAAACCTATTGATTGGCAACTCTGATATGTACCAGAAATTCACTCAGAAATGATATTCAAACTCTATAGATAGTTAACTTATAATGAAGACTAAATGAAAATACTATGTCACTGGTTGTTTATCAGTGTATTCATAACGTCTGGCACCACTACGTCTGCGCTTGAGAATACTACTCAGTGCGAAGGCACAACAGTAGTCGTTAACTATAACGATATCGATGATTTCAAGTTGGTATGTGGTTCAGTTAATGATGTTGTCAAGTTGGCTAAGCAAATGGGGATCAATGAAGCATTACCTGTATCGATATCAATCGTTGATAAACTGACTATCACTCACACCGGCACCGCACTGGCCTTATTCAAACCAGATACCATGATAGTGCAGGTACTATCACAGGAAATCTGTAAAAGCTCCCCGAACGATGAACTTATGTTTGGACAAAAGATCGACGAAGAATTATACAGGAGCATGATAATCCATGAGTTAGCTCATGTTCTTGCATGGCAAAATAACAAGGCTAAAACTATCAATAGAGGACTGTTCGAATACTTTGCCTATGTGGTCCAGTTTATTTTGCTTGATGATACCCACCGACAGAACATCATTGCATCAACTAATGTTGGAGCATTCACAGATGACTCTGAAATTACCGACATGTACTACTTTCTTGGCCCCGATAAATTTGCAATTAAGTCCTATTTACACTTCATCAAATTAGAAGATGGCTGGTCTTATCTTTCAGCAATTCTTGAAAAATAAGACTGATTTCCAAAGAGATTTCGGTCACCATCACCCTCTGGTAATAGCCTATCTTTTGTAAACTAATTTAATAAAATAGGAAATCTTATAAGTGCTAAAATACAGGCCATTTGTAGGACAATTATACTTTTTAGGGTATATCGGAGGGTTATATGATGATGAACCACAGTTATTCATGTTTTATCTCCTGCTTCCTCTCCTCCTTTTTTAGTACTGCAACTCAAAGCAGACTAGAGTTTCCAGCCCGTTTGAGTTCAATATTGGATTTTATAATCTTTTGGTGCAACTAAGCACAAACCCATGTGCCATCGGGGTTTTCCTTGGCACCGTTATATGCACCACCTACAACCCAGGTTCCATCAGGATTTTCTTTGGCTCCGACATATTCACCACCGCATACCCAGGTACCATCCGGATTTTCCTTGGCACCATTGAATGCACCACCCATTACCCATGTGCCATCTGGATTTTCTTTTGCTCCATTATAAGCACCACCGCAGACCCATGTGCCATCGGGATTTTCCTTGGCTCCGCTGTATGCGCTACCACAAACCCAGGTACCATCAGAATTTTGTTTAGCTCCACCATATCCTTTTAAATCTTTTTCTACGCCTGCCATGACTTATCCTTTTTTAATACACCTGAAAATCTATTAAAAAAGAACTATGTACTTTTAAAATAATATCAGGTATTAAACCTTTCTTTAGGGATGAGATATATTTAAGAATACCGCATAAGTTATTTATTTATAACATAAATACACAAGTACACCAGCCTTATATTTACAGTAATCATGTTTAAGGTTTTATTGTTGACGCTTTAGCTAGTTCTGATCTTGGCAGAAGTTAACTTTGACTATTTATAAGGACAAATCAACATCCAATTTCAACGATATTACGTATTAAGCAAAGACTTGATTATCTGAGATAATCACACAGCTTTAGGTACACTTTTAAGAACTATATTGGAAACAAACCATGAATCAAATTCAGCAAATCAGATCAACTTTCTTATCTACTATTTTCTTAGCTATTTTTTTCATATTGTCATTGCTCGCATTTACGGTATTTACTGCAACAAACAGTCAGGCAAAAGACACTAAAGATCAAGATGGTATTGAAATTGCTAAAATACTTGCTCAAAAAGAAGTACCAGATGGTGTGGTTTTTGAATTAATCGGCAGTGAAGACAGCGACTACCTGCCCAATGGATTAAAGAAAATCGAAGCCTATAAAAAACAGTTACAGAGTAAATTTCCCAAGCTTGATATTGCCGTGGTATCGCACGGTGCCGAACAATTCGAATTAACCAAAGATAATGCCAACACTGAAAAAGAGTCACATAAACGGGTACAACGCCTGGTAGCCGCCAATGTGCCGGTGCATATTTGTGAAACCCATGCTAGCTGGCGTGGAGTGACTCCTGAAGACTTCCCTGATTACATCACACCTTCACCACAAGGGCCTGCACAAATCAGGCAATATCAGGAGCTGGGTTATATCCTGATAGTGATTGAATAATTACTACAAGAAATCCATTAAATGACACCCTAACTACTTTTTAGTGAGCTTACCGTGTTGTTTTTAAAACGGATAACTCACTTATGTATAACTACACGTTTTTAACCGTGTAAAAGGTGGGGGGTGTGTTTTAACTAAAAAATAGTGATGATATTGCCAGGCTAAAGCCCGCCACTTTATAAAATTAATCTCTCGATTCAAGTGCTGCCTGAATATAGAATTCCCGCAATTTACTGGCAATGGGCCCTGGTTTTCCATCACCAATCTGCTGGCCATCAATTTTCACCACTGGTGTCACAAAGGTGGTTGCAGAAGTTACAAATGCTTCGGCTGCGGCTAATGCTTCAGCGACTGTAAAAGAACGTTCTTCTATTTGTATACCTTCTTCATTGGCTAGTCTTAGTGTCGCTTTACGGGTGATACCGGCAAGTATTTCTGTACCGAGATGACGCGTCACCACCGTGCCATCTTGTTTGACAATATAGGCGTTATTGGAACTACCTTCGGTAACAAAGCCATCTTCCACTAACCACGCATCGTCAGCTCCTGCTGCTTTGGCTTGCATCTTTGCCATACTCGCTGCTAATAGCGCTACTGTTTTAATATCTCTACGCTGCCAACGTATATCAGGCACGGTAATTACAGAGATACCATTTTTAGCCATTGGACTTTCGATTAAATTCTTTTTCTGGGTAAACATCACTAACGATGCTTTAGTATTTTCTGGATAAACGAAATCTCTGTCAGCAGCACCGCGTGAAACTTGCAAATAGACCAAGCCTTCTTCAATGCCATTTTTCTCGATCAACGTTTTTTGAATGCTTTCGATTTCTTCAGCGCTTGCTGGTGCTTGAATCTGAAGCTCATCCATGGAACGCTTTAAACGCGTCATATGGCCCTGGTTATCGATGAGATTCCCTTGTAATACCGATGAAACTTCGTAAACGCCATCTGCAAACAGAAAGCCTCGATCAAATACCGAAATTTTAGCGTCTGCTTCATCTAGATACTCACCGTTCACATAAACAACTCTACTCATCTTATTACTTCCTGTTTTTTAACCCCAGAGGGTTGGCTCTGGTGGGAATAGTTCGCTTCTATCAAAATGTAGTGCATTGTCTCTATCTTCTGCCAATAACAGCGGGCCATCCAGATCAACGATAGCCGTATTTTGGGCAACTAATGTTGCTGGAGCCATTGCCAGTGAAGTAGCCAGCATGCAACCCACCATAATACTCAAACCATTGGCTTCCGCTTCTTCACGTAAGGCTAATGCTTCGGTTAGCCCCCCTGTTTTATCCAGCTTGATATTGATCATGTCGTATTTGCCGATAATCTTTGATAACGACTTACGGTGATGGCAGGATTCATCTGCACAGAGTGTTATTGGGCGATCAAGTGTTTTTAGAACGTCATCATCATCTGCAGGAAATGGTTGTTCTATCATTTCCACACCAAGAGCTAGTAGTCTAGGAACCAGTTTCTGATAAGACTCAACAGTCCATCCTTCATTGGCATCGACGATCAGTCGCGCATTAGGTGCTCCTAAACGAACCGCTTGAACACGTTGAATATCTCTTTCGCCACCCAGCTTTAATTTTAATAACGGGCGATCGGCATTTTTTGCTGCTGATTTACGCATATTCTCGGGGTTATCCAAAGATAAAGTATAGGCAGTTGTGAGATTTTGCATTTTTTCTAGTCCGGCTAGTTCCCAGGCACGCTTACCATTCTGCTTTGACTCTAAATCCCAATAGGCACAATCCAAAGCGTTTCTGGCTGCGCCTGCTGGCAACTTACTTTGTAGCCCTATCCGATCTAAACCATTTTTTACATCTCTTTCTAAAGACATGATTAATCCGATAACAGAATCGATGGTTTCACCATAACGCGCATAAGGAACACACTCACCACGGCCAATGTGTTTTCCATCATTCAATTCAACCACGACAACATCAACCTGTGTTTTGCTACCACGGGAAATGGTAAATCTACCCTGTATTGGGAAAGATTCTGATCTAGCTGATAATGCTATTGCCGATGGAAACATTAAATTAATTGCTCAACGATACGTGAGACACCATGGCGAACTGGATCTACCGCAACTAATCCATGCTGTTTTTCTAAACCGGCAAGGTAAACATTGGCTTCTTCTTCAGATAAGTTTTGATGTATTCACTGCAATACCAACAAACTTGGCATCTTTATTGGTGAGCTTTGCCGCACGTAAACAAGCATCCATGCACTCATCTAACTCGGGTAAGCTAAAAGTAGGTAAGCCGCGCATATGGGTACGCGTGGGTTCATGGCATAAAACCAGAGCATCTGGCTGAGAACCATGTATTAGACCCATGGTTACACCAGAGTAAGAAGCATGGAATAATGAGCCTTGGCCTTCGATAATATCCCAATGATCAGCATCGTTTTCTGGTGCTAACGTTTCTACAGCTCCTGCAATAAAGTCGGCAATAACCGCATCAATAGATACACCTTCACCAGTGATTAAAATACCTGTTTGACCAGTCGCTCTGAAATCAGCATTAGCACCCTGTTTACGCATTTCTTTTTCAATCGCTAATGCGGTGTACATCTTTCCACAAGAACAGTCTGTGCCTACTGGTAACAGTCTTTTACCTGTACGCTTTACGCCAGCTGCAACAGGGAAAGTTGCTATTGGGTGGCGTACATCGAATAATGTACGGCCATATTTTTCAGCTTCATTGACAAGCTCCTGGATATCATTCAGCTTATTGTGTAAGCCTGCAGCAATATCTAAACCTTTAGATAAGGCTTCACGTAAAACGGCTATCCATGAATCTGAAATCACACCCCCACGGTTTGCAACACCAATAACTAAGGTTTTAACCCCCGCTTCAACGGCCTCATCAATGCTCATATCAGTCAAACCCAGATCGGCATTACAGCCTTCCATTCTGAACTGTCCCAGTGCGTTTTCTGGTCGCCAGTCACAAACACCTTGAGCTACTTTAGCTGCAAGTGGGTCAGCGGCATCGCCGAGGAATAATAAGTAAGGGGTTTCAATATGCATAACTAGAATCTCATAATAAATCGTTTAAGGTGCGAGTCTCGATATCTTAATATTAGTTCGAAACCATCGCTTTAACAGAGAAATATTAGTTAAATACTCGACAGAATCTTCTTGTGATTTATTGACAACAACCGACTTTAAATAGAATATAGTTGTTTATTTTAAGATATAAACGAAATTATATTGTGATTATTCAGATAGATAAAACAGATCGTAAGATTCTAAAATATTTACAAACAGATGGTCGAATGACGAATGCTGATTTAGCAGAGAAAATTAACCTTTCACCCTCTGCTTGTTTAAGACGTGTTCAACGTCTGGAAAATGACAATATCATCGATGGCTATGTGATGTTAATAAATCAGGAGGCTGTAGGTAAACCAACCAATATATTTGTTGAAATCAGCCTTACTAGTCAAAGCATAGATTCACTCAACGCGTTTGAAGAAGCAGTAAAAAACTGCCCTGATATAATGGAATGTTTTTTGATGTCGGGAAATTCAGATTATTTAATGAAGATTGCTGCGGCTGACACGCAAGATTATGAGCGAATCCACAAACAGTATTTATCGCATCTTCCTAACGTCGCAAGAATAAAATCTAACTTTGCCTTGAGAACGGTCTGTAAAAACACTGAATTACTACTTTGATTTTGTTTATAAGCCAGAAAACTAAGCCAAACAAATAAGCGATATCTGGCGGCCGTATTCTTTTAAACCTTGATGTGTATTACGACGAAAACTAAAAAAAGAATCTTCCAATTCGTAAGTATCCAATCCAAGATTTTCACCCTGAATTTGACTGCGTTTACATTGCTCTAATAAATAACAAGGCAAATCAAAAAAATACTGTCCCTTTTCCTCTTTGATAAATTGTTTTGTAGCAAAACCACTTAATGATTCAAGCTGCTGGATAAAATCTTCACGTACTTCGTAAGAAGCTTGATGGATAGTTGGGCCAATGCACGCGTGGATATTCTCTCTGCTTGCTCCAATAGCGCACATGCTTTCTACCATGCTTTCTATAATCCCTGATACTGAACCTTTCCAACCCGAATGCGCTGCGCCTATAACACCAGCTGATTTATCTGCAAATAATACCGGGGCGCAATCAGCACCTAACACACTCAGTGCCATCCCCTTCTCTCTTGTTACCAAACCATCGCCAGGGTGATAATCATCCGTGCTTTTTTTATCGATGGTGTAAACTTTGGTACTGTGAATCTGGTTGAGGCCAAACAATCGAGATTCTTGTAATCCAAGCGCAGATATTGCTCGCCAGCGGTTTTCAATCACATTGTCTAATGAATCAGCGGAAGCGGGACCACAGTTCAGTGAAGCATAAATACCAGATGACACCCCCCCACTTTTAGTGAAAAAACCATGCCTAACCCCGCGAATAGCATTTATTTCAGTACTCTGTTTGTATTCTACATCCATAGAAATCAACCTTATTTGTATTCTCTCTAATTTTCTAAATCTTGAAACGCGTTATATAAAGCGGCATCCAAATTTGCCATTGGATAGGCCGTTTGTTCTATCAAATCCGATATAAGATGTGACTCTTCTCTTATTTATGGATGTGTATATTACGTGGTTTTTATTTTTCGTGCGGGCTTTGAGTGTCTTATTTGTTCTCTTTGTCCATGTGCTTTACTTAAATCTATAAACTTACTGCAGGTTGTGTCTAGCCAAGTGAATCTCTAACTGCTGCTAAACCACTAAAACTAATATATTAACCAAGGTTTTAAGTTGTCGGATTTCCATGAGTTCTCGATTCAAAGATCACTTACAGGCATTATAGTGAAAACTATTAGCTATATGATGTTTCAAACACATTCGTTTGACTAATTTAAAGAGCACTACTACGCTTGTAATTCATTAATTTATGCATGCATATTTATTGCATACCTAACTAGTAACATTGAGCATTAAACCAACTATGAGATCACTATGAAATTAAACGATACCAGCTTATTTCGCCAACAGGCCTATGTAAATGGAAAATGGATTGATGCTGATGATGGCAAAACTTTTGATGTAATCAACCCTGCCACCAATGAAGTCATCGGTAATGTACCTGACCTGGGAGCCGTTGAAACTAAGCGTGCAATTGAGGCTGCCAATAATGCATGGCCTGCATGGAAGGCAAAAACTGCGGCTGAAAGATCCGCTATTCTTGAAGACTGGTTTGATCTGATTATGGAAAACCAGCAGGATCTTGCAGCACTGATGACCTTGGAACAAGGCAAGTCGGTTGCAGAATCTACTGGTGAAATTGCCTATGGAGCCTCTTTCATAAAATGGTTTGCTGAAGAATGTAAACGTGTTTATGGCGACACTATTCCTTCAAAAAATAGTGATCAACGAATTATCGTTACAAAAGAACCCATTGGTGTTTGTGCGGCAATAACGCCCTGGAATTTTCCGAATGCAATGATTACCCGTAAAGCAGCACCTGCTTTTGGCGCTGGATGCCCAATGGTTGTAAAACCCGCTGAAGCGACGCCTTTTTCTGCATTAGCTCTTGCTGTATTAGCAGAACGTGCAGGATTTCCTGCAGGTATTTTCAGTGTGGTAACCGCATCACAAGGTAAAGATGTTGGCGAGGAAATGACAACTAACCCTATCGTTAGAAAAGTGACATTTACAGGTTCTACTGCAGTTGGCAAAATTTTAATGAAACAATGTTCAAGCACATTGAAGAAAATGTCTCTTGAGCTCGGTGGAAATGCACCATTTATTGTTTTTGAGGATGCCGACCTGGATGCTGCCGTTGAAGGCTTGATGGTGTCTAAATACCGCAATAGTGGTCAGACTTGTGTATGTACTAATCGTACATTGGTACACGAAAGTGTTTATGACGAATTTGCATCTAAACTTGCTGTAAAAGTCGGCGAATTGAAAGTAGGTGATGGTTTTGCTGAAGGTGTTAATCAAGGCCCATTAATTAATATGGCAGCAGTAGAGAAAGTTGAAAATCATATCAGCGATGCTGTAGAGAAAGGAGCAAAAGTCCTTGTCGGTGGCAAGCGCCATGCTTTGGGTAAAACGTTCTTTGAGCCAACTTTACTAGCAAATGTCACTACCGACATGAAAGTCACTTACGAAGAAACATTCGGGCCTGTCGCTCCACTATTTAGCTTTAAAACAGAAGAAGAGGCGATAAAAATGGCCAACGATACTGAATTTGGTTTGGCCGCTTACTTTTTTACTCGCGATATCGGACGATCCTGGCGTGTATCAGAGGCATTAGAATACGGCATGGTTGGCGTTAATTCTGGCCTTATATCTACCGAGGTAGCGCCTTTTGGCGGTGTTAAAGAATCCGGTTTAGGCCGAGAAGGCTCTAAATTTGGTCTTGATGAATACCTTGAAATCAAATACATCTGTATGGCAGGTGTTACATCATAGGAAATACTGAGGATGTCACCCCCCTACTTTTATGAGGCTTTTCAAATCTCACTCTTCGAGTAGCCGTCGTTTCACTCCGACGTTGTCTCGGCTATGCCTCGGCTGAATGATCTTACATTTTTGTAGTTTAAAAATGTAAATAGAATTTTTACAGAGCTAGGCAGTTTTTCCGAATATTGATAAGCTGATTAATTTTTCCAAAACCTATTAGAAATAAAAAGGGCAACATAATGTTGCCCTTTTGGGTGTTATTTTTGATACTAGTAGCTTTTTATATAAACGAATTACATACGCTCAAAAACCACTGCGATTCCCTGACCTCCACCGATACACATAGTCACAAGCGCATGTTGACCATCAACTCGCTCAAGCTCGTAAAGTGCTTTGGTAGCGATGAAAGCGCCAGAACAACCCACTGGATGTCCTAATGCAATCGCGCCACCATTTGGATTTGTTTTATCCATATCCAGCTCTAGACCTTTTGCAACCGCTAGTGCCTGTGCAGCAAAGGCTTCATTAGATTCAACAACATCCATGTCCTGAATCGTTAAACCGGCTTTTTTCAGTGCTAATTTTGAAGCTGGAATTGGGCCTTCACCCATGATTTCGTTAGGAACACCTGCAACTGCGTAGGAAACAATTCGTGCGATTGGTTTTTGACCTGCTTTTTCTGCCGCTTCAGCCGCAGCCAATACAAAGAATGCTGCACCATCGTTGATACCAGATGCATTACCCGCAGTTACCGTACCATCTTTTTTGAATACGGTACGCATTTTGCCTAGTGATTCCATGCTGGTGCCTGGTCTTACATGCTCATCCGTATCGAAAGTCACTTCACCTTTACGCGTTTTCATGGTGATTGGAACAATCTGTGATTTAAATCGACCTTCTTCGATGGCTTGTGCAGCACGACGGTGAGATTCTACGGCTAATGCATCTTGCTCTTCGCGACTAATATCCCATTTTTCTGCAAGGTTTTCTGCGGTGACGCCCATATGCCCAACGCCGAAAGGATCGGTCAACGTAGCTGTCATCATATCGAGAACTTGTGTGTCACCCATGCGCGCACCTGTGCGCATTGCAGGCGACATGTAGCCACCACGTGACATTACTTCAACACCACCACCAACTCCATAATCGCAATCATCTAACATGATTGATTGTGCTGTTGAAACGATCGCTTGTAAACCAGAACTACAAAGACGGTTTACCGCCATAGCTACTGATTCCATTGGTAAACCCGCCTGAATAGCAGCGACTCGTGCCACATAAGCAAACCGTGAATCGGTAGGAATACAATTACCCACTGTTACATAGTTAATATCATTAGGATTAACTGAAGAACGATTAACAGCCTCTTTCATCACTTGTCCGGCTAACTCATGTGGTTCCATTTGACTCAGTGAACCACCAAAACCACCGATGGCTGAACGAACAGCACTTAAAACTACGACATCACGACTCATCTTTTGCTTCTCCTATCCTTTGTGCTTTAGTTAAAAAATATAATTACTCATTAACCATAGCAAAATAAACATAAGAATGAAGCCTGATTGGGCAATTATAGAGATAAGCATAAAATGACTATTATCTTTTTAATCATTGAATAGCAATATACTTAGCAGGATTTAACTTTAAACAGCGCAATACAAGAAGAACTTTAATGATCTTAGAAGGAAAAGAGAGGTAATCACCCCCCTACTTTTGAATGATATTTATGCGGCTACCCCTTCGGATCAACGTTAAAAAACACGTTTTTCTACTGCTCGGCTCGTTTTAGTTGTTTAAAACGTAAATAGAATTTATAAGAGCTATGCGTTTTTTTATTTCAACAATGAAGACCTCACCCTGCGGATCGTGGTCAATGTATTCCAACGTAGTCTTGTCTACACTTCGACTAAGTACTTTTTTACCTTATGCTAAAATACATTCAATGAAATATGAGCATGGATAACCATGATAATTGATCACATCGGTATTGCAGTTTCTGATTACGAAAAGAGCTTAACCTTTTATACCAAAGCTTTAAAACCACTTGGGATTTTTCTGGTGATAGAAATTGAAGGATGGGCGGGATTTGGTCATAACAAAAATAAGGCTGAATTCTGGTTTGGACCGGCAGAAAAATCCCAAAACCCAATGCATATCGCTTTTTTGGCTGAGAGTCGCCATCGGGTTGATGAATTTTATGCTGCAGCGATTGCAGCAGGAGCCATTTGTAATGGCGAACCAGGAATCAGAGAAATTTACCATCCGAACTACTATGGTGCGTTTGTAATTGATCCGGATGGACATAATATCGAGGCTGTTTGTCACAACCTCGAATAAAACTGTTGGAAACTTACTTGGCTGTCCAACCGCAATCAATTTTCCAATTTGATCCAGTAATTGATGAGCCTTTGTCTGAACACATCACAAGCACCAGATTTGCCACTTCATTTGGCTCTATCAAGCGCTTAATAGCAGCGGGTTCGAGCATTACTTTTTCGACGACTTCTTCCGCTGATATATTACGTGTTTGTGCCTGATCAGCGATTTGGTTTTCAACCAAAGGTGTACGAACGTATGCCGGGCTTAATGCGTTTACTGTAATGCCATGCTCGCCGCCTTCCAAAGCCGCTGTCCGGGTTAAACCGATCAAGCCATGCTTAGCAGAGATATATGCTGCTTTATACGGTGAGGCGATTTCACTGTGTACCGATGCGATATTCACAATACGCCCCCATTTTTGCTTTTGCATGGTTGGCCACGCGTATCGCGTTAATAAAAATGGCGCAGTCAGTAGAATATGTATCATTTCATCCCAGGTATCTTCAGGGAAATCTTCGATGGGTGAAATATGTTGATATCCTCCATTATTGACTAAAACATCTATACGACCAAAAGTACTCAATGTTTCATCGATGAGATTTTTACAGGATTCGCGACTGGCTAAATTAGTTCGGGTGAAATGACAACCCAGATCTGCCGCCAATTGAGCACCAGTATCTTCATTCAAGTCTGCGATAACCACTTCGTAACCTTCACCAATTAAAGCTTCTACACAGGCTTTTCCAATACCGCTTGCACCACCAGTGACTATTGCACATCTTTTCATTATAAATTCCTTAAATTCTCATCAAACTAGATATGTAAAATTATTGGTCTTTTGAGGTCTCAGTACAAGAAAAATTGTGAGAGAATAAATTGCGTAATTTCTCAGATTTTTCATGAAATTGAGATTTATATCAGCACTATTGATAGAAATTTTAGGGAAAAGCAGTGGAATAATAACTATTAATTATCCACTGATTTTCTTGTACTGAAGCCTCACTTCACAAAAAAGCCCCGACGAATCGAGGCTTTATTAATACAGATCATATTAATTCTGTATTACTTCTTCTTTGCTTCAGCTCTTTCTTGAGCTTCTTTGATGACTTCTTCCGCAACATTCTTCGGACAAGGCATGTAGTGTGAGAACTCCATAGAGAACTGACCACGACCAGAAGTCATTGTACGCAAGTCACCAATGTAACCAAACATTTCAGATAGCGGCACATCAGCTTTAATACGAACACCTGTTGCGCCTGCCTCTTGATGATTTGATCATGCCACGACGACGGTTCAGGTCACCAATAACATCACCAACGTGATCTTCTGGAGTGAACACATCAACCTTCATGATAGGCTCGATTAACTGAGCACCAGCCTTAGGCATAGACTGACGGAAAGCACCTTTCGCTGCTAATTCAAATGCCATTGCAGATGAGTCAACTGCGTGGAAAGCACCATCCATCAACGTTACTTTAACATCAAGACATGGGTAACCAGCTAATACACCTTTATCCATCATACCTTTGAAAGCCTTTCTCAACTGCAGGCCAGAATTCACGAGGAACATTACCACCAGTAACTTTAGATTCAAACACAAAGCCTGCACCAGCTTCAGCCTGGCTCAATGAATGTAATCGATTTTACCAAACTGACCAGAACCACCAGACTGCTTCTTGTGTGTGTAGCTATCTTCAATGCGTTGTGTAATTGTTTCACGGTAAGCAACCTGTGGTTTACCAACTTCAACATCAACACCATGAGTACGCTTAAGGATATCAATCTTGATATCAAGATGAAGCTCACCCATACCTTTAAGGATAGTTTCACCTGAATCTTCATCAGTCTCAACTTGGAAAGATGGATCTTCTGCAACCATTTTACCGATCGCAATACCCATTTTCTCAGAACCACCTTTATCTTTTGGTGATACAGCGATAGAGATAACTGGATCTGGGAATACCATTGGCTCAAGTGTTGCAGGATGCTTAGGATCACATAGCGTGTGACCTGTTTGAACATTCTTCATACCAACGATAGCAACAATATCACCTGCTTGTGCAGATTCTAATTCGATACGATCATCAGCTGACATCTCAACCATACGACCAATACGTTCAGTTTTACCTGTGAATGAGTTCAATACCGTAGTCACCCTTCTCTAGCTTACCAGAGTAAATACGTAAGAAAGTTAATGCACCGAAACGGTCATCCATGATTTTAAATGCTAAAGCACGTAATGGCTCATCAGCATCAACAATTGCAAATTCACCAGTCTCATTACCTTCTTCATCCAGTTAGAGGCTGAGGATCAACTTCATGTGGGTTTGGCAGGTAATCAACAACAGCATCCAAGTACTAACTGAACACCTTTGTTCTTGAACGCAGAACCACAGTAAGTTGGGAAGAATGCAAGATTCACGAGTACCTTTACGGATACAACGCTTGATGATCTTCCATAGAAGGCTCTTCACCTTCCAGGTACGTTTCCATTAGGATCATCGTCTTGCTCAACAGCAGTTTCGATTAGCTTTTCACGCTATTCTTCAACCTGATCAACCATATCAGCAGGAACATCTTGAATGGTATATTTCATTGGATCGATCAGATTCATCCCAAACCCATGCTTTACGAGTCAGTAAGTCAACAACACCAGTGAAGTTATCTTCAACACCAATTGGTAGAACCATAACTAATGGATGTGCACCCAGTACATCTTCAACTTGCTTAACAACTCTGAAGAAGTCTGCACCAATACGGTCTAATTTGTTAACAAAGATAATACGAGCAACTTCTGACTCGTTAGCATAGCGCCAGTTAGTTTCTGATTGAGGCTCAACACCACCAGATGCACAGAATACACCTACACCACCATCTAAGTACTTTAAGAGAACGATATACTTCGACCGTGAAGTCAACGTGACCCGGTGTATCGATAATATTCATGCGGTGATCTTTCCAGAATCACTTACCGCAGCTGACTGGATAGTAATACCGCGCTCAGCTTCCTGCTCCATGAAGTCAGTAGTTGATTCACCATCGTGAACTTCACCAATCTTGTGAATTTTACCAGTAAGACTCAGGATACGTTCAGTTGTAGTTGTTTTACCTGCATCAACGTGTGCGAAAATGCCGATATTACGATATTTTGATAGATCTGCTGACATGACTATACTCTGTGTTATTACTCTTTATTAAAAGTTGTAGTCAGGCTGTATATAAAAAAACAGCAATAACTACGCAATGTTATATGCTTATATTTTTAGTAGCCGTATCAAATCAGCAAACTAAATTATAGGCGAGTCGAAAAAACGCGATATTATATAGCAAAGCACTTATATGACATAGAAAAAAGAACAATCATTTACTGCTTTTTTCTAACTTTATTAATATATACAATTAATAAGTTTATTCTTCAGCTTTGCTCCTTTAGAATTCCTGGATTAAATTATCATCAGTCATTATCGCATTAAAATTTGAATCGAATCGTATTTAAATCGATTCATCTTCTCATTAACATCAATTCAACGGATAAAAGATGCAATACACACTAAATAATTCTGTCTCTGCTGCAAACAATCAAGATGATTGTATTGTAATACCTGTTTTTAACACTAACGACAGTGCCGAGCTTCATCTGGCGTCTAAAAATATAGATAAGGTCTGTTCAGGAAAAATAAGCAAATTCATTGAGACTGGTGATTTTAAAGGCACATTGGAAGAGACACATATTTTCTATGATCTTGATGGTGTTAAAGCATCCAGAGTTATGTTAGTTGGCTGTGGTGAGGAAAATAAATTTGATATAGTTAACATCAATAAAGCAACAAAGGCAGCTGCAAAAGCACTGGATTCTTCGACATTATCTTCGGTAAGTCTTTATTTAGCTGATGCTTTTGACCAAAAAACAGTTCAAGGCGCGGTAACACAAATGGTCATTGCCTTTGCAGATAATGAATATCAATTACTTGACTATAAAAGTGAGAAGAAAGACCCGAGTAAATTAGATAAAGTAAACATCGCATTTACCAAAACTTCCAAAAAAATAACTGAAAAAGCCGAACAGGGTATTCAGCATGGATCATCAATTGCAAAAGGGATGAAATTATCCCGTGACTTAGCAAATCACCCTGGCAATGTTTGTACGCCTACCTATTTAGCTAACGAAGCTAAAACAGTTGCAAAGGATTACTCGTCAATTAAGATAAAAATCCTCGAAGAAGCCGATATGGAAAAGCTGGGAATGGGGTCTTTTTTATCTGTTAGCAAAGGTAGTGACGAACCCGGCAAAATGATTATCCTAGAATACAAGGGTGCTAAAGACAAAAAGCAGGCTCCCATTGCTTTAGTGGGTAAAGGAATAACATTTGATACCGGTGGGATTTCGTTGAAACCAGGTGCAAAAATGGATGAAATGAAATTCGATATGTGTGGTGCAGCAGGCATGCTGGGAACACTCAAAGCCTGTGCTGAAATGAAATTACCTCTAAATGTAGTAGTTGTACTAGCTGCTGCTGAGAATATGCCGAGTGGTAGAGCATCTAAACCAGGCGATATAGTGACTTCCATGGCAGGTAAAACTATCGAAGTATTGAATACAGACGCTGAAGGTCGACTAGTACTATGCGATGCCCTCACCTACGTAGGCAAATATAAACCAGAAGTAGTTATCGATGCGGCGACTCTTACAGGCGCATGTATAGTTGCATTAGGACATCATATCTGTGCTGTGCTATCGAATGACGATGATTTGGCAGGAGATATCATTAATGCTGGCAACGCAATTAATGACCGCGCCTGGCAACTACCCATGGGTGAAGACTACAAAAAACAACTTAAAAGCTCTTTTGCTGATTTAGGTAATATTGGCGGCCCTCCAGCTGGAACAATTACAGCGGCCTGCTTTCTTGCTGAATTCACTAAAGAATATAAATGGGCGCACCTCGATATTGCCGGAACTGCCTGGTCAGAAAAAGACTCAACAGGAAGACCAGTGCCATTATTGTCACAGTATTTGATTAATAAAGCTTATAACTGATAATCCAAACTTGACGAATAAATACTGAACTCTAAAAAATGACTGAAATAAATTTCTATGTCAGCAAACAGCAAGGCCTTGATAACAGGCTAGCTGTTGCATATCGTTTAATTAATCTGGCGATTAGTAGAAATCTTTGTGTACATATTCATACCGGCTCTGAAACACTGAGTAAAAAAGTAGACGATTTCTTATGGAGGAATGAGGCTTCAAGTTTCATTCCTCATTCAATTATTTCAGCTGAAGACGATCTCAAAAAGTTTTAACAAACTAAATAAAGTCAATATTTCTCATGATTTCGAACCCATAGAGAATTGTGATTATTTAATTAACATATCCATAGAACGCCCTGCATTTTTTTCAAGATTTACAAAGGTTGCTGAAATACTAGACACTGAGGATGAAATCCTAACCGCTGGTCGCAAACGATATTCCTTCTATCGAGATCGAGGATATACTCTTGGATACCATAAGCTGTGATTTACAATTTATTGTTTATTAATGAAAAAAAACGCCTACATTCCAATGGTAACCAAGCTGGTTGTCGCAGGAGACCCAAAACTCAAAGCAATAGCTAAAGAGAAGAGTAAGCGTTCGAGTGCCTCACATATTGATGAGTTGAATCAAAGAATAGATGAACTTGAGACTGCAATTGGGCAAGATAAGTCTGGACCAATTGGTAGAGCTTTTGCAATAAGAGCTGAAACAAATAGAAAACCTAAAGCCAAAAGAAAAGTTACCGCTAAACAATCAACTAAAAAAAATGGTATGAGTTAGTTGCTTAAACCTTCATACAAAAAATAAACCAGAACAAGATGTTATTATTTTTCTAAAAAGCAGGTTTTTATTCATCCAAAATGAACATTTCTTTTAAAGAAATACACCAATATGAAACCCCATACTTTTGAAATTCAACTGATTTCGAATAGTCATTTATAAGCATATTTGATAGGATACACTTGTAATGAAAAATCTTGCCATACATCAAGCGCTACGTCTAGAAAAATACCCTGACGAGATGGCTTGGCTTTGCTTTCCGGATTCTGAACTCCCAGAGGGCACCACAGAATTGCTACGCTTATGTACTTCAAAAAAACAATTAATAGAATTTGCAGAAATACATGACTTGGACGGTGACACACTTCATCAAGCTTTGCTTAACTTTGTAGAAAAGGCGATGGTTATTGAAGGCAACAGTGATGAAAAAATTCTAGGAACTAAATTAGTTAACAACGCATTTACAAATCGAGTTCAATCAGAAGAAACATTGAAGTTGCACTATCAACTACTAATGAAAATTTTTCACCCTGATATCAATTCCAATCCAAAAGCTACACAATTTGCAACGTTAGTTTCAAAAGCTTATTCAAATTTGAAACAAAAAGGCACTGACCAAGAAGAGTTAATAACTGTGTCTGAATATCGAAAACCACCTAAAAGCTTTTATAATGCAACTCAAAAAACAGAGATGCAGATATCAAATACTAGAAGTGCCATGGCTATTCTTTCAGCAATAACAATTTTTACATTAGTAGCAATGGTTGGTCATTTTTATGATCCAGCAAACCCAGAACTAATTACCACTAGTATAGAAGACTCATCACAAGACCCAGAGTATTTAGATCAAACCAACCCTATCAGAAAAGCGGCAATTAGTAGCACAATTGATGTTTCTGACAGCAATCTACAAGCAATGCTTAGAAAACTGGAAAGTGCTTATGAAGACGGGCGTGTTGATATCATTAAACCGATCCTGGCTAATGCTCCTGAAATAAAAAATCAAACTGATCAGCAAATCAATGACAAATTAGAAACACTTTTTGAGATCACCAGTGAAAGAAAAATGGTGTTATTTGATTTTGACTGGAATAATATTTCAGGTGAAATTCAAGGTAAGGGAAAGTTTCTTTCTCGTTACCATTTAAAAGGTGAAGAAAAATGGCTTACCAGAGAAGGAAGAGCCACAATTACTTTATTAAAAGACGGCAATAAATTAAGTATTAATCAGTTAGAACTAGAAAACAGCTCGATAGAGCAATAAACTATAGAGAACTACTTACCATTTAATAAAAACGGCTTATTATTAACGTTTTACGCATTGCTGATATTCAGATCGGCTCACTCCAATCACTCCTGGAAAAATATCAACTAGAGCTCAGAATAATAAGTCCATCTGAAGAAATTCCTGGTAGTTACTGGGGAGACTCAGAAGCAGGTCTTATCGATAATCAACTCTTCGTTCGAAATGACACCCCCCTACATTCAGCACTTCACGAAACTTGTCATTTCATTTGCATGGATCATTCACGCAGACAAAATCTAGATACCAATGCAGCTGGTGATTATGACGAAGAAAATGCAGTGTGCTATTTACAAATCCTTTTAGCTGAAGAAATACCAGAAATGGGCAGTTTAAAAATGATGTCGGATATGGATGAATGGGGTTACACGTTTAGACTTGGGTCGTCAAAAAACTGGTTTGAGCAAGATGCCGATGATGCCCTGGAATGGCTACAAAAAAATAATTTACTAGATTCAGCGAAACTACCCAATTATAAACTAAGACACTAGGATAAAATCATTATCCTAGTTAGTATCTCTCTCAAATTTTTGCATTAGAACCGAAGCATAAACTGCAATACCCTCTTCCCTACCGGCAAATCCTAATCTTTCAGTAGTTGTTGCTTTGATACTGATTTTATCCAAAGACACACCTAAATCCCCGGCAATCACTTGTCTCATGGTTAATATATTCGGGGCCATTTTAGGGCTTTGTGCCACTATTGTACAATCACAATTTGACAACCTGTAAAACTGTGAAGTGACTAACTTATAAACACTCTTAAGTAATACTCGACTATCAATATTTTTATAATCAGAATCATTATCTGGAAAATGCTGCCCTATATCTCCCAATGCAAGTGCACCAAGTAATGCATCACACAGAGCATGAATCAGAACATCACCATCCGAGTGCGCCAATAGTCCATGAGTATGCTCTATTTTCACGCCTCCTAGTACAATATGATCACCTTCAGTAAAAGCATGAACATCGTAACCATTTCCAATTCTCATCATGATTGCTTTTTCCTATTCTTTGTCTGTATTTTTATTCAATAAGAAAGCGGCATATTGGAAATCTGACGGATACGTCACTTTTATATTCTCATGCCCACCTGTAACAAGCTTTAGGATGCTCTCCAATCGCCTCAAAAGCAGACGCCTCATCGGTGACTGTGACTAGCCTTTCCTTACAGAACTGTAACGCATTTTTTAAAGGACCTAGCTTAAATAACTGTGGAGTTAACGCATGCCATAGATCATCTCGTGATTCTGTTTGTGAGATTTTAGATTGATCTGGAAAACTACGTTTCATGGTATCTCTCACTGGCGTTGCTAATATGCCTCCAATACTTTCATCGGATCTAATCTGAAGCAAGGCATTAATATCTGACTGGGATACACAAGGACGAGCAGCATCATGTATCATCACCCAGGTATCAGCATCCAATCTTTCTACCATGCTCAAATAATCAAGCGCCTGTTCAACCGAATCACTTCGTTCCTCGCCACCCTCAACAGTGTATATGGGCGCTGCATCCGATTTGATATTTAGCTGTTTCCAATAAGGATCATCTGAACTCAAGGCAACGATTATTCCTGCGACTTGCGGATGATTAATAAAACACTCAACTGTATGCTCTATAATTGTTTTACCAGCTATTTTCAGGTACTGCTTAGGTTGCTCTGATTCCATCCTAGAACCAACACCAGCAGCAGGAATCACGACCCAGACTGGCGAGAGTCTGGTATCAGTCATTAGCTGTTTTTTTATCAACTTTAGAAGGGATTAATTTCGAGTCCTCCACAACTTGATTACTAATCGCTGCTTTAGATTCTTTTTTAGGTTCTGGCTGAAGCACAACCTCAAAGAAGGTTTCACCCTTTTTTGTCATTCCCAGCTCACTACGCGCCCGCTCTTCGAGCGCATCTTTGCCAGAAGCTACATCGTCCAGCTCGGCTTGAATTTTACGAATCTGTTCTTTTTTTTCAGCGTTAGATTGTTCTTGTAGCACTTTGCGATCTTCGAGTTTCCAGAGATCCGGATAGCTACCTGGACCAACCCATAAGCCTGCCAGTAACAAGATAAGAAGCAATGAAAAAACAATCAACAAGGCCTTCATAGGTATGTTTCTATTTGGAATTCGGTAAATACTTTAACACAGTATAATCCACCCCGGTTTTTTCAACAAACACGAGGCAGATTGACGGAAATTGCTCTAAACAAAGGAGTTAAGAATAATTTTAAATCAATGTTTTCAAGAGAGATGTCTAAATGCAGATTTGCCTGCATATATCCCATTGCTTCCTAACATCTGCTCAATTCTGATCAGCTGGTTATATTTAGCAATTCTATCAGACCGTGACAAAGAACCCGTTTTTATCTGGCCCGCATTAGTAGCCACTGAAAGATCAGCAATAGTCGTATCCTCGGTTTCACCAGAGCGATGAGAAACAACTGCAGTATAGTTAGAATCATGTGCCATTTTGATCGCTTCAAGTGTCTCGGTCAGAGTACCAATCTGGTTGAACTTAATCAGAATAGAATTAGCGATTTTCTTTTCGATGCCTTCGGCAAAAATCTTGGGATTAGTCACAAATAAATCATCACCCACTAGCTGGATTTTATTTCCTAGTCGCTTGGTAAGGACAGACCATCCATCCCAATCTGCTTCATCCAGACCGTCTTCGATAGTAATAATTGGATACTGATTTACCCAGCCTTCCAGGTAATCCACCATTCCTTCCGCATCAAAACTCTTGCCTTCTGAAGCAAGTACATATTTTCCATCTTTATAATATTCAGACGCTGCACAATCCAAACCCAGGTAAATATCTTTACCTGCAGTGAAACCTGCATTCTGAATAGCTTCAAGAATTACTTCGATGGCTTCTTCATTCGAAGAAAGATCAGGTGCGAATCCGCCTTCGTCTCCAACTGCCGTATTCATACCCTTCTTTGAAAGCACAGATTTCAAATTATGAAACACTTCTGTTCCGTAACGAATCGCTTCTGCGATGTTATCCGCACCAACTGGAACGATCATGAACTCCTGCATATCAACGCTGTTATCTGCATGCTCTCCACCATTGATGATATTCATCATTGGCACAGGCAGCTTGAATTTTCCGCTCGTGCCAAACTCATTTCCCAAATACTGGTAGAGTGGCAAGCCATTATCGTTTGCAGCGGCATGAGCTGTTGCGAGTGATGCAGCGAGCAATGCATTCGCGCCTAAACGGGATTTATTATGGGTTCCATCCAGTTCAATGATGGCATTATCGACCGCTTTCTGATCATTTGCATCCATGCCTTTAATACAATTTGCAATTTCACCATCTACATTGGCAACAGCAGTTAATACACCCTTCCCCATATAACGGGATTTATCACCATCGCGTAATTCAATTGCTTCACGAGCACCCGTTGATGCGCCGGAAGGAACTATCGCACTTCCTTGAATACCATTGGCAAGTGTTACTACTGCCTCAATAGTTGGGTTGCCACGAGAATCTATAACTTCTCGAGCGGTAATATTTGAAATTTCAGACATGATGTCTCCGTTTAATAATGTTTAACTTATCAGTATTCTGTTTGTAACGATTAATATTCTGTTTATAACGATTAACGCTATTAGAAATTATTCTGCATCAATTCACATTAACATTCATCAAACTGTGTTAATTGAATTAATATTGTGCCAATCTACAAAAATACCCCAAAAGTAGGGGGGTGACTTTCTTTAATCGTTTTAAAGTGTTCCTTCTAAAAATGGCTCAGATTTAACCGCCTGGTCAATTTTCAGTAACATTTCAAGTAATTCACGCATCCGTCCAGTTGGCCATGAGTTTGGTCCATCGCTTAAAGCCTCATCAGGGTTTGGATGGGATTCCATAAACACTCCAGCTACCCCTGCTGCAATAGCAGCACGCGCCAAGACAGGAACATGTTGTCGTTCACCATCAGAACAATTTCCTTTTCCACCGGGCTGTTGCACGGAATGCGTCGCGTCAAATACAACGGGACACCCTGTTTCACGCATTGTCGCTAAACCGCGCATATCTGAAACTAAAGTATTATAGCCAAAGGTATAACCTCGCTCACATACCATGATTTGCTGATTGCCTGTAGCCTTCGCTTTATCAACCACATTTTTCATATCCCAGGGTGCGGTGAATTGGCCTTTTTTGATATTCACAGGTAAACCCTGCTTTGCTACGTTTTGAATAAAATTCGTTTGCCGACATAACAATGCCGGTGTTTGTAATATCATCAACCACTGATGCTACTTCATCCAGAGGCGTATCTTCATGGACATCGGTAATTATTGGCAAGCCTAGATCAGTTTTAACCTTTTCGAGAATTCGTAAACCTTCTTCCATTCCAGGACCACGATAACCGTTTATTGAAGAGCGATTGGCTTTATCAAAAGAGGCTTTGAAAATATAAGGTATCCCTAACTCATCAGTCATTTCTTTTAAGCTCGCGGCAATTTCAAGCGTAAGCTTTTCAGACTCAACCACACAAGGCCCAGATAACAGAAAAAACGGCTGATCTGATCCAACTTCGAAGTTACATAATTTCATAATTTTTTCCTACTCTACTTTTATGATAAGCAGATTATATTAAGCAGAGCTCTTCTTAGGTTTATTATCTCGATATGCTATGGCAGCTGTGATAAAGCCGGTAAAAAACGGATGCCCTGTTCTAGGGTGCGATGTAAATTCCGGATGCGATTGACACGCTAGAAACCAGGGATGATCTGATAATTCAACCATTTCAACCAAGTTTTTATCATGTGAATAACCAGAGAGTATCAAACCATTATCGGTCAGCACTTTGCTGTAGTTATTATTAAACTCGTAACGATGACGATGTCGTTCTAACAACTTCATCGGCACCATAAGTTTTATGCGCCAGCGTACCTTCTGTTAGATAACAGGTTTGTCCACCCAAACGCATGGTTCCACCCATATCAGAATCTTCATCACGCATTTCTAACTCGCCATCTTCAGTCATCCATTCCGTAATTAAACCAATTACTGGATCGGGAGTATTCTGATCAAACTCGGTACTATTAGCATTTTCAAGGCCTGCTTTATGACGTGCATATTCGATTACTGCCAACTGCATTCCTAAACATATCCCCATATACGGTATTTTATTTTCACGAGCGTATTGGATGGCAGTAATTTTGCCTTCTACGCCTCGCGAACCAAAACCACCAGGAACTAGAATAGCATCAACATTTTGCAGTTCTTCCAAACCATCTTTTTCAATTTTTTCAGAATCGATATATTTTATTCTTACTTTTGACTCGGTCTGAATTCCCGCATGACTTAGCGCCTCATTCAACGACTTATAAGATTCAGTCAAATCAACGTACTTACCAACCATCGCGACAGTTACTTCGCTTTTAGGGTAAGCCATACGATTAACCACCAGCTCCCAATCTGAAAGATTAGCTTCTGGTAGATTCTCGAGTTTTAATTTCTCAGCAACAATCTGATCTAGATTCTGTGAATGCAACCACAATGGAATTTTGTAAATATTATCCATATCAATGGCCGGAATAACCGCTCGCTCTTCAACATTGGTAAATAAAGCAATCTTGCGGCGTTCACTGTCTGGGATGGGCATTTCACTTCGACACATCAAAATATCGGGTTGAATACCAATAGAGCGTAATTCTTTAACAGAGTGCTGGGTTGGCTTGGTTTTCAATTCACCGGCCGCTGCCAAATAAGGTACCAGAGTCAAATGCATAAACAAAGCATTGCTGCCCTCTTCAACACCCATTTGACGTAACGCTTCCATGAACGGCAGGGATTCGATATCACCAACGGTTCCACCAACTTCTACCATAGCAATATCGTAGCCTTCAGCACCTGCACGAACCGATCGTTTGATCTCATCAGTGATATGCGGAATTACCTGAACCGTTGCACCCAGGTAATCACCTTGACGCTCTTTACGGATAACACGGCTGTAAATACGACCTGTAGTGAAGTTATTTAATTGAGTTGCGGTGAAGTTTACAAAACGCTCGTAATGTCCCAGATCAAGATCGGTTTCTGCACCATCTTCGGTGACAAAAACTTCACCATGCTGAAATGGACTCATGGTTCCCGGATCAACATTTATATAAGGGTCAAGCTTCATCATGGTTACTTTTAAACCACGTGCTTCAAGAATTGTACCTAAAGAAGCGGCTGCAATACCTTTTCCTAAAGAAGAAACAACACCACCGGTGATGAAAATATATCGTGTCATAAAAAGGTTTTCCGCTACTGAGTAGTTATTATTTTTTAAATAAATATCAGGGGCGAATCCTAACATACCGCGATGCCAGTAAACAGACTTAGCAAGCACTTAATTATCAACTTTTTAAATAAATTATAAATACCGACTATAAGATAAGTCACCACCCCTTCTTTCATGGTTTTTTTTAATCTAGCTCGTTGAGTTAAACCTGATTAAGGATTATTCTCAGAGTTTGTTAATTCACTTCAATCGATCTAAAGATAAACCAAACTACAAACCAAATATCAGGCTAAAAACTCAATGAAGAAACGCACACCACAAAAAAAGAATCCCAATCTTCATTTACTCTGGCCAACTCCCATTCTCATTAAAAAATTTGGCCAACATCAAAAAGTGAATAAAGAGTTATTAGAACTCTTCGAAAAACACCGCGCTGCACACCAAACAGTTAAGTCTGAGATGTTCGCCAGCACCGATGATATGTGGGCACAATACAAAGACAATCCAGCGCTGCAAAAGCTGGTTAAATTTATTATGGACGGTGTTTTCGAAATTGCCAGCGAAGTTAACGCGCCCTACTGGGGACAACCCAAAGACATCAATATTGAAATCACCGGATTATGGTTTCAGGTAGCCAACGGACACACCTTTCACGAAACACACGTCCACGGGAATTGTGCGTGGTCTGGCGTTTATTATGTGCAGTCAGGTGATGCAGACAAGTCAGCCGAAGATGTCGAAAAGGGTAAAATGCCTAATGGTGTAACCCGTTTTTATGGCCCTAATATGGAAGCCACTGCAGGCGGACATGGTGAATTTGGCAATCTCTATTTACAAGATACTCATTTCGATTCTTACCCGGAAGATGGCAAGCTAGTAGTCTTTCCTCCACATATCAAACACATGCCATTTCCCTACTCAGGCAAAGAGGACCGTGTGATTGTATCCTTTCACGCGCGTATCCATAACCCTTCCGGGTTTAAGTATGGGTATTCGAATTCTTAGGGAATAGTAGTTTGTCAAATAGTTTACAATGACACCTCCATACTTTTAAGTACTTTTTTAAAAAAAGTTAAATGCAATGGCATAGACGATTAAACCTACAAGTATGGTTTTAAACATATGCTTGGTAATCCAGGCCGTAATCACCGCTGCAATCAGAGAGTATAAATGAGGATTATTCAATGCAATATCGAGCTTGCCATCATGTACCAGACTGGTTTGTGCGATTATCGCGGTTAACACCGCAATTGGAACAAACTCCAAAGCTCGACCTATTAACGGTGGAATACGAAATTTACCTGCCATTGCGATGGGTAAATATCTTGGAAGAAATGTCAGAACCATCATCCCTATAATCAATAACCACTCATTCATTGTTGCCCCTTTTTTCTATAACGGCATCATCTAGCACAACGCCATCAACTATTTCAACATAGCTGTCGCGAGACAAAAATAAGCCCACCAATATAGCTAACAACGATGAAAATAATAAACCTGTCTGGTGCGGCCAGCTAAAGGTTAATAAAGCAGAAATAAATGCAGTTGCCGCGCACGCCCATTGTGCTTTATTTTGCAAGATTGGCACCACAATTCCTACAAAGGCAACGACCATCGCAACATCTAATCCCCACTTGGTCAGGTCTGGGACTTGTTGTCCTAGGAGTACGCCAATCAAGGTACAACACTGCCAATTGAAATACATGGCAAAGGCTGCACCCAGGTAATACCTCTGAAAATATGGCATACCCGGCTCGTCCAATAAGCGTTTACTCAGGGTTGCATAAGCTTCATCGGTCAACCAAAATGACATAATTAAACGAAGCTTTTGCGGCAATTCACCCACAAGAGGCATCATGCTGATTGAGTACAACAAATGCCGCAGATTTACAATAAATACAGTGAGTAAAATTACCGGCAGTGCCGCGCCAACACCCACCAAAGTCGCTGCTACAAATTGTGAAGAACCCGCGAAAACAAACAACGACATACCGATAGTTGCCATAGTAGAAAGCCCATTAGCCTGAGCCAACGCACCATAAACAATACCAAAAGGTGCGGCAGCAATTAACAGGGGAATAATATCCCTTGCGCCTTGCCAGAATAATTTCGTAGTTGATTTCATAGGCGCCAGTTTAGTGCATGTAAATCATTCAACAAGGTACAAATTAGAATAATTTTAATACAGACAGTTAAATACAATATAAATTAATACCCCCCCCTACTTTAAGTGACTTTTCATTTCGTAGTTTTAAATGACTAAAGGAACTTATGCTTTGCGGAATGATATTACGTTTTTGTTTTTAAAAAACGTAAATAGAATTTATGCGGAGCAGAGCACTTTTTAAGAAATACTGAATTTAAGTCAGAAATGTAGTCTAGAATCCTCTTAACAAAATAAAATTGTAATGAGGTTAAAGATGGCAGATGTACCCGTGTATATGGTGGTGAATTTACATATTACCGATAAAGATGAATATCGAAACTATGAGAAAAGTTTTTTTCCCATCCTGAAAAAATACGGTGGGCAATTTCTAACTTATGATGATTCAGCTGAAACCCTGGAAGGCACATTACCTCGCGAGGGACGCATGATTCTGTTTAGTTTCCCTTCAGAGCAAGCCGCAAAAGACTGGTATGCGGATGCGGATTATCAAGCAATATCAGCACATCGTCGCGCTGGCACTAATATGGAGTTTTTGACGATAGTGAAGGGTTTGCCACTCAGGGACTAAATAATGATTAAAAACAGTCACCCCCCTACTTTTATACACTTTTTTAAAACTTGGGTTTTTTTAAAGGTACTCTGATCAAGTCCCATAATCAGAGATACTTTAAAGCAATCCACGCTCCGCGAATGACACAATATCATCACCAATTATAAAGTGATCAAGTACACGCACATCAATGAGTTGCAGCGCATCTTTAAGTTTTTGCGTGATCATATTATCGCTTTGACTGGGTTCTGCCACACCGGATGGGTGATTATGGGCTAATACGATTGCTGCCGCATTATGATGTAGAACCCTCCTGATAACTTCTCGCGGATGCACACTGGCTGCATCGATAGTGCCTCTGAATAATTCTTCATATTCAATGACTCGATGTTTATTATCCAGGAATAAGCAGGCAAATACCTCAAAGGGATATTGCTGCAATCTCGATTGTAAATACTTCTTAACATCACTGACATTACTCATGGCATCACCGCGATGAATCTTTTCTTCGAGATAACGACGGCTCATTTCAACCACTGCCTGCATTTGCACAAACTTTGCCTGACCTAATCCTTTGCCCTGACAAAAGCTTTTCTCATCAGCACTCAATAAAGGACTTAAACCACCGCTTTCGGCGAGTAAATCCCGAGCTAAATCAACCGCTGTTTTACCTTTGATTCCGGTACGTAAGAATATCGCGAGTAACTCAGCATCGGTTAACGCTTGTGCACCTTTAACTAGTAATTTTTCACGGGGTCTATCTTCGACCGCCCAGTCAGTAATTGCCATAAATACGGGAGTATCCTTTTGCTCTATTTGTTAAGTTAGTTATTAGATAAGTTGTTTGTTAAGTCACTTGAAAACAAAAGATAAAACTTTTCGAATCATCTCGTCATGTAACATGAAAAGTTATCGGTTAATTTGGTATAATTATTTTAATTATGTCATTTATAACTAATAAACAAATACTTATAGGGATAAGCGGTGGTATTGCTGCTTACAAGACCGCCGAATTAGCGCGTCAGTTAATTAAGAACGGGGCTAATGTTAGAGTGTGTATGACGCCTGCTGCCTGCGAATTTATCACACCACTTACTCTTCAAGCGCTAACGGGCAACCCTGTTCATACAGATCTTCTGGATCTGGAAGCTGAAGCTGGCATGGGGCATATAGAGCTGGCGCGTTGGGCTGATCTAATTATGATCGCACCCGCCAGCGCGGACTTTATGGCACGACTTACTCACGGTCATGCTAACGATTTACTTTCCACAATTTGCCTGGCGACAGATGCGCCGATTCATTTAGCCCCAGCGATGAATCGACTAATGTGGTCGAATACAGCGACTCAGCACAATGCCCAGATATTGCAAAAACGAGGTATAACTTTGCATGGCCCTGCTGAGGGTGAACAGGCCTGTGGCGAAACCGGTGCAGGCAGAATGCTTGAACCGCAAGATTTAGCTAATGCACTATTAGCTTTAGAGCAAAGCGATAATTCATCTACAAAACCTCTCACAGGAAAAACAGTTTTATTAACCGCTGGCCCAACTCGTGAAGCAATTGACCCAGTGCGTTATATTACTAATCGCAGCTCAGGAAAGATGGGATATGCTATCGCTACGGCAGCTCAGCAGATGGGAGCAAAAGTAATTCTGGTATCTGGACCTGTTGCTTTAGAAGCGCCAACTGGAGTGGAAAGACACTTAGTAGAATCCGCTAAAGAGATGCATGCAAAAACATTATCACTAGCAGACAAAGCAGATATTTTTATTGCTACCGCTGCTGTGGCTGATTACTCACCCGCAAATATCGCTGATCAAAAAATCAAAAAATCCGAAGATGACTTATCTTTGAAACTATCTTATAACCCTGACATCTTATTTGATGTATCTCATAAATATCCAAAACTATTTAGTGTGGGTTTTGCTGCAGAAACTGAAAACTTAATTAAGTATGCCCAAGCAAAAATGCAACGTAAAAAACTGGATATGATTGTTGCGAACCAGGTAGGGAATAATAAAGGCTTTGATAAAGATACTAATCAGGTAGAAATCCTCTTTAAAGATGGAGATAAAGAAGGGCGAATTTCTATCCCCGAAACCAATAAGACAGAGTTAGCATTCGAAATAATGAAAGTTATTTCAGAGCATTGCTAATGACTAACTAGTTAGATATTGACTAGATATATAATTATTTGTTAAATCCATTTTACAAATTTGACTCTGATCAACAACTTGCATGACTTAAACACATGCACTAAAAGGAATAAGCACACCAATGCACGAACCAAATTATATCGTTGACTATAAAATTCTTGATGATCGCATCGGCGATACAATACCTTTACCTTCCTATGCAACATTAGGTTCTGCTGGTATGGATTTAAGGGCTTGCATAGATGAAGCATTGGTCGTGAAGCCAGGTGAAACACACCTTATACCGACAGGCATTGCAATTCATATTGAAGATCCATCGCTAGCAGCAACTATCTTACCTCGTTCTGGTTTGGGTCATAAGCACGGCATTGTTTTAGGTAATCTAGTGGGGCTTATTGATTCTGATTACCAAGGTCAGTTATTTATTTCTTGCTGGAATCGAGGCAACACTGAGTACACCATTGAGAGCGGAGACCGTATCGCCCAATTAGTGATAATTCCTGTTATTCAGGTAAAACTAAATCAAGTCGAGTCTTTTGATGATAGCGAACGGGGTTCGGGTGGCTTTGGGCACTCTGGCCAAAAATAAACAGATCAAGAAAAGATTCATTTGCACGAAACTATTACCCAATAGCATGGTGAATTAGATCGAACATCTCCTGATTATTCATCTACTTTGGCTACAGCGGAAGTATTTGCAGAAATTTCCATCAGCTTCGCTAATCAAGCATGTTTACTTAAAATAAAACAATTTAAAGCCATATTTAAGTTTATAGACTGCAAACATTCACCCTCTTTTTAGTTATAATCTGCACCATTAAATACCTTATGCAGCGTAAATTAATTACTTTTACAATTAAATAAAGTATCAACTTAAACACTTTCATTAAAAGCGAATCTCAAATTATGTCTGTCGAAGATGCCAATCAAACTGCTCATATTTTAACCGAAGCCCTTCCCTATATTCAGCGTTATGCGGGTAAAACGGTAGTGATTAAGTATGGTGGTAACGCCATGACGGATGAGAAACTCAAGAAAAGCTTTGCCCGAGATGTAGTGTTGTTGAAGCAAGTGGGCATTAACCCAGTTATTGTTCATGGCGGTGGCCCACAAATTGGCAAGCTGCTTGATCAAATTGGTAAGGAAAGCAAATTCATCGAAGGCATGCGAGTCACAGATGGTGAAACCATGGATGTCGTTCAAATGGTTTTAGGTGGACTGGTGAACAAACAAATTGTAAGTAACATCAACCAAGCGGGAGGAAGAGCTGTTGGATTAACGGGTAAAGATGGCAATTTAATCCTTGCTAAAAAGCTTGAATTGAAAAGCAAAGCTACTGACACTCAACCTTCTGAAATAATTGATTTAGGGCTTGTTGGCTCGGTAGATAAGATCAACCCTGGTATTGTCACCTTATTGGATAATGAAAAATTCATACCGGTCATTGCCCCAATTGGCGTGGGTGAAGATGGCGCTTCATACAATATTAATGCCGATATAGTCGCCGGCGAAATGGCTGCGGTATTAAATGCTGACAGACTACTATTACTTACCAACACACCTGGGGTACTCGATAAACAAGGTGAATTATTAACGGGCCTCAATAAAAAAGATGTCGCTAGGCTTACTGACGATGGCACTATCAGTGGCGGCATGCTGCCTAAAATTCAGTGTGCCTTGGATGCGGTAGAAGCTGGAGTTGAATCAGCAAGTATTATTGATGGACGTGTACCGCATGCAGTACTGCTTGAATTACTCACTGACGAAGGCAAAGGTACCCTGATTAACCGCTAAATGATTAACCGCTAAGAGATTAGTCGATAACAAACAGTATTAAGAATAATCCTGAAATTTTGAAATTATACTTATCGAGGTGGTCGATCTGAGATCAACTTCGCTTCTGGAACCGAGTCAATAATTGCCGTAATAATATCGAGCATGACGCCCTTTACCGGGCGAACTGAAATCCACAGTAAATTCATTTTTAGATTTAAATCTGCAAAAACCACCACTTCCTGGTAACGGTGCAACACAGCATTGAGTTTATCTAAAGTTTGTTTTTGATGATTTGAAGGAGCAGTTTTTAGTCTGGGAATCATGATCATGAAATCACCAAGATAATTACCATCCTCGTCCTTAGTGGGGACACGCTTCCATAACGGCGAATTAGCCTTTAATTCTAAAGTATGCTTGAGATCTGTTTGTTGATTATCAACGTTAAGCGAATTACTCATAGAAAGAGTATAAAAGCAGATAACTTAATTTTCAGTGTTTTTTAACTGCTTGGTATAAAGATTCAAGCAAATTGATAAAAAAATGCACCACGATTCAAGACCGTGATGCATGCATTCTTTGGTTTTGCCAGGTTTTAACTTGCCTTTGACACAGGTGGAAACATATTCGCTATACGACTCGCCGTAGAGTCCATCCTGCGAGATATTTTGCGTACTTCAGGATCTTTTATAAACTCTGACAAACTAATACCATCGAGAAATTCATAGAGTCTTTCGCTCAAATCATTCCACAAATGATGCGTTAAACAACGCTCGCCTTTATTGCAATCCAGGTTTCCTTTGCAACGTGTATTGTCAATTGATTCATCTACAGCGACTACAATATCTGCAACACTGATTTGATTGGCAGGTTTACCTAAGCGATATCCACCACCTGGACCGCGAACGCCTTCAACTAATCCGGTCTGGCGAAGCTTGGCAAAAAGTTGTTCTAAATAAGAAAGTGATATGCCTTGGCAATTTGAGATGTCGGCTAATGTAACAGGACCGTCCCTATCGTGGATAGCCAAATCCATCATTGCGGTGACTGCATAACGTCCTTTTGTTGATAATTTCATGTTGTACTCCGGGTTGGTGCAGGACCTTAGTGTCAAAAAATACTTATTTGCACTAATACCCTACTGTTTTACTAAGGATTTTAAACAACCAAGGGTTTTTGTCAAGTATTAGCAACGATCATTTGTACGATTTTTTTGATGTTCTAATCAATAATTTTTGTGAGTTTATTTTAATATTCTTAGATAAAAACTATTTTTACAAAAAATATTATTTTTCAGATTTAAAAGAATGCCCCTGATGTTCGAGGTAACCTAACCATTTATATAGGAAACGATTCAAACGCCATCGACATAATAAGACATTATCAAACTGCTTTTCCCATAGGCGGATATCCCGCCCGGTAATTCTACAATTACGGCTAACAACGTCGGCCTGACGAGAATCATGATAAATCTGCACCTTTAAATCCGGACGTCTATCTTCGTCTTCAAACAAATAAGTAATCAATAAAAGAGTCGTATGACGTGACCTTTCGATAACTTTCAAACTAACCGGTACACTACCTTCTACCTCAGATATTGTTTCGTCAGGTAGTTGACGAATATCGCCACAGAAGAGCCGAAGACGTATATAATTCCCTTCATACATATTCATTAAGTCAATGAATGAATGCGGGCGCGGGGTAAATGCGTCTGTAATTTTATTTTTTACTTCCATTTAATTATTTTAACATAAGCGATCATGTACTACAGCAAACCTATAAAACTTCAGCCAGTAAAAACTCAACCCTTTACTGACCAAAAACCTGGTACTTCCGGTTTAAGAAAAACAGTTAATACATTCAAACAAACTGACTATTTACAAAATTTTGTTCAGTCAATTTTTAACTGCTTACCAGACCTTGCCGGCTCTACTTTGATTGTTGGTGGTGATGGTCGTTACTATAACAGGGAAGCAATCCAGATTATATTACGCATGGCTGCAGCCAATAGCGTTGGTAAGGTGATTCTTGGACAAGGCGGTATCTTTTCTACACCTGCAGCCTCACACATGATTCGAAAGAATAAAGCTTTAGGTGGAATCATACTTTCTGCGAGCCATAACCCAGGTGGAATGAATGGCGATTTTGGTATTAAATACAATATCAGTAACGGCGGCCCAGCTCCTGAAGAATTCACCGACGCGGTATTTGAAGCTTCAAAGAAAATCAGCGAATACCAAATCTCAGGTATCAAGGGAATTCCACTGGACATTATTGGCGAATATACGATTGATAGATTACAAATTGAAATCGTCGATTCTGTGTCAGATTATGCTGATTTAATGGAAAGTTTATTCGATTTCCCTATAATAAAACAACTACTGACTTCCGATAAATTCACCATGTGTTTCGATGCGATGTACGCTGTGACAGGTCCATATGCGAAAAAAATTCTAGAAGATCAGTTAGGCGCTAAAGAAGGCACCGTGATCCGTGGAGAATGCCTGCCTAATTTTGGCGGTGGCCATCCAGATCCAAACCTGGTGCACGCTAAACAATTAGTCGATTTAATGTACGATGCTGCGGAAACTGGCTCTTCACCTAACTTTGGTGCCGCATCAGACGGTGACGGTGACCGTAATATGATTATGGGTGATTATTTCTTTGTGACACCCAGTGATTCTCTTGCGGTTATCGCTGCAAACGCACATCTGATTCCTGCTTATAAAAGTGGATTAAAAGGTATCGGACGTTCGATGCCAACCAGTCAGGCACCTGACCGTGTCGCAGAAAAACTGGGAATTCCTTGTTACGAAACACCTACCGGTTGGAAATTCTTTGGTAATCTTATTGGATGATGGGCGTATTACCTTATGTGGTGAAGAAAGCTTCGGCACAGGTTCTGATCATGTCAGAGAAAAAGATGGCTTATGGGCAGTTTTATGCTGGTTAAACATCCTCGCAGAACGCAATGAAAGCGTCGAAGATATCCTGCGTCAACACTGGGCTGAATACGGTCGAAACTATTACACCAGGCATGATTATGAAAACATCCCGAGCGAAGCCGCAGATCAACTCATTCAAAATTTACAAAACAATATGGATTCTCTCGTAGGTCGTGACTTCAATAACCGCAAAATAACCACCGCGGACAACTTCACTTATAACGATCCGGTTGATGGCAGTATCAGCGCCAATCAGGGCATACGTATTTTGTTTGATGATGACTCACGCATCATCTTCCGCCTGTCTGGAACAGGAACCGGTGGCGCTACCTTACGTTTGTATATCGAGCGTTACGTTGAAGATATTAAACATCACGATCTTGATACCCAAGAAGCGCTCTATGATTTGATTGAAACAGCAGAGTTAATAGCCAATATTATTGGCTTTACAGGCCGCGATGAGCCTACAGTAATTACTTAGTATTACTAACAAGTACTCTGATAAAGGTCTAAATAAAACACCCATAAGTAGGGGAGTGACTTTTGTAAATAAACTGTAAAGAAGCTGGGTAACAGTTCAAATATACCCAGCCTCTATTCGCAATAGTCTAACCATTAAGGCTTAATATAGGTATAACCCTGCATCTGTAGTTTTGCTAACTCTGCAACACCACTAGGTACAATATCTGACTGGTCAACATTGTATAGATCAGAATTAATATCAACCTTTCTACCTTTTACTGTATTCGCACATACGTTAAATGCAACACCCTGGTTTTTTAAGCCATCAATTTTTGCAGTCATCTTATCGTTTGCATTAGCATGTTTGAATTTTGTTAGCTTTTCCAAGGCATCTGGCTCAACCAATAGCGCCAATCCATTTCCATGTAAAACCACTTTCAAATCCAGGTTTTCTGCACCAACCGCATTGATGTGATTTTGAATATTTCTTAAAGCGCCTGCCTGTTTTTTCGGGTTATCATAGTTAATGTGATACACAACCTTCTGTTTTCCATAACCATTATCAGCCGCATTGACGGTTGTGATGCTGGTAATTGCTAAGAATACTAAGGCTAATAAACTTGTAATAATTTTTTTCATAATAGATCTCCTAATGGTTTAAATTGTTATGAATATTAATCTAGCTTCGGTATTTATTATTGATAGCTCTTTACTCAACCGATGAGAAAAAAAGCATTTTTCTGGTTTAAACCTGTATATATAACCAACCTTGTTGCTGCCTCATAACTACATGTGCCACTCCGGAACGTGTTGAGACTGCTTCTGAAATTAATTGAACATCTATCCCTTTTTCTCTTTTAATTCTATCTACGGTATTTAAACAGGCGACAAAAGTAAGTTCAGGGTACTGTTTGGACATCGCTGAAATTCGCGGTTTTTGTGTTGAAAGCCTCTCGCGCAACAAATCCAGACCTGCTGCATGAGCCACGACTTCAACTCTAATTTGCTGATTATTTTGAATCGATTGCTGTAATAAACCTTCTATATCATCCAGTAATTCGTCTGCATTTAGACGGGTCGTGTTGGATACGTGAAAAACGACACGTATTTCTTCGCTATTATTCTGACTAAGCTTTTGCCCCCTTCCATCCGGATCAAGCATAACCAATCTTTGCATTGCGTCTGATGTCTTGTTTTGTGTCGTTGGATTATGGTTTTCAGAGCTAAAGTTGTTATTAAATCCTGCAACAGCTAGTCCAATCACCACAAATGCAAAAAATATACTCGCAATCATTCGATATAAGTGTGCTTAGCAGTATCAATCTTCACATGCGAGCTGGGCAGTGGAATATCACGATATGCCGTTTTTACTCTATCTTTTAGATGACTAATTTCACACACTCTTTGCTTGCTGACTTCATCAAATTGGAGATGCTCTAATAACTCTGCCCGTTCTGCCGCAGGAAATTCGTTATCCACCAACGCATTCAAGGTTTCATCTGATAATGCTTTATATTTTTTGAATGTCATGTCTATTTAACCCTTCTTAGGCGAGGTGTTGTGTGTGATATTTGCTGACTTTCAATACCTTCCAGATGTTCTTTTAGCGCTTGCCTGGCTCGATTTATTCTACTCATGACTGTGCCCATGGGAATATCTAAAATTTCAGCCACTTGGGCATAACTAAATTCAGCAATATCTATCAAACTTATGATTTTTCTTTGCTTTTCATTGAGTTGTGATATCGCATATCGAACTAGCTGGATGGATTCTTCACGATGTACCAGATTTACAGGATCGTTATCAGCCACTAAATGCTTGTTTTCAAGCTCAACATATTCCCTTTTGGCACGATAATGGTCAGCATGTAAGTTCACAAGAATTTTAGCTAGCCAAGGTTTTAATCTGGTTAAATCTTTGAGTTGTGACCTATTCTTTAAAGCTTTTGCATAAGTATCCTGCACCAAATCCTCAGCCAAAGCGACATCATGACACCATGACCACGCAATCTTATAAAGCGCAGATCGATGCTCCTCTAAGCTCCTTATAAAGGAACGTTTAGAATTTGTTTTAAATGCAAGGTGTATCATTTACTTAGTTTAATTTACTCATCTTTTTAAACTTTTAGGCAAGTCCTTATATTTTTGTTTATGCTTTATACTATAGACGTGCCACCAGACTTTTTATTCCTTTTTTATTGCTTTTTAATTCTATTTTTTATTAATTTTGATTCATATTTATATTTATGCTCTTAAAACCCAATAGTTCTCAATATTCTAATGCTACCCAGTTACTCAGGGTATTAAAAAACAAACGTAAAATCTGGATTTTGAGTGGTGCGGGAATTAGCGCTCCTTCCGGTATACCTACCTATCGAGATAACAAAGGAAATTGGCAAGCCGGCAACCCGATACAGCACAATGAATTTATTACTCAGGAGTCATTCCGCAAACGATATTGGGCGCGCAGCATGGCGGGCTGGATTGTAACGGGTCATGCAAAACCAAATGCTGCGCATCAATCAATTACACAATTACAAGAAAACGGACTATTATCTAAAATTGTGACGCAAAATGTGGATCGACTGCATAGTAATGCGGGAGCTAAAGAAGTCATCGATTTACACGGACGGATTGATCAAATCATTTGTCTGGATTGTAATGACATAAGTAAACGTGCTGACTATCAACCTAGATTGGAAGAATCAAATCCAGATCTAAAAGCCTATATTAAAAAAATCACCAGTAAAGCTTTGCCAGATGGCGATGCGAATATTGATGACTATAATACTGACTCAGTCAATATTCCCCCTTGCGAAAAATGCGCTGGCACGCTGATGCCCGACGTCGTGTTTTTTGGTGGCGTTGTACCCAAAGAACGGGTCGAGCTAGCCTTTAAAACATTAGCTGAAGCTGATTGTTTATTAGTGATTGGTAGCTCGCTGAAAGTATTTTCAGGCTTTCGATTCCCGCGGTGGGCTCATCAAAATAACCTACCTTTATACGCAATCAATCAGGGCGAAATGCGCGGTGAAGAGATGTTTGATTTGGTTGTACCAGAGTCCTGTGAAGACATTCTTCCTGAGCTGGTAAATCAACTCATTTAAATCTCTACAGTCACCCCCCTACTTTTGTGCACTTTTTAG
>CAWEEB010000023.1:0-130502 GCA_963807855.1 uncultured Gammaproteobacteria bacterium | reverse complement strand
TATTTCCTGTTTGGCTGCCGAACAGTACAGTCACTTTTTCTGCTGTTTGTAACTGCGGGGATTTGTGCGCTCCAGGTTGTGTATTAGATTGGGTATATGCAAGGTCGGTAATCTGATGTTGCAGTCTATTATCTACATTTGCCGATAGTCCTGAAAAATAACCACTCACCCACGCAAGTTGATTGGCATTAAGTCCTTCTACCGCAGAAGACACTTTTCGTATTTGTTGTTGATTCAATAATGTCATGATTATTTGCTCTCTATTTAATGGCTGATTATTTGGCATCAGCGATTTGTGGAAGCAAATATCACCTAAAATAAGCAACAATAAAAGTGATAAAATTAAGACTCTATATGCCATAATTAGATATATGAAAATTACACAACTACAATTACTTAAAATTTTATTGAATAATGGTTTGAATATCAGTGAGGCTGCAAAACAAACTTATGTGGTGCAATCAGCGGTAAGTCGCCAGCTCAGTTTGTTGGAAGATGAGCTCGGTATGCCGCTGTTTATTAGAAAAGGAAAACGTTTGGTTGAACCGACTCCTTTGTGTATTGATATCTGTAAAGAAATTGATCACCTGGAATTAGCGATGGATAATATTCGTGCGGTAGCGGACGATCATCGTGATGCAAGAATAGGAGAGTTGCGTTTAGCCACAACACATATGCAGGCGAAATATTTTTTACCTGAAGTGATCAATGAATTTCGTGAAAAATATCCCAAGGTTAAAATTCATATTCTTCAAGGTAACCCTACACAACTGGTTGAAATGCTGCATAAGCGTGAAGCAGATATTGCGGTGTGTACCGAAGAATTAGCGGAGCATTCTGATTTAGTGAAAAATAAATGTTACGACTGGAATCATGCCTTGATTGTTCCGCCAGGGCATCCACTTGAAAAGGGTAAATTGAGTCTAGAGCGCATTGCAGCATTTCCTTTGCTTACCTATGTGTTTGGTTTTACTGGTCGTAGTAAAATTCACAATACATTCGTGGATAAAGGGCTTGAAACTGATGTTACTTTCGCTGCAACTGATACTGATGTGATTAAAAGTTATGTTCGTTTAGGATTTGGTGCTGGAATTATTTCGAAAATGGCATATTCTGAAAAAACAGATACTGATTTAGTCATGCGTGATTTATCTGAATTCTTTCCTGAATCCACCACCACAGTTGCATACGTTAAGAGTAAATTTATGAAGAGTTATCTTCATGATTGTGTTGACTTATTAGTGCAACACGGTTCTAAAACGATGTCTTCTGCGTGATGAATGCATAATAACCATATTAATATAAGTTTAGAAATATTACATGTCATGGAATAATAGCCCTATTTTTAATCGTAGTTAAACGTTAAAGAAGGAGCAATCATGAAATTATTATCAGTTACATTTGTCACTCTTTTATCATTTTCAGCTATAAGCGTTTCAGTAAACGCCGAGGATACGCATCCCGGTAAAGCCTTGCATGATGAAAGTTGCCTTACCTGCCATATAGGTAATCACGATGAAAAGTTTTACACTCGGGAAAACCGTCGAGTTAAAGACTATAAAAACCTAGGCACCATGGTGAAAATGTGTGACGCAAATCTGGGTACAGCACTGTTTGATGAAGACATGGAAGAGATTACTAATTATCTTAACAATAGCTTTTATAAATTCCCTAAACATTAGATTGAAAATCTTGATTTTGCCCTAATAGTCATAAGCTATAACTATTTAGATTAACTGGAGAGAATTATGTTTCACCCAATTGAAATACCTTTTGGCTGCGTCATGTTATTCAATGTTGTGGATCTTAAAGATGGCGTGACTATAGAAGACGTAGAGTTAACGCTTGGCGAAATGTGTAACGTAGTAAAAAATAACTACGGTGACGATAACGGTGGCTTTATCGGTGGACAAGTATTTAAGTACGCGGGCTTTATCTCTGAAGAAGGTTCGGTAGGAGCGACTCCTGATGAAAAGGAAAAAGCGGCGAAAGTAAAGCAGGGCGAAATAGCAATTATTACCTACTGGAAGTCTTTTGAGCAGCATGAAAAATCGCATGCCGATGCTTTATTCAAAGAGAAATTTAGTGAACTTGCGACGTTCTGTGATGATACTCACGAATTGGGTTATGAGATGTTATGGCAGGGAGTGCCTGAATAAATAACAAAGCTATAAAAACCGTAGCTAATCCAATGTAAAAGAGCAGCTGTTTTCAGCTGCTGTTTTTCAGCTGCTCTTTTCATTCAAGCCGATCTTTCCCCATTTATCTAAACCTCTTTACTTCCTTATATGTACTTTCGTATTGCGTTAATGTAGTGAATTTAGTCCTCAAAACTAGATTCACTTATATCATTTTCTTTGTAATTCCCATGCGAATTTCACTTTTTAAAATTGCTATAATTTTATTGTAAATAAGTTAAATAATATTTAAAAGTTAGTCTTTTGATTTAGGTCATTAATCTATCCGAATAACTTTTACAATTGGTCATAGTTAGACTATATCTATAAACGGATAACACTACGCTTATACATTTTTATTAGGGCGAAGATGTGGTGTTGTATTCACGTATCTGGTAGAAAATCTCATTTTTCTTTAGGATTTTTTTTGTTTCCCTTTTTGGCAACAGCAACTGGCAACAACAGGATTTAACTTTATGGATTTATCGAGCATAAATAAAATAGAACAAAACATTGGCTTTAGCAAAAGCGAGTCATTTCGTATGGGTTTGGTCTTGGTGTTTATGATAGGAATTGTGTTGTATACACATTTTAATGTGCCTGACGTACCTCACCGTATCATGTTAATAGTCGCAGCGATGATTGGTGGATACATGGCATTAAATATTGGTGCCAACGATGTCGCTAATAATGTAGGGCCTGCAGTAGGTTCGCAGGCGTTAACACTCGTGGGCGCCATACTTATTGCAGGTATTTTTGAAGCAGCTGGTGCGTTGATTGCTGGTGGTGATGTTGTTAGTACTATTAAGAAAGGTATTATTGATCCGGGTGTAATCAAAGATAGCTCTGTCTTTATCTGGTTAATGATGGCTGCATTGCTGGCAGGTGCAGTGTGGTTGAATTTTGCAACGGCGGTAGGCGCACCTGTATCGACAACGCACTCCATTGTTGGTGGGGTCATGGGTGCTGGTATAGCAGCTGGTGGTTGGGGAATTGTGAATTGGGACAAGATGGCAGCAATAGCATCTAGTTGGGTGATCTCACCTGTATTGGGTGGAATTATAGCGGCTGGATTTTTATATCTGATAAAACACACGATCACCTATCAGGACGATAAAGTCTCTGCAGCCAAACGTATCGTGCCGATCTCCTATCATTAATGGCATGGTCATTTTCTACCTATCTGATAATGAAAGGATTAAAGAAACTTTGGAAGGTAGATTTTTTAATGGCGTTAGGTCTTGGCCTGCTGATTGCTATTGTACTGTTTTTTATTATTAAACCATTAATCGCGAAGGCTGCTGACAAACTGGAAAATAATAAAGACTCTATAAACGACCTGTTTACCATACCACTGATTTTTGCCGCTGCTTTGCTTAGCTTTGCACATGGTGCCAATGATGTGGCCAACGCTGTAGGTCCATTGGCTGCCATTAATGATGCAATAACACAAGGCGGTATTGCAAGTAAGGCATCGATACCATTGTGGGTAATGATGGTAGGTGCAATAGGTATCGTTCTGGGCTTAGCATTATTTGGTCCTAAACTGATTCGTACGGTAGGCACTGAAATTACTGAGCTTAATAAAATGCGCGCTTTCAGTGTTGCGATGGCTGCTTCGATTACGGTAATTATTGCATCACAACTAGGCTTACCCGTCAGCTCTACACATATTGCTGTTGGTGGTATTTTCGGTGTGGGTTTTTTACGTGAATACATAAAGAAAACATATGATCGCAACGTAGATGAAATCATTGAACACCATGAAGGTTCCGATCATGAGGTAGTAGAAGCTTTTGTTGAAGAATTTCAAAAAGCTAGTGTGGCAAAAAAACGCGGTATGCTGCAAGAACTCAAAGATAAAAGCATTGAAGCGAATTTGACTAAACGCGAAAAGAAAAGCCTGAAAAAGGTTTATCGCAAAGAGTTGGTAAAGAGATCAGCACTATTAAGAATTGCAGCTGCCTGGATAATTACAGTACCTGCATCTGCCGGCTTGGCAGCTTTAATCTTTTACACCATCAGGGGAGCAATGCTACCTTAGGTTTAACTCGTCAATTTCTTAAACTAAAAATACATTTTTTAATCAAGGCAAAAATGAAAGAGAAGACACGTAAATGTTCAGAAGAATAATACTTTTAAGTATTTTTGTAATCCTGTCATATGGCTTCTGGATTAGTCCAAATCTGAAGCAGATCACTGCGGGTGTCGCGATATTCCTGTTTGGAATGCTTTCGCTGGAAGAAGGCTTTAAAGCTTTCACCGGCGGACTCTTAGAAAAGATCCTGAAGAAAACTACCACAGGCCTGTGGAAAAGCATGAGCTTCGGGGTTGTCACTACAACCCTGATGCAGTCAAGCTCTCTGGTTTCAGTGATTACTATCTCCTTTCTATCGGCTGGTTTGATAACTCTGGCGTCGGGTATCGGTATTATCTTCGGTGCGAATCTGGGTACTACAACTGGAGCATGGCTAGTCGCTGGTTTTGGTCTTAAGGTAAATATTTCGGCCTACGCGATGCCGATGTTGGTGTTTGGGGTCGTTCTGGTACTGCAAAAACCTAAAGAATTAAAAGGTATTGGCTATATATTGGCTGGTCTTGGGTTTTTGTTTCTCGGCATCCACTATATGAAGGAAGGCTTTGAATCCTTCCGCGAGCATATTGACTTAACAGCCTATGCCATGTCAGGGCTAAAAGGATTGCTGCTGTATACACTGATTGGTATTGCAGCAACTGTCATTATGCAGTCAAGTCATGCGACTCTGGTGTTGATAATCACCGCTTTGGCGAGTCAGCAGATAACCTATGAAAACGCCCTGGCACTGGCTATAGGCAGTAATGTTGGAACAACAATTACTGCAATAATCGGATCAATCAGTGCTGACATAAATGGAAAACGCCTTGCCGCGGCACATTTAGTATTTAATGTTGCAACAGGATTGGTTGCTATTGCTCTGATTGGGCAATTAATGTGGGCTGTTGACTGGTTCTCTGACCAATTTGGTATAGCCACTGATAATTACACCTTGAAACTGGCGGTTTTTCATACCTTGTTTAATCTTTTGGGGATAGCTTTAATGCTGCCCTTAATCAATAAACTAGGTTCTTTTATTACGAAACTTTTACCAGACAAAGAGCGTGAAATTGCCGAACCTCTGTATTTAAACACTGCATCTTTAGAGCTCCCGGAACTTGCATTAGAGGCAGTACGAAAGGAAACACTCAATCTTTATAATTACTTCTTTGGCATACTCTGTCATGGATTAAGTCTAAGAGTACGAGACATAAATTCTTATATACCTGTCAAAGAAATTATAGACTCGATGAAAAAACCCATTCCTATCAATATTGAAAAAGAATATACCAATAAAATAAAAGGTCTTTATGCCGAGATTGTTAACTTTATCGGAAGAGCGAATTTTGACATGTCTCTGGAACAATCTAATGAAGTATTTGAACTTCGCACAGCCGGAAGAGATATGCTTGAAACTATAAAAAGCGTCCAGCATCTTCACAAAAATCTGTCTCGTTATCAAAATGACCCAAACCCATATATTCGCGAAGAATATAATAAAATTCGCTATCGCCTAGGCTCGATTCTGAGGAGCCTGTCTGAAATGCAGAATGATCCGGATGAATATAGAACAGTATTGCCTACGCTTGAAGCGATGAAAGTCGGAATAATTGAAGCAGAGCGAAAATTCTTTACTGATATAAATCAGCTGATCAGTGAAAAACATATAACAGGAACCATGGCTACGTCATTAATGAATGATTATGGCTACTCAAATAATATAGCGAATAATTTGATTGATATTGGCTCTACTCTGTTCAAGAGTCATGATCTAGAAATGAGTGAAATCGAGCAAAGTCTACAGCTTGATGAGATCGAAATTGCAGAGGCGATTGCAATCCGTAAAGCTAGCGAGAAAGGGAGCCAAAAAAGTGAAAATCAGTGAACTAATGGAGATAGCAGATGACTATCTGGGTACAGAGACACGCAAGCGTAAATCCAAGATCAAATGCCTAAAACATGTGTTGAAGAAATTAAGTAAGCGTGAAAAAAAACTGGAATTAAAATTTAAAGAAGGACGTGGAAATAAAGAAAAAATGTCTAATGAACTGGCTTTAATTCATGCACATCGAAAGAAAGGTTTGAAACTCCTCAAACAATTAAAAGAAGAACATAAAGAAGCCAAGTCTAAGAAGGAAGATGAGAAAGAATGAAACCAAGCTTTCAGATGAGTCGAAAGATTAATCTGATCTGTCATTAAAATTAATCAAGAGTTTTTTAACTTGTTTTAAGCTATTTTTTCAGAGGTTCCTGCATAGGCTTACCATCATACAAAACCTCGCCATCATTATATTTTAAATGACCTTCAGACAAAATCTTCACCGCATGCGGATAAATCTTGTGCTCGATTTGATGCACACGTTGCGCTAATGATTCTTCATCGTCATCTTCTTTTACATCAACAATTCCCTGAATAATCACTTTTCCTGCGTCTAACTCAGGAATCACAAAGTGCACACTGGCACCATGTTGTTTTAGTTTGTCCGCCAAGACTCGTTTGTGAGTATGCAAGCCTTTGTATAAAGGTAATAGAGAAGGGTGGATATTGATCATCTTGCCAGTGTAGTGCTCAACAAAAGCATCGCTGAGAATACGCATAAAACCAGCCAGCACGATTAAGTCTGGTGAGTAGGAATCGATCAGCGTTTGTAATTCTGCATCAAAGGCTTCTCGTGAATCGTATTTAGTATGATCTAGAACCCTGGCTTCAATCCCTGATTTCTTGGCGCGTTGCAATCCGTATGCATCTGCACGGTTACTGATCACTGCGGCTATGTTTGCATTGATGTTACCAGCTTCGATATTATCGATAATTGCTTGTAAGTTGTTGCCACTTCCTGAGATTAAAACAACCAGTCTATAGTTATTAATAGAACTACTTTCTGACATATTCGATATGTGGCTCTGTCTCTGTAGAGCTTTCGATAGAACCGATTACCCAGTTGTTGATGCCAGCATCTGTAAAGTGTTGCTGGATGCTTGCAGCATCATCTTTATCAACCACTGCTACCATACCGATACCACAGTTAAAGGTACGCAGCATTTCCTGTTCTTCGATATTGCCTTGCTCTTGTAACCAGTCAAATACCGCTGGTTTTTCCCAGCTATTCAAGTCAATCACACCTTTGCTGTTTTCAGCCATCACGCGTGGCAGGTTCTCAGTCAAGACCACCACCAGTGATATGTGCTAGTGCATTGATTTTGTGTTTTTTAAGTGCTTCCAGTAACGGTTTAACGTATATTTTTGTTGGTGCGATTAGCGCTTCACCCAGGGTTTTTCCATCAAACTCATCCGATAAAGAGGCACCACTGACTTCCAGTACTTTACGAATCAGCGAGTAACCATTTGAATGTGGGCCTGTCGAAGCTAAGCCGATTAGTACATTACCATTCTGGATATTCGCAGGGTCAAGAATTTCTTCTTTTTCCACTACGCCCACACTGAAGCCAGCAAGATCGAAATCACCCTTGGCATACATGCCCGGCATCTCAGCAGTTTCACCACCAATTAATGCTGCACCTGATTGAACGCAGCCTTCTGCGATACCTTTAATAACGTCTTCAGCGATATCATTATCCAACTTTGCTGTTGCATAGTAATCGAGGAAGAATAATGGTTCAGCGCCAGTGACAATAATGTCATTGACGCACATCGCAACCAAATCAATCCCGATGGTGTCGTAAACTCCTGCTTCGATAGCAAGTTTTAATTTTGTTCCTACGCCGTCGGTACCCGAAACCAGAATGGGTTCTTTATATCCTGTTGGTATTGACATCAGGCCACCAAAACCGCCAAGACCACCCATAACTTCAGGGCGTGTGGTGCGTTTAGTGTGTGGTTTTATACGATCAATCAAGGCATTACCGGTATCAATATCGACACCAGAATCACGATAGGTTAAAGGCGTTTTAGAATCAGACATAATCAGTGCAGAGGGGGTATTTTAAAAAAAGAAATTCTAACACGAAACTAGTCCAGTTCTGCTGGATTAATTCAATAGTATTGAGAAAATAATGTTAAAAAATAGGAGATTTTCAGTGGTATTTAAAGGGAATTGTGAAAAAAACGGCTGGCTCGCTAGATCGTCTTAAGGAGGAGGAAATCTTATCTAGCTGCCAGCCAACACAATCACCAAAAGAGACATGTTTGGTAGGCTTATAATATCGAATACCTGATTTAGAAAATTGACATAAGTCACATTTTCTAAATCAAATTGAAAAACTATAATTAAACTCCTCTAGAGGTGTGGGGTGACATATTTCTAAAACTTTAGATGTGCTTTGGTTAAAATTGGCTAAACTAGAAGCAATCTATATCACTTAAAATTTAGCGTGGAAAATATGAAAAAAGTAAAATTAGGTAGTAGTGATTTATATGTAACTGAGGTTTGCCTTGGGTCGATGACCTGGGGTAGTCAGAATACAGAAGACGAAGCCTTCGAACAGATTGATTATGCCTTGGAGCAAGGTATCAATTTTATCGATACTGCTGAGGTCTATGCAGTTCCACCAAAAGCGAAACTCAGGGTTTAACGGAAACATACATCGGTAACTGGTTGGCGAAGAATCAGGATAAGCGTGAAGATATCGTACTCGCTTCTAAGGTTTGTGGGCCAGGGATTTCATGGATTCGAGATGGAGGTAAGATAACAGGTAAGGGTCTTAAGGAAGCGTTAGATGGTTCTTTAAAACGTCTACAAACCGATTATATCGATCTCTATCAATTACATTGGCCAAATCGTCCGTTTCCGCATTTTAATCGACATTGGCCGCAGGATATCAATTATCAGGATATTGATGTTGCTCAAGAACGTGAAGAGCATTTGGAAATTCTTAGTGCATTGGGTGATTGCATAAAAGCAGGAAAAATTCGCCACTGTGGTTTATCTGATGATACACCGTGGGGTGTGAATGAATATTTACGCTTGGCTGAAAAGCATGATTTACCCAAAATGGTATCGATTCAAAATGAATTCAACGTGTTGCATTTAATCGATTCACCACACTTGATTGAAACCTGTGTGTTAAATGATGTCGCATATCTTCCCTGGTCACCACTGGCTGGTGGTGCTTTGTCGGGTAAATATCGTAACGGCGCATTACCCGCTAATTGTCGCTGGACTATCGAACAACGCAACGGTATTTTCCGTGATACCAGTCAGTCTCATGCAGCGATTGAAGCGTTATACAACGTTGCTACCAGCCACAACCTTTCATTGACACAAATGTCATTGGCATGGGTTTATCAATTTAATGGTGTGACTTCTTCTATTATTGGTGCAACCTCATTGGAGCAGCTTAAAGAAGATATCGATGCGTATAATCTGACGTTGTCTGAAGAAGTATTGGCAGAAATAGACGGTGTGATTAAACAATACCCCGTGCCATTCTAGTTGTTATGTCACCCCCCTACTTATACGCTTATTTTTAAAAAGTCCGAAAAAATGAGCCCGTAAGTAGGGTGTGACTATTTATTTTAGCTCGCTGTATTATTAACCGAAGGGTTTTCCTTTTAATAATTCTTTGGATAGATATCTCATTAAGTCTTTATAATTATCGGGGTATTTATTGCTACCGTTTGATTTCACTTTCATCTTTTTTTGAGCTGTAGTGTATTGACCATTGAGTGCCATCCATAATATTTGGATTACGTTATTGCTTATCCCAATTTACGACATCCAGTTCGATGAGTTTATTTTTCAGCTTTTCAATGTCTTCAGCGGTTAATCTTTGTTTCTGCCATTTGCTGGTTATTCCACGATGATGTGTTCTGTAAGAAATGCACATCATCTTTGATTTTTACTATATAAGAAGTTCCAAAAAAACCATCCACACGAAAGTCACCACTGACGTTCTGGATCAATTTGCCATTGTCATGATAATTATCGGCACGATGATTAGAAGAGCAACCACTCAGACTAATAAGCAAGGCAACTTAAAGTGACAGTGGAGTAACAATGAATAAAGTCGATAATGATTTAAAAATCTAAGGCCCTTGTGGTTTGTCAGGATTGAGATCAATAGAAGTAAATACAACACAAATAAAACCAAATGCATTATAAATATTAAAAATATGATAAATTAACATTATTAATAAATTCTCCGGGTTAAGTTACCAAATAGTTATATAAATATGGAAAAGCCCACGAAAAATGCATCAATGATGAGATCATCTTTTCTTGTATACACTGGCGGGTGAGCATCTTAATGCCTCACTAATTACCTCTTAATGAATATATGGTTTTGCATAGCTTGGTAACTATAGAAAAGTGTCCAAAAGTAGGGGGGTGACCAAGAGTCTTATAAGTATCTAGATATCAAAACCCGGTCACCTTCAATCCCTAACTCTTTAATCGGTATCCGCACGGTATGACCACTTCCTGGGGCAACATCAATGGCTTCACCTTTGAGCGTTTCCATATGATCTAAAGTCACCTCGATATTTTTACCATTTGGCATGACGAATTCGAGTTTGTCGTTGATGCTAAAACGGTTCTTAACTTCAATATCCATAAACCCATTTTCACGATCAACCTGAATCGCTTCACCAACAAATTGCGCACGGTTACTTTGAGAGGCATTAAACATATAACTCTGGTATTCGTGAGTGTGGTGGCGCTGGTAAAAACCATCTGTGTAACCACGGTTGGATAAATTTTCCAGTGTGCCCAGTAAGTCAGTATCGAATTCTCGTCCTGCAACCGCATCATCAATCGCTTTACGATAGGTTTGTGCAGTACGCGCAGCGTAGTAATGTGACTTGGTACGGCCTTCAATTTTCAAACAATCTACACCAACCTCGCATAAACGTTGTACATGTTCCACAGCGCGTAAGTCTTTGGAATTCATGATGTAGGTGCCGTGTTCGTCTTCCATTATCGGCAATAATTCACCAGGGCGTTCTTTCTCTTCGAGGAAGTAAATCTCGTCAGCAAGTGGATGGCGCTGCTGATCTCCGATACCCGGGTTATTCAGAATATCTTCTGACAAAATTACTGGCTTTGCTAGATCAGGATTATTTGAATCAATATCTTCAGGGCTGAAAATACCTTCCTCCGTTTCAACAGCCAGTTTGGTATCATATTTCCAACGACATGAGTTGGTGCATGTGCCTTGGTTTGGGTCACGATGGTTGAAGTACCCCGATAATAAACAACGGCCAGAATAGGCGATACATAAAGCACCATGCACAAATACTTCCAGTTCCATATCAGGACATTGCTGACGGATTTCTTCAATCTCATCCAATGATAACTCACGCGATAAAATCACTCGCTCTACACCTATGGTCTTCCAGAATTTAACCGCGGCATAATTAACCGTATTCGCCTGCACCGATAGATGAATCGGCATCTCCGGCCATGCTTCACGCGCCATCATAATCAAGCCGGGATCAGCCATAATAAAGGCATCGGGTTTCATTGCTGCAACAGGGTCGAGGTCTTTAATAAACGTCTTGATTTTGCTGTTATGTGGGGATGAATTAACCGTCAGATAAAACTTCTTATCAAGAGCATGTGCTTCGTTGATGCCTTGAGCCAGTTTCTCATTGAGGAATTCATTATTTCGCACTCGTAAGCTGTAACGAGGCTGTCCCGCATAAATCGCATCAGCGCCATAAGCAAAGGCATAGTGCATGCTTTTCAAAGTGCCGGCAGGCGCGAGTAATTCTGGTTTTTTCATCGGATAGTATTGATAATGCTTAAAAAGTGGGAGTCTAGCATCGACTTATAAATTCACCAATGGCGGGCTCTAACTGTGGTGACATAGATCAAATTAAATAAATGCCGCAAGTAGGAGGGTGACCTCAAATAATTCCCATTGTTACTGGTTTGTATCGAAAGCTATCGAATTACTTTTACTATTACGTTAACAACCCCCTTCCGTGTATTTGCAATCGCACTAAACGCAGATTTGGATAAGTCGATAATACGGCCTTTTACGAAAGGCCCACGATCATTGATTCTAACCATCACACTTTTATCATTATTAATGTTGGTGACTTTAACCCATGTACCAAAAGGCAACTTGTTATGTGCGGCTGTGCTTGCTCTTTGATTAAAGCGTTCGCCGCTGGCGGTTTTTCTTCCATGGTATTTATTGGCATAAAATGAAGCTTTGCCTGTTTGTTGATATAACGGCTGTACTCGATTCGATGAAGAATGTCTTAGTGAACTTGAACTTGAGGAAGAAAATGAAGACGATTGTGAACAAGCACTAACTGTTATCGTAATAAAAATAATGAGTAGACTTTTGAGTGAAATAGACATGCTCGAATTTTACTCCGTAGTTTTGTTACCAATACAAATAGTCTATGCTAATGCAATGGGTTGCTCTAATGCAGCATTACCTTCAGCTTTAATTAAACTTGCAGGTTCGGTATCCAGTAGTTTTTGCTGGGCAGCTATCACCGCATAAACCTCATCTTCTGTTTGTAAGCGTTTAACCAGATGAAATAATTCTGCCGCACCTGAATATTGTTTTTGTAAAAACACCAACCATTGCTTGGTGCGATTAGCGATAAATTTTGGGTGCTGATTTTTAGTTGATGCTTGTAAATATTTCAGCATCATTTCAAGCACCTCTGGCCAGCTCATTAAAGTATGTGGCTTACCGTTATTTTCAGCTTGGATACTCAATGCCAGGTCGGGGCGGGTTAAAGCACTTCGGCCCAGCATAATGTCATCGCATCCACTCTCTTTACGTGCTTTTTTTGCATCCGCAATGGTCCAGATTTCACCATTGATAACCACCGGTATTGGGCTCATTGCTGAAACCCCTTTTACGGCTGACCAATACGCAGGTGGTACATAACGATCTTCACGGGTGCGAGCGTGTATGCAAAGCTCATTTGCACCCGCTTTAATAATATTCTCAGCGATAGTATGTAGTGAATCATGATCACTAAAACCCAAACGAATTTTGGCTGTTACGGGAATTTTCGGGTCTACCGCATCGCGCACTGCAGCAACAATATGATAGATGCGGTCAGGCTCGCGCAATAGTGCTGAACCCCCTTCGCGTTTGTTCACTGTTTTGGACGGGCAACCAAAGTTAAGATCAACCCCCAAAGGCTCAAGATTTTGTGCGCGAACCGCATTTCTCGCCATTGCATCGGGGTCACTCCCGAGCAGTTGTAAATACACAGGGGTTCCGGCAGGCGTTGTGCCACCATCTTTTAATTCCGGTGCGCTGCGTAGAAAGTGACTTTCTTTGTGTGTTTGGCGAGTAACTCGAATAAACTCAGTCACACAGCGGTCATAGCCACCAATACGCGTTAATACATCACGTATTTCATTGTCTACCACACCTTCCATTGGGGCTAAAATCGTTCGCATATCTGGCTATTTGAGCATCTTCAAAATAAGTCGGGGGATTATAGAGCTTACGCTTCAATTAGTCTGTGTTTTCCTTATGATTCTGCTTGTCATTGGTTTATGTAAACTTGAGTTTTTCTTACGTGAATTTTTGTCGTCTTATACAAACAAAGAAGATAGTACTAATAAGGTTGCAACAGTGATACTCAAATGAAACCGTAAACGTAAATAATGGGATGAAATATGTGGCGATAGCATTTTTAAATCAGCCAAATACGCCAACACAATTAATCCCGACATAACTGTCAACGCAATGTTAATAGGCAATAACAAAGAGAACCAGCCGAGCAGTGACGGTATTACGCTATAAACTAAAAGTCTATTCTTCAGTTGTGTTGTTATCTGTGTTTGCATTGCAAGAGCTACCCCCCAACTGACTGCGCCGAGAAAGCTTAGAATAATCGCGGCATAGATGCCTAGCCACAACGATAATGGAATGGGCATATCAAAAAAAGTGGGTTTTCCTCTATACAAAACTATGAAAAGAACCAAAAAAGGAATGACTCCTGCATAGCCAAGTAGCCACATTATTCTAGAAAAATTTAGCATCGTTAATTTCCTCCGTAGTTACTTCTGCCTGTAAGGTTGCTTGTAAAACAATACAAATGTATCTATATTGTACAATTATTGTATTATAATCGTACAATTAATAACACTAGGCAACGGAAAATTCATGGCAGACTCAGAAAAAAAACAGACGGCAAGTGTTCCAACTCATAGGTTGTCGCGCTTTGCACGGTTGGGGTCCTTAGCTACTGGAGTCGCAGGCGGCATGATTGCAGAGGGCGCTAGACAGCTGGCCAAGGGTAATCGACCCAAAACACGCGATATGCTGCTAACTCCGGCAAATGCCAGGCGGGTTGCCGACCAGCTAGCGCAGCTACGTGGTGCGGCGATGAAGGTCGGCCAGTTATTGTCGATGGATACCGGGGATATTTTACCCGAAGAGCTTACTCAAATACTCTCTCGCTTACGATCAGATGCTAAACCAATGCCTTTTAGCCAACTGACTAAAATTTTGCATGAAAACTGGGGAGAAGGCTGGAACAAATCATTCAAGCAATTTTCATTCGAGCCAATTGCAGCCGCATCGATTGGTCAGGTTCATTCCGCATATACCAAAGATGGTCGTCATCTGGCATTAAAAATTCAGTATCCCGGAGTGCGTGAGAGCATCTCCAGCGATGTTGATAATGTCGCCACCTTGTTACGTGTATCAGGTTTGATCCCTAAAGAAGTAAATTTTAAGCCTTTGCTTGAAGAAGCCAAGCTTCAGTTACAGCTCGAAGCAGACTACAAGCTGGAAGGAAAATGGATACAGACCTACACGGATTTACTGGAAAATGAATCTGAATATACGCTTCCGGAATTTCACCCTGATTACAGCACTCCCAATATTTTAGCGATGTCATTCGTAGGTGGTGAACCGGTTGAAACACTCGGACAGAAAATTAATCAGGAACAACGAAACCGCGTGGTCAGTCTGCTAATGTCGTTGCTGTTTAAAGAAATATTCGAGTTTAAATTAGTACAAACTGATCCTAATTTTGCCAACTACCACTACGACATTGAAACTGAAAAACTGATTCTTCTAGATTTTGGTGCAACTCGTGAATATTCCACCGAAATATCCTCAGCCTATCGTGCTTTAATGCAGGGCGCTATCGAGAAAAACCGCGATGTGATGCAACAGGCAGCTACCGACATAGGATTCTTCCAGGAATTTATTCAAGACCAGCAGTGCGAAGCGGTATTGGATCTATTCGAAACTGCCTGTGAGCCATTGACCTATGAAGGCGAATACGATTTTGGCGCCTCTAACCTTGCCAAACGTATTCGTGAATCAGGTATGGCATTGAGTATGCAACAGGATTACTGGCATACTCCACCTGCGGATGCTCTATTTCTGCATCGTAAACTTGCCGGGCTTTATTTGCTTGCGGCCAAGTTAAAAACCCAAGTGAATGTACACCAACTGTTTTTGCCTTATATGCTTGATTAGGTTTAATATTTCACCATTATCTTTAATTAAGAGCAATTGAAGCTAAAGCAAATCCAGCAAGCAATAAATATTGAATAGGCTAATTTAGTCATAAGACAGTTGCACAAAAAAGGCGTAAAAGGTGGGGGGTGACCTAATTCACTTATTACCTTGTCTTTAAGTGGTATTTATAAAACAAATCTTCCTATATGACACTATTATAGTGTATTGAAACTTAAATTAAGGATAGACCCTATGTGGTTACGAACAATTTGTGACATGAAGTTTGAAATTGAAATGCCAACAACCTTCATATTGATGCTGCGACAACGCAGTGGTGCACATCAATGGATTGCAAGTGAAGAATACAGGCTCAGTCCTTATGTACCTGTTTATGAATTCACCGATAATTATGGAAATCTTTGTCAGCGACTTGTTGCTCCGGTAGGACCTTTTGAAATCTATACATCGTCTGATGTGATGACTGCTGATCTGGTCGACCAGTCACCTGGTGCTCCTTTTGTCGAGATAGAAAAACTGCCTGAAACCGTGCTTGGTTATCTATTGCCGAGTCGCTATTGTGAGTCGGATCGATTTAACGAAATGGCAGCATCAATCACCGAAGGTTATTCGATGGGCTATGACCAGGTAAAAGCCATCGAAACCTGGCTGCGTAATAACATTAGTTACTTACCGGGCACCAGCGATATTGCAATTTCTGCAGTCGAAGTGAATGCCAAACAGTCGGGTGTTTGTCGTGACCTTTCTCATCTTGGAATTGCTCTGTGCCGCAGTCTGAGCATTCCTGCACGATTGGTTGTGGGTTATTTATACCAGCTAGAACCAATGGATCTACATGCCTGGTTTGAGGCCTATGTCGGAGGGCGCTGGTACACCTTTGACGCAACACAGGTAGAAATCTCGGGTGGCTATGTGGCGATCGGTTATGGCCGTGATGCGGCTGATGTTGCAATATTCAACCAGTTTGGTCCTTCGGTTATTCCGGAAACACAGAATATTCAGGTACAACTGATCGAAGAGAAAAACTCTGAATATATGTATATATAAGATTTTGTAAGCGAGATTCTCAAATAATCCCAGCTCTGCATCAATTAAATTTACGTTCAAAAATTACATGCCGAACGCAGCGGGACAACAACGTAGTTTTTTATGTTGATCCGAAGGAAAGGCGTAATCGTATAAATATCATTCCGCGAAGCATAAGTTCTTTTTGTCATTTCAAAAAGCGAAATGACAAATCGCTTAAAAGTAGGGGTGACCTGTAATTTTATTGCAGGGCTAGTTAACAATAAAAGTGCAGATCACCCAAGGCTTAAGGATTATATATAAACCCTCATTTCTAACACGTTGATGTTTTTAGATTTAGTTGTTGAAGCATCTTTTGAGTATTAATCATCAGATGAAACAGAGCGCCAGAGAACGAAAAGGCAAAGCGATAATGCGGCTAAAATTGTCACAAGTATAGAAGGGGTTGAGAATATGCCTAATTCTGTTTCCCAGCCACCTTGTGGGTGTCGGGTGTAAAGTACATTTACGATCATCATTTGGGCAAAAAGGAAGCCGGTTAAAAACAATAAAAATGCATTTGATGGTTTAGTTGTTAGTATCGAAATTACTTTGTTTGTTAGTTGATTCATTATTAGCTCCTTATGTCTTTTTGTTTGTTGTGTGTTCTACTATAAACAAAAAGAATACAAAAAGCGAACATTATTTTGCTGAGACGTGTTTTTGTCTTTCAGGTTCCCTAAAAATCCTGACAAACTTAAGTATCTTACACACCCCCGTACTTATAGGCTCTTTTCTAAAAAAGTGCTCATAAGTTCGGGGGTGTCGAAACACGATTAACGCCTCAGCATTTCATCTACCTGTTCCTGAGGTAAAACCTGTGCCTGATAACTGCCTTTACCTGTGTGTTTTTCGATGTTCTTCACATACCCCGCGAGGTCGCTATCAGAACCATCAAGTAGCGAATCGTATAAATTCTCCACATCTTTGTTATCGGTGTAAACCTTGCCGCATTCACTAACATCATTGATGTCATTATCTGCTTCTACAATCACCTTGGGACATTGATTAATATCCTGCATATCAAGTTCTTCAAAGAAGGCACCAACATACAACGCTTCCAATTCACTGATAGAAGCTCGCTTAACCAGCAGATTATATTTTTCAGTGAAATACTCCCCATAATCTTTACCAGTAAAAGCACCCACATTGTCATTGGTATTTGGGTCTTCCAAACCATATTGTTCGATCATCTCTTTAACGGCTATCGTATGTCTTTGTTCAGAATCGTCAATCTTGCCGAAAATACGAGAGTTGGGATACATCTCTCCCAGTTTTAGATACACATCACGCGCCAGCTTTTCCTCTTCGCGCATAAACATGAGATGTGTCTGCTCATTAGCATCAAGCGTAGCATTGTTTTTCGCTTCAGTATTATTTACAGCCTCAGCATTATTCATTGCAACAACGTTGTTTTTAACTTGATTGCCTTTAGAGAGGTTTTTTCCTCCTCTTGCGATTGCACTATTTGAGCCAGCAATAATGGCAAGGCCAACAAGACCCGTAACTAAAGATTGGTTTAAGGTTTTCATATTATTATTTACCGGTGTTTACAGAGTTTATAATCTGTTTAGATGTTAGGAATAGTATTTATATTTATTATTTCTGCCTAATCCATGGCGGGAACAGTGTAATTTTATGATGATGTCAAACAGACAAAATTAACAAATATCAATTATTAATAGATAATTTAGAGAATTCTTATATACGGTAGTGTTTTGGCTCAATATTGTAAAAAAGTGCCTCGCAAAGCATAAATTCTAATATAATTTAAAAACTAAAACGAGTTGTGATTGAGAAATAGGGAGGATGTACTATTTTCTTAATTTATAGTCTATTTGATCTTGGCCAGATAAATTGTATGACGACTGCCTTTACCTTTATGCGCTCTGACGGTTTTAACATCGACTTCAAAACGCGCTTTTTTCAATTGCTGGGTGAATTTTGGATCATGCCAGGCTGACCATATCGCCAATACACCTTTAGGTCGAAGTGTTTGTCGTATCGCGTGTAAACTATTCAGTGAATACAGGTTGTTATTATCGCTGCGTGTAAAGCCTTCAGGGCCGTTATCCACATCTAATAAAATAGCATCATAAGTGGGTTGCTTAGTTTTAAACAGCTCTGCCACATCACCCAGATGAACCACACTACGTTTATCATCGAGTGGCCTATCTGCACACTCACCCAATAGGCCTTTATTCCATTCAACAACCTCGGGCACCAATTCTGCAACAACCACCTGAGAACCGTGTTCAGAACTGTTTGTTGTGGCTTTGAGTGCAGCAGCAAGTGTGAACCCCATTCCCAAGCCACCGACTAACACCTTGGTATTCTCGATCCCTTCAATATGCGCGCAACCTAATTCAGCCAGTGCTAATTCAGAAGAATGCACCCGACTATTCATTAACTCGCCACGCACCCCTTTTAGATGAATAGAAAAATCATTCCCACGTTGAGTCAGCCTTAGTTCACCGCCGTTATTGGGAATATTGGCTGTGCCTAATAATATCGAAGGAATCATTGTTGTGTTTTTTTGTGATGAGCCAGGATGGGGGATTCTAGCATGATTGTGGTTTTTGCTAGTAAATGTAGATTACTCGATATGAGGTGTATTACATAGTCAATATTCTGACTAGGTGACTAACTACTAAAGGGCGAGCTTAATACTCTTTAGCGTAATTCATAGAAAATATCGGTTTATAGTAACGACTTTTCAAAGGGCTAGGTCTATAACCGTGTCAATAAATCAGGTTGGTGAGTTTAATTAAAATTAAACACCATCAAAGAAATCATAGATTGTAGGTAACTCAACATTGGGCCATTCAAGCCATGACATATCGAATTCAAACCAGGAATCAGAAGCACCATCGGTTAACGCAGAGGTCATTTCTGCTTTCATTTCAGCATAATCGCACTGTTGTCCAATGGAATCCTGATACGCCTTGAAATCAGCAGGTGATGTGTATAAAGACATCGCCCAGCAATGCCAATCTAAACCGTGTTTCGCTTCTTGAGATGCTTTCTTCACATGTGCGCTTGTGTAGTATTTTTTTTTACCATAATCTCGTACAAGAATTTCTCCTACCTCTTTCCCATGTGCCTTTTGTTCTGCAGTTGATAGCGCGAGTACAGTCATTTATATTCTCCTTATTTTTATTTTTTTAATTAACATTTTAGCATTTTTCATATTAACTCAATCTGAATATTTGATACAAACTATTGAAAATTAAGAGTAAGTAGCAGAGGAAACTTTATAGGTTCATCAGCAATAAATGTGAACATTTGAGTGCAGCGAAAGTGCCTCGAAGAGGTGAAAAAAAAAGATGTAGTTCGTGTAGATGAAATCACGAATCAGAGACTTAAAATAGTCTTTACCAGTTTACGGTCTAAACTTCACAAAAAATGTGTATTCACCCCGTGCTTTCCAGTCTCCAGCGGGAAGCCCGATATTCTTGGTGACCATCTCAAACAGATAGGCAAATATCCGGTAACCATTCTTAGCCGAGCTCGCAGGGTCCCAGGCAAAATCGGCGACAATCACATAACGTCCACGAAAATGAGGGTGATCCGGCTTATTGAAGTACGTCAGACGTTGTTTGTTGCTACCATCAGCATTCATCACCCAGTAATCTGTCCCTACCTGATAAAAATCGTAAGTGTTGCCATTTCCGACTGACGACATCCAGACGATGTATTTGCCATCCGGTGACAGGTGTGCGTGTTCGTTATAGCCTTTATCAGTGAGGCGTACCAGTTTGCCTGACTTGAGATGGATTTTGTAAATATCAGTACCGGTATTGACGGGTTGATTAAGCTTCATATTGCTGCTGAAGAAAAGCCATTCGCCGTCATGGCTGAAACCATGGTTCTCAAAAATCACTTCCTCTCCAGGCTGGTACTGTTTGACATTTTTTAAACCGTTCGGAGAAAAATCAGCCACTTTTAATACCCAGGATCCAGCACCTTTGCCCGGATGTTTAAAATCTAAACCACTATACAACTCAGACCAGCTGAGTTTTTTTCCATCCCTGGAAAATTGCGGGTGCAGTACTCCATGATGCTTGCTGTTGGGGACTACCCACAAAGGTTTTGCACGGTTTGTTTGTAGATCATAAATCCAGATATCATTGAAAACACCCGCGCCGGGATTTGTCGCAATGGGTATCACGAAACCGTGTTCCTGTTTTTCCGCCTGGAATACAATATAACGTCCACTCGGGTGTACCGCAGGTTGACCATATTTGCGTTTCTTGTTGGGTAAATCGGAGTGGTTACAGGTCAGGCACTTCTCGGTTTTAAAATCACGTGTCAGGTAAATATCATGACCGCCATCCCAGCCCCTACGATCAAATACCGCGAATGCACCATTAGGCGCCCAGCCAACGCGTCCCCCACGTCCCTTGAAGTCTGATACTGTAACGCTCATCTCTCTGGATTGAGCGATGTCGACAACGACCAATGACAAGGCAATAATCAATAATCGAAATAGTTTACTGATGGTTTTATTATCCCTCATTTTCTAGCGATTGAATTTTGGTAATTATTCCTATTTTTGCTTATCAGGTGAGTTTAATAAACACTTTGCGACAAAATCAGCAACATTGAAATAATGATAACAAATGCTGCAATTTTTATATTCCTATGATGTTTTCCCGCTTTATCAGAAATCACCGATTCATCGTGTTTTTTGAGCTCTTTCAATAAATTAAAGTCAATATAATGAAGATAGCTATTATATTTTTTTACATGTTCAGCAATAAAAACTTTGGCTTTGAACCAGACAATAGATGCAATGATTATTGCGGTTATACTTAAAGCGATGACTGTTCCCATAATTGATTCCGCCTGACAATTCGTTAAGTACGTTGAACATAAACTGCTGTAAAAACTGCTTTTAACTGCATAGGTTTGCATAAATTCTATTTACGTTTTCAAAAATAAAAACGTAATATCATTCAAAGTAGGGGCTGACTTTCAGTTTTATTTTAGCTTCTTGCCACAACTTGAACACTGACCTGGATCAAACAAAGCAGTATCTTCATTTTCGAAGTTTTTCCTGCAAGTTATTAAAAAGTATCGCTAATATATAAAAATCGTATAGCCGAAGCATGGCTTACTAATTCATCTGGAATGAATTTGAACAATTGAGTGCAACCAGATTGCCTCGCAGAGGTGAAATACAAGGATGTACTTCATAAGACAACGTTGGAATACAATACGACTGTACGCAGAGCGTGATTTTTTGAGATAAAATAAAAAACCTCTCAAAAGTAGGGGGGTGTGCTTTTATTGGATCAATAGAGTGTTAGCTTCAAGTCGTACCCTCTGGCGTCACCAGAATCTTTTTGATGTGAATAGAAGTTCCTTAAGAACCCACTTTGCCAATGGCGCAGCTAACCACAGATTTTGCCTTGCCTTTCAAAGCTTGTATGCCCTCGACCGAGCCGCGTTCGGGGTAGCCCATTTTCAGCAGGGCTGCGACCGCATTCTGGCGTACAGAATCATCCTCGGCTTCTATCGTTACCACTTGCTCTTCGATGGCCACATCGATATTTTCAATCCCTTTAATCGCCGAGAGTTTCTTTGTAATGGTGTTTGCACAACCACCACAACGAATGTTTTCAACTTCAATACTGTATTTCATGGAAGATACCTCTAAAAAGAACATATTTATACTATTATAATAGTGCTTTATATCTTTAAAACAAGAGAGCTTGAAATGAGTAAACCTTGCATTATCTGTGTGGCGATTACCGGTTCTGTCGCCCGCAAGGAAAATAACCCTGCAGTACCGACAACGATTGAAGAACAAATTGAATCGGTTCACGAATCTTTTGAAGCAGGGGCGACAATCGCTCACTGCCATGTTCGCAATGATGACCAAACGCCAACATCCGATCCCGAAAGATTTGCTTTGCTTCAACAAGGGATAAAAAAGCATTGCCCCGGGATGATAGTTCAACTTTCTACCGGAGGACGTTCCGGAGCTGGAGAGCAACGAGGAGGAATGCTACCGCTTCGGCCGGATATGGCATCTCTTTCTGTAGGTTCCAATAATTTTCCAACACGCGTTTACGAAAATCCGCCTCATCTAGTCGATTGGCTTGCAGAAGAAATGTTGAAGTATGACGTCAAGCCAGAAATAGAAGCCTTCGATTTAAGCCATATTGTTCAAGCAGCAAAGATGGCTGATGATGGCCGCCTGAAGAAACCGCTTTATGTACAATTTGTTATGGGTGTTAAAAATGCCATGCCCGCGGATAAACCAATCTTTGATTTCTATATCGAAACACTCAAACGCTTTTCACCCGATGCAGAATGGTGTGGCGCAGGGGTAGGCCCGAATCAACTGGCAGTTAATGAATGGTCAATTGCCGCAGGCGGCCATACTCGCACTGGGCTCGAAGATAATGTTCGCCTGGATAAAGACACCCTGGCTCCATCAAATGCATCACTGGTTAAGCGTGCGGTCGATCTCTGTGAGAAGTATCAGCGGCCTGTGGCCAGTTGGCAGCAGGCGCGGGAGATACTTAAGTTAGAATAGATAGCAGGTTTCGTAGCCTTATAAAAACAGGTAAAACTAGGGGGTGTTTTTTATATCTATTTATTTTTACGCTCCTCAAATTGAGGGTCATCGCTTATTGAATACCATGATTTTTTCGATGCTGTAAAAATATCTAAGTAAAACAGAATATTCAAAATTTAATCTTTTATAAACGATCTTTTATCGGTGTTTTTGGTGCACTAAATTATGCTGTCCTATTTGTTGCTTCTTGTAATTATTTCAATTTATACCTATATTAAATGTACTTCTAAATATAAATCAGTGGAAAAAATTTTCTATGTCACCTTTAAGCACTCAACCCGTCGCCGATACCATCCTGACAAACCTTAGCGCGTATCGCTCTCAAGCAGACGTCAATCTCGAATGGATCAAAAAGGAAATGAGCCCTTACTTTCTCAATTTGAACAAAGAGGAAGTAGAGGCATTAACATTGCTAACGATGAGTTTGGATAAACTCGAATCATTAGAAAAGATAACGCTGGTTGATCGAGAATCCCGTCTTATGATTGCTCAGCTATCCACCAAAGGCTCTATTTACAGAACAATTCATGACCTTCCCGAAAAGCCACTTAGCTACGCGGAGATCACCACCTCGTTTAATCCTTTACCCGATAGTAAAGTAGCCTTGGAAGTAATACGCTGTGACTTTAAACAGCTAGATGAAGTTAATGACTCCAAACAAAAACAAGGTCCGCTTGACAGCAGCATTCGAGATGCAATCGCTGGCTACATAAAAAAAGACTACCCGAATTACAGCAAAGAACACATTGACGGCTTAATAGATGTTATTTACTCTAGCAATCCTCAATACATCCTTAAATCACCCGCTGAAAGAGTCTCGCGGGTTATTCGTATTTATATTGAAACGCAATTAAATAGCGGCATTTATCTGAATCTTGAGTCAACAGAACATAATGAGACGCGCGTATCTTTCGGCGTCACCAATCCTCCGCATGCAGGTTTTTTAACCCAGGTTCTTGAAGTTTTTCAACGCCTAGAGATTGGTGTGAGGCGGGCATATCACTTAAGCGTGACTAATGGTCTAACTCCCTACTTTTTGACCACGCTCTATGTCAAACCTAGAGACAAATCCGAGTTAAATGAGGCTAACCCACTCTTTAACAACTTAAAGCTCGAGCTGTTTAGCACGCAGATCACCTCCACTACAGATCTTAGTTACGCGAATCTGATAAAAAACGGCATTATGAGCGGCCCAGATTCCACATTGATCTCTGCCTTTATAGGTTTTTGCCATGCAAACTTAGCCCATAACGCACCCGATGTGTATGAACGCGGAAGTATTATTCGTGCATTTCATCATGTCCCTAGCATCAGCATACAATTGGTTGAGCTTTTTTACGCTCGCTTTGACCCGAGTTTAACTAACAGAGAAGCTGCTTATGCAACAAAACTTGAAAGTGTTAGCGAACTGGTAGAGAACTTTAACTCAGGCCGCCGAATATTAGATGATTTAAGGCGCGTGGTATTTCATTGCGCTCTGTTATTCGTAAAAAATTGTTTAAAGACCAATTTCTTTGTGATCGAAAAACATGCGCTGAGTTTTCGCTTAAACCCCCACTACTTAGAGGAACTAGGGCCTAGATTTACTGAAGATCTACCCCATCAGCGCCCGTTTCGCATAACTTTCTTTTCCGGCAGGCGCGGCAATGGTTTTCATATTGGTTTTTCCGATATCGCTCGCGGTGGCTGGCGTACCATAATTACGCAAAGCAGCGACGATTATGCGAATAATGCCAGCACTCTGTTTAAGGAAAACTACGTGCTTGCCCATACCCAACACCTGAAAAATAAAGACATATACGAAGGTGGTTCTAAGATGGTCGCGATCCTGAATATTGACCCACGCACCACTCCCGAACAACGCGATCAGTATCTTTACAAAATGCAGCACGCATTTGCGAATGCCTTTCTGGATTTGTTCGTCACAGATAAAAATGGTCGGGCTAAAGACCCAAGAGTTGTTGATTACTACGGCCAGGAAGAACCTATTGAACTAGGGCCTGATGAGAACATGCACAACGTTATGATAGAGCGCTTGGCAGAGCTTGCTGAGCGACGTGGCTATGTGCTTGGCAAAGGCATCATGTCGAGTAAGAAAATTGGTATCAATCATAAAGAATACGGAGTGACTTCAATCGGCGTCATTCGCTTTGCAGAAGTTACTATGCAAGAGATGGGCATAGATATGCACACCAGTGCCTTCAGTGTTAAATTTACTGGCGGCCCGAATGGCGATGTCGCTGGTAATGGCATGCGCTTATTGCTAGAGCGTTGTCCACAGGTTGCCATTAAGCTTATTGTTGATGGTACGGGTGCGTTATTTGATCCAGAAGGCCTTGATAAAGACGCATTGTCAGCTATTGTTTTAAAAGCTGATATCGAAGCATATGATGCTGAAGCCTTGCATCCAGGCGGTTTTATTTTGTATCGGATGAAAACCAAGAAAGAAGGCATTAGTAACCTATACAAAAAACTAACTATGACTGAATCCGGTCTTGATGAGGAATGGATCTCCACTGACCAGTTCTACAATGCTTTTAATAGTATTCTGTTTACCGTTGAAACCGATTTATTTATACCCGCTGGCGGGCGACCTGAGACCATCGACGAAACGAATGTTGATCGCTACTTTAATGCTGAAGGCAAACCCAGCGCTAAAGTTATTATTGAGGGTGCAAACTCGTTTATCACCCCCGCTGCAAGAACAATATTGCAGCAAAGAGGTGTAGTAATAATGCGCGATGCCTCAGCGAATAAATGTGGTGTTATTTCTTCATCTTATGAAATTATTGCTAACCTGGTTTTCACCGATGAGGAGTTTCTGGCTAATAAAGATGAGTACGTTAGCGATGTTATTGACATTCTTAATCAAATGGCAGAGATTGAAGCGAGATCAGTTATACGCAAGTACCGCAAGATGGATGGCAGCGAGACTTATACTGAAATTTCAAGCATGCTAAGCCAGGAAATTAATGATCATTACGCGCGTATGTTCGATTACTTTCAGGCTAACCCTGAGCAAATTACATTACCCAAACAGCAACAAGCGATGCTGGCGCATATGCCAAAACTTATTCAAAACTCTGATGTATATGGCCCTCGTATCCAAACCAATTTACCTGAAAAGGTTAAATATGCAATCCTGGCTAGCAAGCTGGCATCCGGTCTTGTATATGCAGGTGATGATTCCAGCCTATACGCTGACTTTATTGAGGCGCAACTAGATCGGGTAACAGCTTAGGATGTCCATAATTTAAACAATAAAAAAGCCCGATAATATTCGGGCTTTTTTAGTACCTGCGATTTAAACATTCATTTTTGTCCAACATAAAATAAAAACCCGTAAAAAATAGGGGGAGTCATTTTAGACTAGATCATTGCAGGATATTTGCTGTATCGATAAGTCCTTAGCCGCTTTGATGTGTAATTAAAGCGGTATCCATATATTCAAGCAATTTAACTGGTTCATCATTTTCGAATGTCCAAAAATGTGCCACAGTTGCCTCGAACGTCTCACCTGTTTTATGAGAAGTTAATTTAAGATGAATTTGAGCTGCAGCCTTGTTACCTTCTACGATGATGTTTGTTGGCGAATAACGATGAAACTCGAAATTTTCTTCCAGGTCTGTAAGTTGAGTTACTAGTTCTTGCTTATTATTACAAACGCCTGAATATCTTGCGTGTTCTTTATCGACTGGCCATTCAAAACAAAAATTATCTGGAATTGCGCCTAACACACTCTCTAAATCTCGGTTTTCATAATCAAGGTAAATTTGTGTTATTTTTTCTCGTATAGACATCACAATTCCTCCTGTAGTTTACCGGCAAGTTTAAGCTGTACACTACACTTTGAATTTAAGTATAGGACTATTGTTGTTAGTTGTTTGATTGGCGTGAAAAGTGGGTAAAAGGTAGGGGGTGACTTTTGATTTGTTGTTTCGTAGCGAAGCAAAGACTCACTTTCTTGTCTACAGCAAAGTACGCCAGTCATAGTGTTTTTATAAAAACTGGCGTACTTCCTAAGCAAACAAATAGCTATTCTTTAGGCAAGGTTTGCATATGGGCAAGAATGTCTGAAGCCACCTGTAGGTCAAAAGCCCGCATCGCAGGCATTTCTTCATCGGGTTGACCATTAAGGATTTTCTGGATAATTTCCCAGGGATTCTTATTCGACAGCGCACCTAGAGGATCCATTTTTTCGGGCAACAACCCGGTTTTTTCATGGCAGCCTGCACAAACCGTATTAAAGTATTTTTCACCTTGCGCCTTATTTCCATTCGACATTTTAGATTGACGGTCAATAATCGAGTCCATATCAATCTGACCCTTGGTGACAAAGTTGGCCAAATCAGTGAAATCTTCATCACTCATCTTACCGCTATAGCCATGGGTAGCATCCTTCATTACTGCAATAACTTTTGCATTATCTGCACCCAGCATATCTTTCAAACCCTTGATTCCGGTTTTATAAGAACCTGATGCATAAGCGCCATCCTTGCCCATTAAATCCCAACCATGACAGGACTTGCAACGGTGCGTAGCATCACCTTTCTTTTTAGTATTGGATGCAGGCCAGGCTGGATGAGTATCTTTGGGTTTATCTGCACCAATTACCTTGAACCATTTATCATACAATTGTCCGCCACGCGCTATTGAAGATACCTCTTCAGCTGCTAAGGTAAATTGTGAAAAACCAAACATGGCGATAACGGTAAACAGGCTTACTAGTGTTTTCTTATTCATTTTAATATCCCTATGGTGATGAGTGAATACCTCACCTCTGAAAGCAGCTCGTTTAAACTGGACTAAACCTAATTAGTAGTTAATAAAAAATCATGACAGAGGTAATAAACATATAGTCTAAATTTTTTATTCCGGGAGGTGTGAGGCAGTGATTCTTAATGAATAATGATTTGATCATTAGTTACTTGATTTAAGTCAAAGATTATCTTGGTCTGTTAGTGATGCGGGGAGTTACCTAGTCCATTATTTCCTGTGATATGAATTGAATAAACATGAAGATAAATACGGTGTTTTCATTATATAAAGTGCTTAGCCGAGAGAAACCGACAAATTCATCTGGAATGAATTTGAACAGTTGAGTGCAACGAAATTGCCTCGAAGAGGTGAAGTATAGGGAAGTACTTCATAGACAATCTTGGAGCGTAGTGACGACTACCCGAAGGGTGCGGTAAAAACCACGAGCTTTGCATAAATTATAAATATCGTTTTTTATACAACAAAAACGAGTTTTCATTCAAAAAGTGGGGGGGTGTTTTTAATCAGTCACATACAACATCAATCATAAAGAGCCACCCTGCTATAATTGAGATAGTATCAAACGCATCTCTAAATTCTAGCTGGTGGATGTCAGGCATCATGTGCAAATCTGGTAATCTAGGTTACACCTTACAACCAGAAATAATTGATAGATAAAATTGAAAAAATAACGGTAGTAACAAAAATCCATTTTATAGTATTCGAATAAGACGACATGATGTGCTCCTTTTCTATTTCTTGTGCTGTATAGCTTACGTTGATGTTATAACCAGGAAATAAGTTGAGCTGGCATTCCCTTATTTCTAATACCATTTACCACATCCACGGCTTGTGTTTGCAGAGGGTTGTAGGCAACTATCATCAGCTGCGGACATTTTTCCTGTAACGCGGCTGAAACCACACCATTAAGTTGGGTTACGCCATCAGAAAATTGGCTTCTGTTTTGATCATCCAACTTGTTGTTTATATGTATAACAATTTTTGAATCACAAGATGTATCGGCTAAATTATTCATAAAATCCTCTCTGGGTATAATTTAAAAAATGATTCATTAAGAATTCTTATTAGTCACTTCTGTTCAAGTGTTTGTGCAACTTGTTTGTAAAAATAGCTTTATGATTAAATTGTTTTACTTAGTAATCATTGACTGGTGATCATTGTGAAGCAGGTAAGGAATAAATACTGTGAAATCCATCACAAATAAAATGTGAGATATTACCTATTTTATTAAAAGTATGAATTCGGGTGATCTAAATTAGGAACACAGGTGATGTTCAAGCCAAATATCACTGACAAATCCTTTAGGAACGAATTTAATTTTTTTGTACAGCGAAACTGCCTCAAAGAGCTGAAGTACAAAGATGTACTTCATAGACAACAGTTTTGTTATTTAGAGCTGATCCTAAGGGCGCGGTAAAAAACCGCTTAGCTTTGCATAAATTTTATTTACGTTTTTAAACAAAAAAACCTAATATCATTCAAAGTACAGGTGTGTCTTTCTAAGCTTATTAAAGTGGATTTTAATCGAGTCGGAGCTCATTGTTAATTCCATTGATATAAGAAACATTTTATTATTTTTTGTGCAAACAAATAATGTGCCATTAAGCCTGTATAGGGTTTTCTGTTTATATAATGCGCAGAAATAATATAAAATTTCGACGTGATTTGATGATTTTAAAAATAAATAAAGTAATTATCCCTGTTATCCCCGTCTTATCTGTTTTAAGCATAATATTGGTTTTTGCATACATCCTTTCACCGTTTTCCTGGTTGGGATTAAACAAACCGGTAAACAGCATTGATAACATCATTTATGGCAATGACTATACATTAGATCTAACGGATCAAGAAAAGCAGTGGTTATCGGAACATCCCGTTATACGCCTGGGAATTGACAGGGCATTTCCACCTTTTGGCTCAATCACATCAGACAATGAATATATTGGTTTTTCAGCTGATTTTATGCGGATGATCGAATATCGACTAAAAATAAAATTTGATATTGTTAAAGATGCTCCCTGGGGGGAAACCATGCAGATGGCCGAGGCGGGTGAGCTGGATATGGTTTCTGCTCTTGTAAATACAAAAGCACGACAGAAATTTCTAGAGTTCACCAAGCCCTTTGCACTCAACCCGACAGTAATAATCAACAATGGTCTGAGCAATGGTTATATTGGTTCTATAGATAAACTGAATGGTAAAAAAGTGGCAATCGAAAGGGGATCATATGCTGCAGGTGAATTAAGCAAAAAATATCCTGAAATAGAATTAATTCTTGTTAAAAATACAAACAAGGCCCTCAGCCTGGTTGAATCAGGCGCAGCAGATGCCTATGTAGGAAACGCTGTTACTGCAAACTATCTGATAAAAAAACATGACTATCACCATTTGTCTTTTTCTGGACAGACAGAATACTCAAGTAACCATAGTATCGGCATTATCAAGGGTAATATGGTTTTGGCGGATATTATGGAAAAAGCACTTGCTTCCATTTCCGAATTTGATAGAGGCGCTATTACTAAGTACTGGTTTGAATTAGAAATTAAGCCTCATCTCACAATGAAAACAATAGTATCTATAGGTTCAGCACTTGCTGGTGCCCTGGTTTTACTAATGTTGTGGGTTTTTAGTCTTAGAAAAACACAAAATCAACTAAAAACAAGCGAACATCTCCTAAAAACAAGCGAGAGACTCCTAAAAAGAGAAGTAGAAGTAGATCAATTAACGGGGTTGGGCAATAGACGCAAATTTAACAGATTACTCGAAAAACAAATAGTAAAATCCAAAGCAACAGATCAACCATTCGCATTATTTTATCTGGACCTGGATAGGATTAAACAGGTTAATGTTTCCCTGGGCCATGCTGTCGGCGACTTGCTCTTAATTGAAGCTTCAAAACGACTTAAAAACTGCGTAGATATTACAACTGAAATTACCCGGGTTGCCGGAGATGAGTTTATGATTATTCTCCCCAGGGTATCCGATAAAAAGATAATTGAAATGACGGCTGAATGCATCAAAAACACTTTAAGTCATGCCCTTTCATATCAACGAACATGAAATCAGTCATCAGCACAAGTATCGGAATTACCTGCTATCCAGATGATGCAACAACTAGTGGCCAACTTATCAATAACGCCGATCAGACCATGGATATCTCAAAGAATAATGGTAGAAACTGTTTCACTTATTTCAATTATTCCATGAAACAGGATACTGATCTTAAAAACGATACCATTAGAGATCTTCGTTCAACTGTACAAGAAGAACAATTTGTTCTTTTTTATCAACCCATTATTGATTTATCTAAAAACAAAATTTGCAAGGCAGAAGCACTTATTCGTTGGAATCATCCAAGCAGAGGTTTTATTTCACCTGAAGAATTTATACCCCTGGCAGAGGAAGCAGGATTAATCAATGAAATAGGACAATTTACCTTTAAAGAAGCAGTATCACAAACAGCCAGAATAGTAAAAATTCTCGATAATGAATTTCAAATGAGTATCAATACATCGCCTTTGCAATACCATAAAAATGGTATGGATCTCGATATCTGGTATAGCTATTTACGTTCATGCGGCCTATCAGGGAAAAATTTGGTGATGGAAATAACCGAAGGCATATTAATGGAGCCGAGTCCTGCTGTTATGAAAAACCTTAATCAATTAAAGGAGTTAGGTATACAAGTCGCGATCGATGATTTTGGTACGGGTTATTCCTCCCTTTCCTATTTAAAAAACTTTGATTTTGACATCTTGAAAATAGACCAATCATTTGTGCGAAGCCTGGCTATTGATACAGATGAAATGGCACTGGTTAAGGCGATTATCATAATGGCGCACAAACTCGGGTGCAAAGTGGTTGCAGAAGGAATTGAAACTAAAGAACAAAGAGATATCCTGATTGATGCAGGATGTGATTACGGGCAGGGTTACTATTATTCTAAACCTATGATGGCTAGCGAGCTCGAACATTTTATAACACATTGGGATAGCAACAAAAAAGACAGGCCCGAAATGGCATCAACTGTGAGAAATCTGCATTTACATTCGATTATGCCTGATGTTCGTCTATCAGATAAAGTCTAAATGCTGATGCACATGTCGAATTCACAGAATAAGTGGGTCAGTGTAACATTAGCGGTAGAATAATATTAAATCAAAAAAACACTAGTCAGGGATTAACCAAGGCAACCTTGGAGCGCTGCGAAGACAACCTTCAGGGCGTGGTTTTCATTAAGTTAAATAAAAAAACCACGATCCGAGCAGCACGAGACAACAGCTTTGTTATTTAAAGCTGACCCGTAGAGCTACTAAAATAATTCAGAAGAGGCATAGCCGACAAATTTATCAGGAATGAATTTGAACAGATGAGTGCAACGAAACTGCCTCGAAGAGGTGAAGATCATGGACGTACTTCATAGACAATGTTGGACATAGAGACGACTACTCGAAGAGTGAAGTTTGAAAAATCTCATCGCTCTGCATAAATTCTATTTACGTTTTCAAACAACAATAACGTAATATCATTCCGCGAAGCATAAGTTCTTTTAGTCATTTCAAATAACGAAATGAAAAATCACTTAAAAGTAGGGGGGTGACATTTAGAATAAATTCATGGTGATTAACCGAATATTCCAGTTAAAGCGTATGTTTTAATAAATCTTTTCAAGCGCTGTTATGGCTAAGTTTCGAAACAAAGGCTCTTGGGTTTCTACTATTTTTTCTAGATTTGGAGTGGCTTTTACTGCTCTAAGCTTACCTAATTCAAAAATAGCATTATGGCGTAATTCACGTTCATCCAGAAATTTGATTAAATCCGGTATTGCATCTTCCTTGGCTATTCTTGCATAAGGAATGACTAGTTCACTACGACCTTTGTTATACGTCTTATTATGTAGCAATGATGATAATTTGCCCTTGTATTTCTTATGGCTGACTAACTTAGGGTTAATCAAACAAGATAATGCAAAGCCAATCTCCCATCGTGTTTCATCGGTATCCGAATAAGATGATTCAGTATGATTCTCGCTTTTGTTTTCATTCGTTAAGCGATTAAACTCCATCTCTTTAATTTCAAAGTGATCGAAGAGTAACCCAATTAGTTTTGATCGTGAAGCACTATTCAACCAATCACAAATCGCAAAAAATCGGTAAATTGTTTCTTTAGTCGATCGGCAGTATTTGTTTGCAGAATGAGTAATCATAACGTCAAGTACTCGCTGTTTTGTAACGAGGTCTGCTTCGTTGAAAGTATCACAAGCAAAAATCGAATCTACTGACCATCCCGTACTTGCTAAGGCCTCATTTAATGGGGCTCGATCCAGAATTCGTGCCGCATGAATATTTGTCAAATACGCTTGATGCTCAGTTTTTATAGGATCTACTCTGTGTGTAGATGATGGTTCATTCATTCCGCTAGTGGAGAACCAGTTAAATAGTGTGTGTGAGATAGTCATAAATTACATTCCCTGTTTTATGTTTAAATGTGTCTAGCCGACCACCGTGAGACAATATCCTGAGACTGTTATGCACGACGACGTTCTAAACGGTGTTATTGGGTTGGTTTAATTTATTTAATAAAGAAAAACACTATAAAAGTAGGGGGGTGTGATTTAGATGTAACTAAATACCATCAGAAAATTCGTATATCGTAGGTAGTTCAATATTGGGCCACTCTAGCCAGGATATATCAAAACTAAACCAAGAGTCAGACGCACCATCAGTTAAAGCCGATGTCATTTCTGCTTTCATCGCAGAGTAATCGCAGCCATCACCAATGGCATGCCTTGACATCATCGGGTGACATATAAAAGCACATCGCCTAGCAATGTAAATCATAACCATGTTTGGTTTCTAGAGATGCTTTCTTTACATGTGCACCAAAGTAGAATTTTTACTTTCCATGATCTCGTATGAGGATTTCCCCAATTTCTTTCCCGTATGCTTTTTTTCTGCTGTAGTGAGTGGAAATACTGTCATAGCTGTCCTCTTTTTTATTTTCTAAGCCTATATTAACAAGGGACTACTTAACCTAATATTAATATTGCATGCAATATAATTTGTCTTGTAGCTGAAGCTACGAGTCGAATTATTATGTCGCAAGGGCAAATAAATCGTCTTGACAGATCAAGAATTGATCTGAGAGATGGTTGATCTCAAACAGTTTTAAAAGTGCCACAAAAGTAGGGGGTGTTATTATTAAATTACTCTGTCTCCATTTATTTTAATTTTTACTTCATTCACTTATGTATTAAACCCAGCCTCATCGGAGTCTTCCTTTACCTCCTCCTCTACCTCAAGATGATCCAGACGTTCATACTCTGCAATTAATTGTGCGCCGAACAGCAGGATAATCGAGGCCATTTCCAGAAATAGCAATGCAACGATGGTGGTCGCCAATGAACCATAAATCAGGTTGATCATCGACAGGGTCGAGAAATACCAGACGAGTAAATGGCGGGTCGCTTCCCACAAAATCACCACCGCGACACTGCCAATCATTGCATGCTTAAATGAAATTTTGCCGACGGGCATTACCATGTAAAACGAGGTGAGTAGCAGGGTTAAACCGATCATTCCAAGTCCATAGAGAAAGGCAGCAGACAAATCATTCATTTCCCAGGTCCAGATAAAAAGCGTGATCTGGTTTTGATCCAGAATACTCATTGCGCCGCTAATGAGGGTAATAATTAAGATACTCAGACCCAAAAGAGCAATGTAAATATAGGGAATAATGGCTGATATCAGAAAATGGCGACGATGTATCTTGACGCGATGAAAGAAAATAACGGACATGGCATTTTCCAGCACAGTAAATGCCATCGAACTAAAAAACACCAGAACCAATAAAACGACCCAGGATACGGTTTCCCGATGTTCAATAAAAGTAGCGATTTGTTGCGTTAGTACCTCTGCCTGATCGCCAAACAACATGCTGAGATTATTTTGTACAATCGTCAGTAGCTGATCCTCTGCAAAAAAATGTGAGAGCCCTGTTAGCAATAAAGTAAACAGAGGAATAATGGAAAGTAAGGTGTAGTAAGCAATGGCACCCGATAAAAGAATACCCTGGTTTGCCCGGAATTTGATTAAGGCGTTTTTGACGAGCAGCAGTGATGGTTTCAAAAACATTGGGTGAACCCAGCGGTATAGTTTTATCTAAAAACTAAAGGCTGAAGTATAGAGTCAAAAGCAAAGTGAACTTTTGATATGGCTCAAGCAGTGTGGACTTTTATTTGATGTTTCGTAGTTTAGTTGTTTCATAGCTAAAGCTACGAGTTACTTTGTTGTCTGCGTCAACAATAAAAGTAACTAAAAAAAATGCCATTTACTACACAACATCATAGTTTCAAGTGCATAGGGGAAATAATGGGGATGAAGGGAACTCGCTCGTTCCTCACTTGTATGGTAATTCCAGCTTTTATCTAGGATCATAGTAAAGGCATCGGGAGGAGGAGATTTTGTGCCTCGCATCTGCCACTTATGTGTACAGACAGCCTGAGATTTCGCCCTCTCGCCCCACTCATTAATAAGCGCCGATAAAGAATCTTACCTGCAGGGTCGATTTCAACAAGCTTGCGCTATCAATGTTCCTCCGACTTTTTCATCCTACTCTGGAGTATATAAAATGGCAATGAAGACTTATAAATTTCAATTTGGTGTGGATGTTGCCAAAGATTGGCTTGATATATCGGATCGAACTCAGGTGTCTCGTATTGACAATAATCGGTCTGCCATTAAGGCCTTTCTATAACAGTTTTCTGATACAGCTTGTATCGCTATTGAATCAACCAGTACTTTTCATGAGTTATTTATCGAACTAGCGATTGCATATGAACATACCGTTTACTTGGTCGATGCTTATCGCCTTTCACGATAATGTGATGCTGTAGTTGTTCGTGAAAAAACAGATATAGGTGATGCTCATTCACTGCATCGATATATGAGAGCAAAAAAACACCAGTTAACACTTTTTAAACCTATTTCTCCAGCCGTAAAAAGGCTTAACATACTACTTAAAGCACGTGCCAAGTTTTCTAAAGAAAGAGCTTCTATCGAACTTGCTTTAAAGGGAATAACCGAATTAACACAGACGCGACTCGCTTTAATGAGTCGAATTAAACAGGCAATGATGCTGATTGATAAGCGATTCAAAGAGTGTATTAAGTTAGCGGGATATACTGATAATTATCAGCGTTGACCTACCATTCCTGGTGTTGGTCCACAAAATGCCGCTGCTTTAGTAGCAACCTATCATCGAGGGACTTTTAGGAAAGCTTATTCCTTCATTGCTTTTATAGGATTAGATGTGAGGGTGTGTGAATCAGGATACATTAAGGGAAGGAGGAAACTGACCAAAAAAGGCAATCCGGAAATAAGACGATTAATGTTTAATGCTGCTAGATCAGGATCAAAAAACGTCGAAATGGAACGCTTATTATATGTCTATGAAAGAGCGAGGACATTCAACTACTGCTTCTGCTGTAGAGTTTCTCGTAAAATAGCCAGATTGGCTTTTGCATTGTTGAGAGATCAGTCTAATTATCATGGAATATGAAAATAATTCTTTATTTTTACCAAAGAATTTAAAAAAACCTTTATCCTAATCCATTATTTCTTGCGATACTCATCGCATTTGATGGGGGATTGAAAACAGTGATGCAATTAGAAAAACTATCAATAAGCGGGTGGGAGTAAGTCTTGAGGATGAGCACGGAGATAACGAATATTGTGGTTATTTGAAAGAGTATTCATCCGCCTGGATGTCAGTGCTGAATTGTAGTTTGACACTGACACATGCGCACAAAATTGATCTGGATGATTTGACGCGCCTTGCATTACAGCGAGATTTGGATTTTTACTATAGCCTATATGAAGAGAAACAGGGTGAGTTTGCCTTAAATGTCAAAGTCGACTATTTCGGCATAGAATCGCTGAGGCTTATTGGGGTAAAAGGGGGTGATGATGATCAAGATGTTGCTGAAAATACTCGAAACTATCAACATAAATTGAATAAAACGCTTAAAGCAAGGAGAATCACTCTCATTAACTCTAAAAAAACTACCGACTGAAACCCTTCAAGAGATGGATAAAACACGACTGTCTTTATCGTTTGCAATGATTTCAGAGATTCGCAGTGAGGGTGAACTACCAGGATAATATCTCACCAATCAAATGCTGTTGCCTGAATTAAAATTGGAAATCGAATCGACCCATATCGCTGATGTCTATCTGCCAAGAACAGTTGCTATAGTTCGGCATAGTGCAGCCTAGTCAAAGTAAGCTTCTGCTTATTAGGCATGCACCGTCATTTTATGTCGTTCAATTACATCAGAATTAAAAAAGTCCCCTAGTAAATCACACGTTTCCTTTATGCGTTTCTTTCGCTTTGGAAATGCAATGTATTGGGCTTTTTTCCAGGCCTCTATTTCATTTTGCATATCTTCAGAGCTAAACATAAAAATTGAGCCACTTTGATTCAAGTGTTTCATAAACCAGGGTAATGCTGCTTGGGTAATTTGATATGCTTCTTTCTTATCAGGCTGGCTTGCGGTTTCGTCAGTAACCCATTCGTCAATGGCTTTATCCAATGTTTGCTGGCTAAAGACAAAACAAATGTTGTATTTTGTTGGTGTTATTCATAAAGTTATTAACTGAAAAGAATTGAGTACCGTTATGGTTTAAGAATTTCCTGGCATTTAAGAAATCCTTTCTACTTGGTTATATCCTAAGTATAGATTGAAAATTCGGCTAACGTGTAAAGCAGATCACGCTAACTAGATATTAATCAAATCAAAAAGGTGATGCCTCCAACGAGACAATATTGAAGCGTAACGATGATAGCCCAAAGGTGTGGTTTCGATATATACGAATAAAAACCATATAAAAGTTGGGGGTGACTTTTTAATCTTTGATTCTGCCTTGTTCTTTCTTCGCCGCTTTTTTGGCTACTAGAACCACAAACTTTTTATTGCTCGCAATTGTTTCACAGTTTCCAAATATTTTTTTCAGCTTTATATGATAGCCAAGATGTCGGTTACCGACTATCCAAAGCTCACCATTCGTTGTTTAGTTTTTGGTAGCTTTGTTTAAACATAGTCCAGGCAATATGGTCCCCAACGGCATGTGCCTGGTGAAACGGAGGATTGCAGAGAATTAAATCTGGTGAATTGCCCTGGTATTGATCTAAGCTATTGCTCAATACAAACTCGGCATCATTACAATTATCATCAGATGTTTCGTTGATATAGTTGACTGTTGCAGAAGCTACAGCCGCGTAGGATTCGTCGGTAAAGCTAATCTTGGCATCAGGAAATAGTTGTTTTGCAAGAATTCCAAGTATTCCATTGCCACAGCCTAAATCAAAAATATTAGGTGCTTGCGTAATACTTTTTCTATCTTGGTTGAAGTGCTTTGTAATCGTTTCCAGAAAAAAACGGGTGCCAATATCCATATGATCATTGGCAAATATATTGGCAAGATTTTGTAATTGAATGCCCGTAGATTCATCTTTAATGATTTTCGGGTAGGGTGAGATTGCTATTTCTTGTTGATCATTTTGTGCATAAACAAGGCGCGCTTTTTTAGTCGCACGTGATGTAGTTGTAGTGCCTATGATTTTTTCAAAAAGCTTTAGTGTTGAGGTATGGATATGTTTGCTCATAGCTGCACCGATAATCACTGTTTTAGGGTGAATATGTGGCTTTAGTCTACATAATTGGTCTTCTAGTAAAGATAGAGTTTTTGGTATTTTAATCAGAACCAAGTCATAATTTCCCTCTAATTCTGTTGTAGATGGAATTAATTTGGGGGGTGCTGATAATTTATTCAGTGAGAGATTATGCTCTGTTGCAAGGTGTGAGATATATGAATCAGACCAGCTATGGATAGAGTATTGATTAAAGGCAACTGCCAGCGCACCAAAAGAATCATTAGCTATAAGTGGGGGGGTGACTAACAGCTCAGAATAGTCCGCAAATACTGATTGTATTAAAAGCTCATCCGCCGCATCCCAGGCACGCATGGTATCGTTTTTAATTTGGGGTAGACGTTCAAGCTTGAATTCACCGGCTTGAGTATTTAACTTTTCCACGATTATCCTTGAAGATTATTGCCTGAGTGAAGGGCCTGGTTTAAGCCGTGGAATTGTAGTCTAAAAATGAATGTGCTGGTATTTTTATAAGTCGCGCACAACACGGAAACCGAGATTGGTGTCCATTTCATCGTAGAGGCGTTTTTTTCTAGAGGCGCTACGTGCATGAATGGCTTCATCAAACCAGGATCCACCTTTGGTGACGATTGCTGAACTGATGAAATTGGAATCGTTATTACCATCACGGTTGCTATTGACGTGTGAATCACGCCAGGGGGTATCGGTAAATTCCCAGACATTACCGTGTACCTCGTACAATCCCCAGCTATTTGGTGGTTTGCAGCCGACTTCTAATGTTGTCGCCATAGGGGAACACAAGGGTAAATACCAGCGCTTTTTTTTCTTTGCTTCATTGTATGGAAACAGTGAATGGAAGTGCACTTCCTTGCATGTGACTTCATCGCCAAAATGAAACGCCGAGTTTGTGCCAGCGCGTGCGGCATATTCCCATTCTGATTCTGTGGGAAATCGATAGTGTTGACCGGTTTGATCGCTGAGCCATTTAAGGTATAACGCAGCATCGGCCATACGAATATTAATCACCGGCTTTAGTCCTTCAGACCAGATTACATCATTCCGTAAAAACCATTCGGTATCTTCACGAAATTGTTCAAACTCCTCTGCGGTAACGGTAAAACGACCAATCGCAAAAGGTTCGGTGATGCGCGTGTAATGCTGAGGATACTCTTCGATTGAATGGCCAAACTCATCACGATTAGAACCCATTTCGTATTGACCTGCAGGAATAATGGCTAACTCAGGGCCTTTCCCGCCGATTTTTAAATCATCCGCAAAGTAGGGGGGTAGGTTTAATTTTTTGGCAGTCTCCTGTTGTAGTGCTTTGATTTCACTTTTATCAAGCTCTGGAATAAATCGCGTAGAATTCGAGACACCATTCATTGAGTTTGGAGTAGTTGGAGACTCTGTATTGGTTGTAGAATGCATAAAAAAAACAAGGTATATTAATAGATGCTAATATTATCTCTTTAGTCTTAGATAAAATTCAAGATTTAGATCAAGAAACAGTAAAAATTATTGATTAAAATCAGGTTTTATATATTTATTATCTGGATTAATATTCGAAAATTATGCAAGAACTTTATGCAAGAGCTATGGCAAGTGTGTACAATCGCGGTTTTGGGTTTTACAAAATTTAAGGAGATGTCCTTGAGAGTTGTATTTGAATCCCCATAATTAAATAACCTTAAATTTTGGAGTAATAGTGTATGCCTTGGAATGAGCCAGGTGGCGATGATAAAGACCCTTGGAGTAAAGGTAAATCGGGTGATAAATCTAATGGGGGCTCAAAAGGAGGTTCCAAAGGAACTCCGGTAGATAATATCGAAGACATCACCCGTAAAATGAACGAAAAGTTCGGTGGTTTTTTTGGCAAAAAAAAATCAGGTGGTTCTGGCGGTAATATAGGCCCAAGTGGTACTTCACTTGTCATAATTGGCCTTGTTGCATTAGCAGCGTGGCTAGCTACAGGTTTCTATACAGTAGATTCTGCACAAAGAGGTGTGGAATTTAGATTTGGGGCGTTTACTGAAACCACACTCCCAGGTTTACATTGGCATATACCTTATCCTGTCGAGTCAGTTGAATTGGTCGATATAGATCGTGTTCGTACTGCAGAAGACAGAACCCAAATGTTAACAAGTGATGAAAATATTGTTGATATTGGAGTAGCGGCGCAGTATAGGATTAAAGAACCTGAAAACTATCTTTTCAATGTGTATTTACCAGATTTTGAAAGAAACCAATCTATTGGTACTTTATTTCAGGTAATGCGTAGTGCGGTTAGAGAGATAGTTGGTGCTAATACCATGGATTCGATATTGATTGAGAATAGACAATCAATCGCGCCGAATACTAAAGATGTAATGCAAAGTGTATTAGATACTTATAAATCTGGTTTAGAAGTGGTTGAAGTAAACCTTGAATACGCCCAGGCACCTGAAGCAGTAAGAGATGCATTCGCTGATGCGGTGAGAGCTCGTGAGGATTTAGATAAATTTAAAAACGAAGCAGAAACCTATGCGAATAAAGTAATACCAGAGGCGGAAGGTAAAGCATCGCGATTGAGTGAACAAGCCGTTGCCTATACGGGTCGCATAGTCTCAAGAGCAGAAGGTGATGCTTCTCGTTTCAATCAGTTAGTGGCTGAATATAACAAAGCACCAGAAGTTACACGTAAACGTCTCTACCTGGAAACAATGGAAGAAGTTTATCAAAACACCAATAAGATTATGGTGGATTCTAAATCAGGTAATAACTTACTGTATTTGCCATTAAATCAGTTGCAGCAGGTAGGTGGGTCAACAACTAATAATCCGTCTTCATCGTTAGATCCTGCAGCGGCTAGCATGATTCAACAACAAATGAGAACTACTCGTTCGAGCTCGAGAACTGGTGGCAGAGATGCAACAAGAGGGACAAGATAATGAAAAATATTGTAATAATAGTTATTGCTATCCTTGTTTTTATTTTTTCGACGGCAACGTATACAGTAGATCAACGCGAGACTGCAATTAAGTTTCGTTTCAAAGAAATCGTAAAAGCAGATATCAAGCCAGGATTGCACTTTAAAATACCTTTTGTTAATACAGTAGAGAAATTTTCTACGTTGATTTTAACCCTTGATGCAAAGCCAGACGGTTTCTTGACCTCTGAGAAGAAGGAAGTAGAAGTAGATTTTTTTGTTAAGTGGAAAATTGATAATGTAGATACGTTCTATCGTGCTACCCGAGGCGATTTAGTAAGGGCACAAAATCGTTTGGAAAGTATCATGAAAGATGGACTAAGAAATGAATTTAGTACCAGAACGATCAAAGAAGCTATTACGGGCGAGCGCGGTGAAATTATGAGTGCGCTCAGAGACAAAGCTGAGCTCCCCGCTAAACAACTTGGTATTAAGATTATCGATGCTCGTGTGAGTAAAATTGACTTCCCCGGCTCAGTAAGTGAATCTGTCTTCGAAAGAATGCGTTCTGAACGACAGAGGGTTGCGCAGGATTTTCGTTCGCGTGGTCTGGCAGAAGGTGAAAAAATCCGAGCGGAAGCAGATCGAAAAGCCACGCTTATTGAAGCTGAAGCATATCGTAAAGCAGAAAAAATCCGGGGTGAGGGAGATGCTGAATCCGCACAGATTTATGCAGGTGCTTACCAAAAAGATGCTGAGTTTTATGCTTTTTACAGAAGTCTTGGCGCTTATAGAAAGGCTTTAGGTAATGGTGGTGATATTATGGTTATTGAACCTGATTCGGACTTTTTTGGATACTTTAGAAATCAAGGTGGGCAATAAACCCGCTTTGTACTTTTTAGTCTATTATCTTAACAATATCGGGTTAACTGGTTGTAAATCTTCATGAATTGGCATGACTTACTCAATGCAATTGCATTATTGTTGATTCTTGAAGGCTTATTACCTTTTATAAAACCCGAGAGTATTAAAAAAATTTACCGAACTATGTCGCAAACCCCCGAAAGTTCCTTGCGAATGATCGGTTTGGCAAGTATTGTTGCTGGCCTTGTTTTGTTATATTTAAGTTAAAACTGAGCTAGAATTAAGCTAAGTAACGACTATAAATTAGTTTAGTCTCAGAGCCACTCTTATAACTACTCTTAAACTAAATACCCCATAATTTTTCTATGAAACAACTGTTATGAATACGTGGTTACTTCCTGAGGGCATCAATGAGTCACTTCCTGATGATGCTGATAAACTAGAAGCTTTACGTCGTCAACTCGTAGACCTTTACGCAACGTGGGGTTACCGATTGGTTATGCCTCCAATGGTCGAGTATTTAGAGTCTTTGCGCGCCGGTATGGGCACTCAGTTAGATTTGCAGACGTTTAAGATTACTGATCAATTAAATGGACGAATGATGGGCGTGCGTGCAGATATGACGCCGCAAATTGCACGTATTGATGCGCATCGACTGTCAAAAGGTGATGCCAAAGCTGCAGTAAACCGTTTATGTTATATCGGAACTGTTCTAAGAACGCGTAGTGCACAGCAGGGTGGTTCTCGATCACCGGTTCAAGTGGGTGCTGAGATATTTGGTCACTCAGGTGTAGAAAGTGATTTAGAAATCATTTCTTTAATGCTGGAAACGTTACATAGTATTAATGTTACTGAAATAGTGTTAGATATTGGACACGTTGGCGTCGTCAATGGTGTTGCTGAATATGCTGAATTGTCAAAAAACCAGCAGCAAAATTATTTTGATATGCTGTCTCGAAAATCTGTTCCAGAAATAAAAGCCTGGGTGACAGAGCATGGCTTTACAGATTCTGTTGGCTCGATGCTTGAAGCTTTACCATTATTGATTGGTTCAGTTGAGGTTTTGAAAACGGCTAAAGAATGCTTAAAAGATGCTGGTAAATCGGTATTAGAAGCCTTACAGCACCTTGAGAATATTACTCAGTTAATTAGTAATAATTTTCCAGAAATAAAAGTGAATATCGATTTGGCAGAAATGCGTGGATATTCATATCATACCGGTATTATGTATACCGTGTATTTGCCGGGTCGTGGTGAATCCATTGCTAATGGTGGTCGTTATGATGGTATTGGTGAAGCATTCGGCAATAATCGCCCTGCGATTGGTTTTAGTACCGATCTGCGCACTCTTGCTTCGATGATGGAAGACCCTGAGATAAAGTCTAATTCTATTATGGCTCCGTTTGTTCTAGATAAAGAGCTGGATCAGGTAATCAGTGAACTACGTCATCAGGGTGAGCATGTCATCAGACAGCTGGAGGACAACTCAACACTAACTCCTGAACAACAGGGGTGTGATCGAATCATTGTAAAACAAGGTGATGACTGGAAGGTTGTTTCAAGTTAAGTCTCTTTAAAACGAATGTTGTCTAACGAATCACGATTAGATGCAATGTTAAAATTCATGTTAAAAGATGTGTTAAAAACTATATTAGAGAAACTCTAAAGTTTAAAAGTAAGGAATCGAGGATATGGGAAAGAATGTTGTAGTGCTAGGTACCCAATGGGGTGATGAAGGTAAAGGAAAGATTGTTGATCTACTGACAGAAAGTGCTGCTGCAGTAGTGCGCTTTCAGGGTGGACACAATGCGGGTCATACCTTGGTTATAGATGGCAAGAAAACCGTACTACACCTTATTCCATCAGGCGTATTACGCGAAGGCGTTGAATGTATCATCGGCAATGGCGTGGTTTTGGCACCCGATGCATTGTTAGAAGAGCTAAATATGCTCGAAAGTGAGGGGGTGCCTGCTAGTGAGCGCTTAAAACTTTCTGCAGGTTGTCAGCTTATTCTTCCATATCATGTCGCTTTGGATATGGCGCGTGAAACCGCTCGCGGTAATAAAGCGATCGGCACTACAGGTCGTGGAATTGGGCCTGCATACGAAGACAAAATTTCTCGTCGTGGTTTACGTTTAGGTGATTTATTAAATACCGAGCGTTTTACTGAAAAACTTAAAGAAGTGATGGAATACCATAACTACGCATTGAAGAACTACTTCAATGCAGAAGAAGTGAGTTATGAAAAGGTACTCGCTGAAAGTCTGGAAATGGCAAAAAAAATGCGTCCAATGGTTATTGATGTGCCACACACATTGCATAAAATGCGCAAAGCTGGAAAAAATATCATGTTCGAAGGTGCACAGGGAACATTACTGGACATCGATCACGGAACATACCCTTATGTAACCTCATCTAGTACTACGGCAGGTGGAGCATGCACCGGTTCTGGCGTTGGTCCAAAAGATCTAGATTATATTCTGGGTATCACCAAAGCTTACACAACGCGTGTTGGTTCAGGTCCATTCCCAACGGAATTATTTGATGATACAGGCAAGCATATTGCTGAAGTGGGTAAAGAGCAGGGCGCAACCACAGGTCGCGACAGACGCTGTGGTTGGTTAGACGTAGTAGCTCTTCGCCGTGCGATGCAAATCAACAGCATCACGGGCGTTTGTGTGACCAAGATGGATGTACTTGATGAAATCGAAACCATCAAGATCTGTGTAGCCTATGAATTAGATGGTGTGCAGATGGAAGTACCACCAATCAATACCCCCGAATTTGCGCGTTGTACGCCAGTATACGAAGAAATGCCAGGTTGGCAGAGCAAGACCTTTGGCATTACCAAATACGAAGACTTACCAGAAAAGGCCAAGGCTTATTTGAAGCGTATGGAAGAGTTACTTGATACGCCGATTGATATCATCTCGACTGGACCAGACAGAGATCATACTATGATAATGCGCAACCCTTACTCTGTATAACTGCACAGCACATTCATCTTTTAACCTAGCTCGGCGTTACTTCCGTACTCGAATGGTCACATACTTATTGTATGCTCACATTCTGTGTACGAAAGTGCCTTGTTCTAGGCCAAAATATAAACATGCTGAGCTGTTATATTTATTTTGATTAAACTAACAAAAGCTATTCTAAATGGGTTCTGTTTAAGAAATGCGATTAGATAAACTCCTTTCTAGCTCAACCACTTTCACCCGATCACAAGCGAAGATTGCCATTGCAAAAGGCAAGGTAAAGGTTGACGGTGAAACGGTTAAGAATGCAGCACAGAAAGTGGCTGAAGATGCGCTTGTTGAATACATGGGCGTATCGATTAAAAAACCTACAACTCGGTATATTATGTTTCATAAGCCAGCGGGTGTGGTCTGTGCGAATAGCGATTCGGATCATCAGACAGTCTTCGATAACATGTTCCTGCCTCGTGTAGAAACACTGCATATAGCAGGTCGATTGGATATTGATACTACTGGATTGTTGCTCATTACTGACGATGGTCAATGGTCGCATCGGATTACTTCTCCTAAGCACAATCATGAGAAAAGCTATTTAATTGATCTGGATACGCCAATCACAGATAAACAGATACAAATATTAACTGAAGGTGTGCAACTCAAAGCTGAGGAGAAACGCTGCCTCCCGGCAAAAATAGATATACTGTCAGAACAAAAAATCCGCATGACCATTACTGAGGGAAAATACCATCAAGTCAAACGCATGATGGCTGCGGTAGGTAATCATGTAGAGAAACTTCATCGCGAACAAATCGGTAGTATAAAGCTAGACGAAAACCTAAAAGAGGGTGAATGGCGCGAGTTAACTGTAGAAGAGATTGAATTCGATTAGAATAAAAAACCTCCAAAAGTAGGGGGGTGACTCTATTCTAATTGCTATTTAATCAGGAGCCACTAAACCATCCTGTTTCAACACACTACTCTGAAAAAGATCAATAAAACGTTGTTGATGTTTACGTAGGTATTTATCTTTTTTGTAGGCAATTTTAGTGGTTTCCCATGGAAATAGCTCACTCAAATCACGCAATACCAAATCACTATCCTTATCTGGTAGATAAGTCATATTCGCAATCACACCGACACCCATGCCGTTACGTACATAGGTTTTGATAACATCTGTATCCGCCGCACTCAATACAATCTGTGGTTTTAATCCCGCTTTTTTAAAAGTCTCATTAAAGACTTCTCTACCCGTGAAACCATGCACGTAGGTCACGATTGGGTGGTTACTCAACTCCTCCAATGTTATTTTTTCGATCTTAATTAGAGGGCTATCTTTTAATGTGATTAGACTTCTATTCCAGTTATAACTCGGCATGCTTACAAGCTCGTTACTCTGGCTCAACGCTTCGGTACATATCGCAAAATCAACTTCGTCATGAAGGGCTTTGGTTACCAGCTGTTGTGGTGTTCCCTGGTGGATTTGTAATTCAACATCAGGAAATTCCATGCTAAATGCTTTAATCACAGGGGGTAAAATATATTGAGCCTGGGTGTGAGTTGCACCAAGACGCAACATGCCTTCGAACTCGTTGATGTGATCATGGGCGATTTCCAAAATGCTATTGGCATTCGCCAAAGTACGGTAAGCATAATTTATGATTTCGTTTCCAGCCGGCGTAAGCCCGGATAAGCGCTTACCCGTTCTGTTAAATAGTTTTAAGCCTAGCTCTTCTTCTAACCGACTGATTTGTTGTGAAACTGCAGATTGGACAATACTCAGTTGTTCCGCAGCCAGACTCACATTGAAATTACTTTCAACAATCATTACGAAGGATTTTAATTGTTTCAGGTCCATAGGATTCGGTTACCAAAAAGGGTTATAAATGACAAAACAGAAATTGAAAATATTGTGAAATTACTTCACAACGATAAAAAGCACATCACGGTAGTATTTATTTAATCTAGTTTTTCTTGAATATTCTATATGGTTAAAAATGATATAGAATCAATTATGATCATTTTACATGATTAATAATTTAAAACAAAATAGCCTCAGTTTAAAACTAACCAGACAAGTGAGAAATAAAATGCACACTACTTCACCTTTAAGAACAGACGATGCCTTCATCCTTTCTTTATTCGATGAAGACGATTTTATGATTAACCCAGATCTATGGACTAGAACCATAGCGGAGCAATTGGCTGCAAATGCAGAAATTGAACAACTAACCGAGCAACATTGGGAAATAATCGCATTTATCCGTGACCGTTACATGCGTCTAGGTGCAATACCTCCAATGAGTCGTGTGTGTAAAGCATTTGGACATGAAAGAGATGGAGTCAGAAAACTCTTCGGTGGTTGTCTGCAGCTTTGGCAGATTGCTGGATTACCTTATCCTGGCGAAGAAGCGAAAACATATATGGTTTAGTTTATGCATAAAGTTACCGGAAAAGTGCCTAGCTCTGCATAAATTCTATTTACGTTTTTAAACCACAAAAACGAGCCGAACAAAGTGAGACAACAACGTTGTTTTTTAACGTTGATCCGCAAGAAAGGCGTAGCCGCATAAATATCATTCAGCCGAGGCATAGCCGAGAATGTCGGAGTGAAACAGACTATTCGAAGAGTGGGGTTTCAAAACCTTATAAAAGTAGGGGTGACTTTGTCATCCTATGATAATTAGTGCTTTAAATCATGCGTCTATTTCTCTCTAGGAGAAGGATTCTCATCTGTGCGGGTAAAAGTTGCTAGTAGCGAAGAATCATTCCTGAATTCGGCCATGCCTTGATCATTAATAGTTAGAAAATAGGATTGCTTCTTATCTGGATTCGTTGAAGCGGAGCAGTCTAAAAGTAGTTCCTTTTCTTTTGAGCCTCTCCAAAAACAATGCCAATCAGCCTTTTCTGGTTTTGTGCTGACAAATTTTGCTCTACCTTCAAATCCCACCACTAGTTTTTTAATACCTAATAGGTTGTCAGTATCCGTTATCCATACTCCGGTACCAGGGTGGCGAGAACAAGCTGTGAGTAATAAAATAGATGAAATAAATAGCAAAAAGCGAGATTGTTTAAATTTCATAATTTATTGATCTGGAATATAAAACCGTAGACTAACATGCACTGAGTCAATGTTCTTTGACTTAGGTTGTTTTTTACAACTGGAACGGGTAACCCATACATATTAGAAAGGCGCTAAGCCGAAGTGTTGCCGACTAATTCATCTGGAATGAATTTGAACAGTTGTGTAAAACGAAATTTCTTATAATGGTAAATACATGGACATTCTTTAAAGACAGTAATGATGCTAAGGCAGCACTAATTTCATTATATTACTATCAAGTATTTTTTAGAGTTGTCGCGTACCAGTCAGAAACTACACCTTAAGTTTTCCTAGATTCCATCTACTGCTTTCACTAGCCGACTTTTGTTTTCATTCCTTTAATTAAACGTTACAGAGTCGATCTTATTTCACACTTGGAAATATAAACCATCAGCAAAATCGGCCAAGCAATTATTCCAAGCAAGGATATTGTGAAATATAAATAATCAATTAAAGTCAAAACAGCCCCTATATTTTATAATTGAGACTCACAATCTAAACATTATATTTTTTTAACTTAAAAAGGAATCTCTCTACTGTATTAGTTCAACAAACACAAAAATAAGTTCAATTTTTCTCTCACCGTTTTAGTTGTACTGTGCCATGTCTGGGTTAATTGTTGTTTCAAAAACAAACTTAATTTCTTTGTGTTAATTTTTTATTGATTCGTTTCAGATACTTTATATCTGGCATTTCAATGTCCTCTGAGTCTTTTATGCTCATATTGATTCAGGCAAAGTCTAGACAGGCTTTTATCAATTTCGAACTGGTCACATAGGCTTTTCACCAAAGATAAAGCAATATGATATTTTTGATTTGCATCATGGACTATATCGAATAATTGTTCAGAGTGTTCAATAAGCTACTTCTGCAGAATCTTGACTACTTCATGTCTTCGTATCACGTGGCTTTAGATGGGATAATATTGGCAGCACTAGGGGTTCGGCTCGAAACCTTCGACTCAGTCATATACAAAAAAACCCACTCTTTTGAATGGGCTTTTTTATGTTTGGCGGAGAAGGAGGGATTCGAACCCTCGGTACCGGTAAAGGTACACACGCTTTCCAAGCGTGCTCCATCGGCCACTCGGACACTTCTCCATATGCGTTTCAGCAAGATTGCGGAGTTTATGCTTTTTTCAGAAGGGTGACAAGTTTGGTGTTTGTTCTTTAAAAAAAGGTGGTTTTAAAAGGAAGGAATTAAGGCTTTTTGATAGTCTTTGTTTTTCTGTATTAGTCAAAAACTAGCTAGCTCTGCATAAATTCTATTTACGTTTTTAAACCACAAAAACGTAATATCATTCAAAAGTAGGGGTGTGGGATTCGCTATCTTTCTTGTTGTAATTCAAACGTTAAGTCAGTCTTTGCCTATACTATTTGAATTCAATTCTTTTATTTTAGGGTATATCTAATGACTGATTCTATGGTTTCTTCTTTGTGGAAAGAAACGGCAGTAAAAGCCCCCGAATATAAGTCTTTAGTTGGTGATATTTCAGCGGATGTAACTATTGTTGGTGCTGGTTTTACCGGTTTGCGTGCGGCATTGAAACTGGCTCAAAAAGGGGTAGATGTAGTTGTGCTGGATAGCCACGAACCTGGCTGGGGTGCGTCGGGGCGTAATGGCGGTCAGGTGAATCCGATGGCGCATTCTACGCCAGATGAAATCATTGAGGATCTTGGATCTGTATTTGGTGAGCGCATGGTGGATTGTTATGTAAATTCAGCCAATGATTTATTTTCTTTGGTAAAAAAACATAAGCTGCAATGTGATTCTGGACAACATGGATGGTTGCGTGGGGCTCATTGCGGTTCTGCAGAAAAAACCATTAGCGCATTGGCAAAAGGTTGGAATGCAGCTGGATTAGATATCGATCTGGTTGAAGGTGACCAATTACATCAATTAACGGGTTCGAAGGCTTATAATCTCGCAACATTAGCAAAATCAGGTGGTTATGTTCAGCCATTATCTTATGCCCGAGAATTGGCAAGGGTAGCAATGGAAAAAGGTACTCGAATATTCTCTAATAGCTCTGTGCATAACTTTGAGAAGAAAGACGGTAAGTGGTGTGTTAAAACCGCAACTGCGAGTGTTAGTAGTGATTGGGTATTGTTTTGCACTAATGGATATACCGATGATACCTTGAAAGGTCTACAGCAAACAATCAGTCCTTTAGTGAGCGTGCAAGCAGCTACAAGGCCACTTACAGATCAGGAGTACGCGAAGATTTTACCTCAAGGACATACTCTCGCGGATTCCCGCCGAGTGGTTTATTACACCCGAAAAGATGATCGTAATCGTCTGGTGTTTGGCAGTATGGGCTTGGCGCAAGATTGTGTGGGTTCTGATAGAAAGCGATTGCAGAAGGGGCTGCATGAGTTGTTCCCACAGTTGTCTGCGAAAGATCTGGAATTCTACTGGGGAGGTAAGCTGGCAATCACGACTAATCACTTGCCACATTTGCATGAGCCCGCTCCGGGAATTCTGGCGGGTCTTGGGTATAACGGTCGGGGGGTTGCAATGGCAACACTGATGGGAAGAGTGCTGGCTGAGCGTGCGTTGGGTGAGTCATCTGACAATCTGGCGATACCGACAACGCCGTATAAATCATTCAAGCTAAAACGCTTTCATGCATTGGGGTTGCCTGGGGTGATTAAATATTATGAGTTGAGAGATAGGCTGGATGTGAAGTTATCTTAATCGCTTGTGCTTATCTCATAAAAGGCCCCCTCCCAGCTTTGCATAAATTCTATTTACGTTTTTAAAAACAAAAACGTAAAACCATTGAGCCGAGGCATACCCGAGACAGTATCGGAGTGAAACGACGACTACTCGAAGAGTGAGGTTTGTAGCTGAGCGATAGCGAAACAACGTCATTCACAGATTGACAGCCCGTAGGGTAGGGCGTAGCCGCATAAAAACCTCATAAAAGTAGGGGGGTGGTTAATAATATCAATCTGGATAGAGTTCTTTCATCTCAGCTACAGATTCAGCAATTAGCTCTTCTAAAAGTTTAAGATCAAGGTCATCAAGATTTTTCACGTAGAGGCATGAAACACTTGTTTTATGCTTGCCTATATTATCTAGAATCGATTGGTAGTTGGAAAAACCAGGCATTATGTAGATGGTGAAGTTTTGTTTTCTTGGTGAGAATCCTGTAACCATCCAGTCGCCTTCTCGACCGCTTTTATACTTGTAGTGATAGTGTCCGAAGCCGACGATGCTGTCACCCCACATTTTAGCTTTTTCTCCAGTGACTTTTTCCATGATAGCCAGCATGGTTCGACAATCGTTACGTCTACTTTCATTGTCTAAGGCATCGATAAAAGCATTTACGTCCTGATCGTTTTCTTTAGTTTTTAATTCAACCATCAAAAACTCCTCGATTGAAGTGAGCTTTAAGCTTATCACAAAGCCTTGTAAAGGCGATTCGAAGGGAAGGCGAAGCCGCATCAATATCATTCAGCCGAGGCATAGCCGAGACTATTTTGGAGTATAAAGACGACTACTCGAAGAGCGAGGTTTTGAAGCTGAGCGAAGCGAAACAACGTCTTTCATTGAAAGACGGCCCGAAGGGTAAGGCGATAGCCGCATTAAAACCTCATAAAAGTAGGGGGGTGACCTTTGTATTTGTAGTTGAATTCCAGCTTTGTCATATCAAATATCAAATACTTATATCTGGACGATGGGACGTGCTTATGCAATTATTACAGATCCCTTTTAGCGATAGTTAAACCTTTTTCACATGAATACTTCAAACCCAGAAAGCAGCTCAATACTTACTCAGGAACAACAAGAATTACTAAATTATGTCCCTGCAAATGATCTTCTGAAAAACCGCGTTATTTTGGTGACGGGTGCAGGTTCCGGAATTGGCAGAGCTATTTCCCTGGCATATGCGCGGTTTGGTGCAACGGTTGTATTACTAGGTAAAACACTTAAAGAACTAGAAATCGTTTACGATGAAATCGAAGAAGCGGGATATCCAGAACCTGCAATTTACCCATTAAATATGGAGGGAGCAGCGCTCAAAGAGTATCAGGATATGGCGGATACTTTTGAGGAGCAACTGGGTGGTCTCGATGGTGTTGCATTAAATGCCGGATGGTTGCCAGCGTTTATCCCTTTTAAAGAATATGATTTTGAACTGTGGTCGAAGACGATGACGGTCAATCTACATGCGAATGTTTTAATTGCACAAGTGTGTCTACCATTACTCGAAAAATCTAAAGATGCGTCGATAGTTTTTTCTGCACATGATTCACGTAAAGCTTATAACGGTGCGTTTGGTATTGCCAAAGCAGGTTCGCAGGCGATGATGGATATTCTTGCAGATGAGTACGATAGCAAGGATAACTTTATTCGTATAAACAGCATTGATACAGGGCCTGTTGATACTCAAATGCGCAGAATGAATTTCCCTGGTGAAGATATATCAACATTGGTTAAACCTGAAGCAGTGGTAGGACCTTTTCTTTATTTTATGGGCCCAGATGCGGAACAACGTACTGCTGAAAAGGTGAGTTTTGACAAGCTTCCTGCAGATACCAAGTGGCCGGGTGCGTAGCCACGCATTTTTGCCCATCAATCACGTATTAAATACTGATGAAACGAGATAAAATTTTCGCACAAGATCAGGCGGTCGTTGATTTCGCTTTTGATGACTCGGTGGCGGATGTTTTTCCGGATATGATTCGTCGTTCTGTTCCGGGTTACGAAACGGTGATTTCTTTATTAGGCGTTTTTGCTGGGCAATACGCCAAAGACGGTAGCAATGTTTATGATCTTGGCAGTTCATTAGGAGCTGCAACGCTGGCGATGCACCGTCAAACATCTTCGAGAAACCTCAAGCATATTTGCATAGATAATTCAGAGGCGATGGTAAAGCGTTGCGAGTCTCGTTTAGCTCGCCATATGCCAGAATCTGATTTACAGGTCATTTGTGAAGATATCGAAAATTCACAAATAACAAATGCTTCATTAGTGGTGATTAATTTTACCTTGCAGTTTCTTGCTCCAGATTCACGCCTGGCGTTATTGAAGAATATTTATGATGGGTTGTTGCCTGGTGGGGCGTTGGTATTATCTGAGAAAATTGTCTTTGATAACGAACGGGAGAATCAACAGCAAATCGAGTGGTACCACAATATGAAACGCTCAAACGGCTATAGCGATCTGGAGATCAGTCAGAAACGTGCTGCGTTAGAGAACGTTTTGATTCCAGATACACTTGAACAACATCAGAGCCGTTTGCAAGAAGCGGGTTTTGCCGAATCTTATCAATGGTTTCAGAGTTTTAACTTTGTGTCATTAGTTGCGTTAAAACCAGAATAAAAACAGTTATAACAGTAAAGTGCACTCATCCAAATGATAGTCAATTTCGAAAGCCTGTATGCCGACCTGATAGAGAATGATTTTTGCCAATGGCAAGAGTCACTTCCTGAGCAATTGTCTGCTGTTTTTAAACAAAGGCAACACGGCAAGAAGGAAGAGTGGCAGACGATTCTGCAACAACTCCCTGAAATACTAGCTTCGAGCATTGATATTGCAACCGATAAAGTCCGTTTTGGAACGTCACAAGATTGTGATGAGGCGACGAGCTCAACAGTTGCTAGCTTTACTCAAGAACCTTCATCCGTGGCGCAAAGGGCCTTATCAATTATTTGGTATTGATATTGATACTGAATGGCATTCAGATTGGAAGTGGCAACGAATTCAGCCGCATTTAACCCCATTAAAAAACCGTCGGGTTCTCGATGTAGGTTGTGGTAATGGTTATCACATGTGGCGCATGTTAGCAGAGGGCGCAAAGCTGGTTATTGGTGTTGATCCAAGCCAGTTCTTTTTGGTTCAATTTCACACCCTAAAGAAATACGCAGGAGAGCACCCCATTCACCTATTACCCTTCAAAGGAGAAGAACTTCCCAGATTTAATGTCGAATATAAGGGAAGGGGTTTTGATACGGTGTTTTCGATGGGCGTTTTATATCATCGCGTATCTCCCATCGAGCATTTACAGGAACTCAAAAGCTTTATGCGGGCTGGAGCAGAACTAGTTCTGGAAACTTTGATTATTGAAGATGAGTCCAATGATGCGTCCAATATAATTGCGCATGAATTACTATTGCCTGAAGACCGTTATGCAAAAATGCGTAATGTCTGGTTTTTACCCACCCCCCCACTTTTAGTCAGAATGCTGGAAAGGGTTGGCTTTAAAAACGTTCGGGTTGTGAATATTAACCAAACCAGTATTGAAGAGCAACGCAGCACAGACTGGATGGAGTTCGAATCTTTAGAGGACTTTCTCGATCCTGACGATCATAATAAAACCATAGAAGGTTATCCTGCACCAAAAAGAGCTGTGGTAATTTGCAATAGTTAAAAAAGTGCCTAAAAGTAGGGGGGTGACTTTTTATCATCACAATTTGTACACTTAAGCCCCAGTTTTTGATACTGTGTGCGTCTTAATAAAACCTAACTAAACTTAAAACTAAATCAATCCATATGACTCAAATTATTGCTGTTGCTAATCAAAAAGGTGGTGTTGGTAAAACGACAACCAGCGTTAATTTAGCAGCCTCTTTGGCAGTTATAAAACGCCGTGTCTTGATTGTTGATATGGATCCTCAGGGCAATGCTACAACGGGTATTGGACTCGATAAATATGATATACCAGTATTTTTGAGTGATGTTTTGTTGGGTGATGCAAAGGTCGAAGATGCGATTCAAACCATTCCAAATACCTCGGTTGCAGGTTTGGCAGGTGGACCAGATTTGACCATTGCTGAACTTGAAATGATGCCGATGGGAGATCGTGAGTATCGCTTACAAAAAGTGTTACAAACTGTAAAAGACAATTACGATTATATAATAATTGATTGTCCACCTTCATTGAATATGTTGACAGTAAACGCGCTGGTGGCTGCTACAGGGGTGCTTATTCCGATGCAGTGTGAGTATTATGCACTGGAAGGGCTTTCTGCTTTAATTGGATCAATCGATACGATTCGCAGCAATTCCAACCCTAAGCTGGAAGTTATCGGCTTATTAAGAACGATGTATGATCCTCGAAATAACCTGTCACGTGATGTTTCCAATCAATTGGCTCAGCATTTCGCTGATACGTTGTACAATACTTCGATTCCTCGAAATATTCGATTAGCTGAAGCTCCCAGTCATGGTTTACCCGCTTTAATGTATGATAAGCGTTCTAGTGGTGCGTTGGCTTATCTGGCGTTGGCTGCAGAAGTCATTCGAAAAGAGTCTTCTAGACAAGCAGCATAAAAATGCTGCCATTAATATGCTTATAACTGTTCTCATATTTAAGAACCGACAGGTAAATTTGTTATGGTAAAAAAACCAGGATTAGGTCGAGGCTTAGACATGCTGCTGAGTTCAGCTTCGAAAGATAATGATGTAAATAAAGACAGTGAGCTAAAAAAACTTCCTGTCGAAAAAATCAGGAAAGGTGAATATCAACCTCGCTTATCTATCGATCCAGATGCACTCCAGGAACTTGCAGAATCAATAAAATCGCAAGGTTTAGTGCAACCAATAGTAGTGCGAAGGATTGATGGCGGAGAGTATGAGTTAATTGCAGGTGAACGTCGTTGGCGTGCGTCGCAAATTGCAGGGATGCATACCATTCCAGCGATAATTCGTGATATCCCAGATCAGGCTGCGGCCGCAATGTCTTTGATCGAAAATATCCAACGTGAAGACCTCAATCCACTTGAAGAAGCAATAGCGATGAGCCGTTTGATTGCTGATTTTGGTTTAACCCATCAACAAACAGCCGAGTCAGTTGGACGTTCAAGAGCAGCTGTGAGCAATTTATTGCGTTTACTGGATCTTGAAGAAACTACAAAAGAATTACTAGATTCAGGCAAGCTTGATATGGGGCATGCGCGTGCGTTACTGGCTTTGACCGGAACCAAACAGATTGAAACGGCACATATCGTGGCTAAAAAAGAACTTTCTGTAAGGGAGACGGAAAAGCTGGTAAAGAAAATTGCTAATCCAGCAGTTGCAGATAAAAAAGAACCCGCTAAAAAAGCGCTAGAAGTACAAAAACTGGAAGAGTCTCTCTCTCAAACGCTAGGTGCTCAGGTTGCTATCCAGTACAACAATAAGGGTAAGGGTAAATTAGTGGTGGAATACAATAATCTGGATGAGCTAGATGGTATTCTGGAACATATTAAATAAATTAAGAAAAAAATTACTTACCTTGGTTACTATTTTAGATACATTATATGGACGCTGAAATCCTATTTTTTATGACAGTAGAGGATGAGTCTGATTTTTTAACCTTCGCAAAGAAAAATTGTGATTCGATAGAACATCAGAATGGTAAATCTAAGTTAACTGTTGGTGATTGTACTTTACTATTTACCAGCTCCATCCTGGAGAATGATGCTTTATATTGTGGCAAACTTGAGATAAGGCTTGGACGTCCTGAAAATGAGTGTGCTGACCAGGAAAAAACAAAGTCAGTTTTCAGAAAATTAAGAAATTATATTAAGAAAGGCTACTGGAGCCGACTGGCTTATGAGAATAAGAACAAAAAAGGCAAGCTGACGCCATCTCGTAATCACTGGCTAGGTCCTGAAGCAAAAAAATGGAAAGAGTCAGACTCTACAAGCCATATTCTAAAGCTTTCTAAAACAAGTTGGATGGAATTCGAAATAGGTTTTTAATCTATACAGCATGGCACTAAAAAAATATCTAGAAGTCTGCCACTATACTGGATGCATTGAGTGAAAACTGAGTAGCTGATACAACTTTTACTGGCTTAGAGAACAAATAACCCTGAACTGAATCTGCTCCCAAACTTCGAACAAGATTCAATTGTTCTAATGTCTCAACACCTTCAACAACTGATTTTACGCCTAATCGTTTTACCAGAGAGATGGCAGACTCAAGAATTGCTTTATTACCACCGCTAGCACTGAGCAGCAAACTTCTATCTATTTTTACGCTATCTACAGGCAAAATCGACAAGCGACCTAATGATGAGTAGCCTGTTCCAAAATCATCTATAGATATAGAAAAACCATTTTCTTTCAATAGGTTTATCGCCGGAATTAATTGGTCTGTTGGTATATCTCCATCTTCAGTAACTTCTATGCAAAACCTTTCAGTGGGTAGATTGGCATTGTGAAAACTGCTTATAAATTCATTCAAGGTGTCGGTATTATTAAGCATATAAGGTGGAACATTAATATTAATATCCACATTTGGTAGCTTATCGAAATTCTCGGCGACCATATTGATGCATACTTTTGTTAGGCCTGTTAGAAGACCGTAAGACTTGGCTTGATCCAGAAATTGTCCAGGAAGCAATAGCCCGTGCTCCGCTGAATGAACACGGATTAATAACTCTACTGCTTTAAGTGAACCATCTTGTAAATTGTAAATAGGTTGGAAATGAATAGGTAAATAATTTTGGTCAATCGCACCTTGTAATATTTCTCTTAATTCAAGTCTTGGAAGATTGTAATTTACAGGTAATTTGCTTTTTTTCTCTACATAAAGAGAAAAATCTTTGTGTAGCTCTCTGGATTCATTTAGCGCAAGTTCCGACTCTCGGACTATTTGTTCTGGTTTAATAGGTTTTTTACTGTGACTTGCACCATATGTTAAAGGCACCGCAACTCGTCGGTTAGAAACGGTATCCCATACGCCCAGTTCTTCTTGGAGCTTTGTGTATACCTTATAAACTTGATCGTGTGAGGCTTGATATACCGCGAGAAAATTATCGCTACCAGTACGCGCAACTAATAATATATCACTAAGATCTGTTAGTCTTTTAGCTAAGCTTATTAGGACTTTATCACCAAATTTTCTTTCATACATATCGTTTATTGATTTGAAATCTTCGATATTAATAGTGAACACCAGTATATTTTCTTTTGATGATATCTTGTGCCGAATACCTAGATAATTGGGTAAGCCAGTTAAAGAATCTGTAAAAGCAATAGACTTCAGCTTTTCTCTTTGGTGATCGTAATGTTGAAGCAATATATAAATTCTTAAAATTACCGTTAGGCTCAGAAGAGTTCCAGCAACAGCAATCATCAGGTCTTCAATTGGGTTTAAGTCAAAAAACCAACGGTATATGACTCCTAGTGGCATAACCAGTAAAGCGATAATTGAGGCAGTCCAATTAAACTGAATTCCTAATTTTTTAGACTTCATAGGATTGAAGTCATATTCATAATCTTCAGTGTATATATGGAGAATTGCTAACACACCTACAGTTTTATAAATAAACCATTCAATAGCACTTATTGATTCTTTATTGCTAAAGTAATCTATGCTGTCAAAAGCATTGAGAGATAAGTATCCTGACAAGGTCAGAATTGAGATTGAAGAGATTAAATCTTTAATTCTTAATTTGTTAAGAAGTTTAAGATTGACAAGTAGCATACCAATTATCATGGCAACTAAAAGTAAATGTACAAATTTGATCTGCTGATCTGTATTGAGTTGCTCAAGAGTATGTTGTAGCAGATTTGGTGATAAAATGAACAAGAAACCTGTAGCAGAAAATAAAAGCAACATAAAATCAATGGCAAAGCCTTTAATACCAAATTTATTTTCGAATCGTAACAGTAAACTTAGGCCAAAAATACCTATCGCAGCTATTCCAATTTCTTTAAGCCAAACAGAATTTTGAATGAGTATATTAAAACCTAAATATCCAAGGGATGATGTTACTTCATCAATAATAAGAACTAAAACTGCAAAAACGAAAATACCCCATGGGTATATAGGCTTTTTATCTATAAAAATAGCAGTTAAAAGTGGGATCGCAGTTAAAGCAGATATTATGATATTTGACGAATGTCTTATGTCCAGATCTTCAGTAAAAAAAGCTACACTAATACTAGTGATGAAAAGTGCAACAGCATATATTTGCCAATAAATAGGCAATCCAGCGTCTTTTAATTTACTAGGCACTTTAGGAATTTTCATTAAATAATTTTAAAAGCTCTTAAGACTTTGTTATTTTTATGATTATTCAGCTTTTACAGCTGAGTATAGATCTTTAAGGTATGCTTATTTGGTGGGGGTATATCTTTTAATTATCGTTATACTGGTTAGCAAATAAATCTTTCCTTTTCGCCAGTGTAAATGAATTTAAAAAAAATCGGGTTTTTTTCAGACGAATTGCACTTTTACCTTAAAATTGCTTTTGTATTTCTTCTTTTATCTTGTCTCTCAATATTCTTTTAAACTCTTTTGAGTCATTCTTTTGTGAGGTTCTATTGGCGGGAGCAGGGCTGTTAGACGCTATCGTAAATGTTTGAACTGTTGTTTCCCCAGAAGCAACTCTAACGACTTCACTTCCACTTAGGCCTCTATAACTGACACTGATAGTATGTCTTCTAGGTGCTAATTCAAATTCACCAATAGCTACGCCATTAGCTCTAGCTACTACTCTTCCCCTCATATCTTTTACGGTCAGGTTACCTTTTAAAGGACGGCCTGCTTCATCAATAATTCTACTTCTCAAAAGTCCTTTGCGAACTCCAAAGTCGCTTGTTTTGAAAATCAAACGTGTATTTTGGTTTTCCCTGATGGTTACATTTTGCCTACGACGTTTATTCTGATGAATTGCAGTAACAACATATTCACCAGTATCTAATTTAAAATTAGCTGATTTAACACTGGTTAGTTCAACAATTTTTTTGCCTGCTTTTGTCGTAACAATAAAATGGGTTTTCAAATTTTGATTTGCTCCATTCTGATTATTACCGGGTTGCATTAAAACATTTAAAAAGCCACTTGGGATAATGCCATTGTTGCTTGGTTTGGCTGGTTTTTGAGGAGCAAGAACTGCTGTTTTATCTGGAGCACTCGATGCGACATCATTCATCAAAAAGGTTTCGTTTAGTTGTTGGTTGGCTGAAATACGAATCGTTTTTACGTTATTTTTTCTATTCTTTGATCGAACCGTAACTTTATAAACGCCTGGTGCTAATTGAAAGGTTGCAGAATCTACGTAGATTTTTTTATCCAGGTGTTTACCGTTAGGGGTTTGAATATAAATATTTGATTTAATTGGTCTATTGTCAGCGGCATTCCTTGCCAAAATAGTAATGTTGGAATTTTGAATAACAGTTTGTTCAGTCTGAGGTTCAACTGGAGGTTGAGCATTAGTTTGATTAGTATCTTGTACAGGTTCTACTGCTTTTATAGTGACATTATCTGTAATTTGAGTGCCGTTATTAATAGAAGTATCATTTGGCTCTGTATCATTGGAAATATCACTATCAGTTGTCTCAGTAGGACTGACGGCAACCTGAGGAGCATCGAAACGGAAAATTTCATTCAGTGATTTTCCCGCAATTACTCTAATATTTTTATTGGATTGCCCCTTTGGACCAATAACACGAATTTTATAATTACCCTGCGCCAGTGAAATCTCGGTTTTGGTTACAGATTTTAATTCCTGAACCAAATTCCCTTGTGCATCAGAAATAATGATATCAGCGTTGACCGGATTGCTTGAGCGGGTATCGAAGACTCTGATTAATACTCTTCCTTGCGCTGCAGCTTCTTGTAACTTAAAAGTTTCTTCGGTTGATTCTCCTGCTTCTACGATGACAGTACGGAAATCACTAATACTTCCGCTTCTTACGGTTACTTTATAGCTTCCCGCTTCTAGCTTAAATAGGCTGTTTGTCACATTATTTCGAGAAGCGACGGTTTCACCATTATCCTTTTGTACAATAAAATTTGATCTTACTGCCTTATTTCCAGCATTGGTTGAAACTGCAGAAACTTGCAATATCCCGATGGTTGCTGGTGGTTCAAGTTCGAAAATCTGATCAATCTTTGATTCTGCGGAAATTGTTAAAAGTTGTGTTTTTTGTATAGTTGGAACAGGTCGGCCAGTTTGGTTAGGTGCTGGTGTTAAAGTTGCAGTAATTTTATATTCACCTACTGGTAGCCTGTAGGTAGCTGTATTTGCATTGCTGGTTTCGGCAACTTTTATATTCTCTTTGTCCAATATGATAAAACCAGCATTAAGCTTTTCTTTATTTTCTGGATTAATAGAACTGACAGTTAACATTCCATACTGTATTTCTGCAGGTTTCTCCGGTTCTTCTTCTCCTTCCAGGACTGGTTTATTCTCAGAGGAGGGGGTAGCTGTATCAGGACCTGTAGTTACTTGATTATTTTGTTGTACATCATTATTAGCATCAGTGGAATTTTGCGGGTTAATGCTGATAGCCGGCGCTGGAATATCCGAATTATCTTTGGTTGTTGAATTAGCAACGTTAGGAAAATTATCTGAAGATTTGTTTTTATCTAATAAGCTCATTGTTCCTACAATTGCTAGTATTAGAACGATGCCAATCATGATGCCTTTTAACAACTGTGATATTCCACCAGAGCTACTCATAAACAATCCTGTTTATTCATTTTTTAAAGAACAAATAATACAACATTTCCCTTGAAAAGTTATTATTTGACCATACATTTTTTGACAACTTTTTGTAAGATTTATTAGGAAATTAACAATGGCTGAAACAAAAGCAAAAAAAGAGAACATGGAATTTCAAACTGAAGTTAATCAATTGCTTCAATTAATGATTCATTCTCTGTATTCAAATAAAGAAATCTTTGTTCGTGAATTGATATCCAATGCATCGGATGCATGTGACAAGTTACGTTTTGAAGCAATTTCGGATGATTCTTTGTATGAAGGTGATCCGGAATTACGCATAGAAGTCGAATTTGATGAAGACAAGAATACCGTTACTATCCGTGATAATGGTATTGGTATGAATCGCGAAGATGTTATCAATAATATCGGTACCATCGCAAAATCAGGCACCAAAGAATTCCTGGCAAAACTATCGGGTGATGCCGCTAAAGATTCAAACCTGATTGGTCAATTTGGTGTTGGTTTCTATTCATCTTTTATCGTTGCAGATAAAGTCACTTTAACGACTAGAAGTGCAGGTGACAAGCCTGACCAAGCAGTAGTTTGGGAATCTAACGGTGAAAATGGCTTCTCTTTAGAAGATACAACTAAAGACAACGCACGGAACTGAAATCGTTTTACACCTGAAAAAAGAAGAAAAAGAATTTGCCAATGATTATCGTTTACGGTCAATTATTTCTACCTATTCGGATCACATACCATTACCAGTGAAAATGCTTAAGCGCGATGAAGAAGGCAAACTTACTGAGGAGTGGGAAGTAGTCAATAAAGCTAATGCACTCTGGAGAGAATCTAAAAGTGACCTCAAAGATGAAGACTATCAGGAATTCTATAAGCACATCGCTCATGACTGGGAAAACCCATTAGCCTGGAGCCACAATAACGTAGAAGGTAAGTTAGAGTACAAATCTCTACTTTACATTCCTTCTAAGGCGCCGTTTGATCTTTGGGAGCCAGAGCAAAAGAATGGTATTAAGTTATATGTGCAACGTGTTTTCATCATGGACGACACTAAAAACTTAATGCCACATTATTTGCGATTTGTTCGTGGAGTAATTGATTCTAATGATTTGCCGCTGAATGTTTCACGAGAGATTTTACAAAGTAATCATGTTGTTGAGTCAATGAAGAAGGCTTCGGTTAAGAAGGTTTTAGGCCTGCTAGACAAAATGGCAAAAAATGATAAGGAAGATTATCAGAAGTTCTGGGATGAATTCGGACGTGCACTAAAAGAAGGCCCGGGTGAAGACATGGCGAATAAAGAACAAATCGCCAAGTTATTACGTTTCTCATCAACTCACACAGATGCTGAAGAACAAACCGTGACGTTGGAAGATTATGTCTCTCGCATGAAACAAGAGCAGGAGCATATTTATTACATCACTGCTGAAACCTTTGCGGCAGCTAAAAACAGCCCTCACTTAGAAGTTTTCCGTAAAAAGGAAATCGAAGTACTATTACTTAGTGATCGCGTTGATGAGTGGTTAGTGAATGGTTTGCAGGAGTTTGATGGCAAGAAACTCCAATCCGTGGCTAAAGGTGAGCTCGACTTAAGCAAGTTCGATACTGAAGAAGACAAAAAAGAGCAGGAAAAAGTTGATAAAAAAGCAGACAGCATCATCAAACACCTTAAAGAAGTACTTGGAGAGCAAGTTGAAGACGTAAGAGTATCTCATCGATTAACTTCATCTCCATCTTGTATCGTATTGAATGAACAAGACATGGCACTGTATATGCAAACGCTGATGAAACAAGCAGGTCACGATATGCCATCGAATAAGCCTGTATTGGAAATTAATCCAACCCATCCTTTAATTGAGCGTATGGAAGCAGAAACCGATGATGAGCAGTTCGCTGATTGGGCTGCAATATTATTTGATCAGGCATTATTGGCAGAAGGCGCACAGCTTGAAGACCCAGCTGGGTTTGTTAATAAACTTAATAAGTTGATGCTAAAGATGTCTTAACTTCCAAAGCAGAACGATGGTTCTGTAGAATTCCGAGTCTTTAAATTTTCTTTGTATTAGTAATACAATTAAAAGCAAACGATTAGGGAAGATAGTATTTAAGGTCTTTATTTTTGAATGCTATTTAATTATCTGAATAATGTAGCGCTCACGCCCACTGTGAGTGCTACATTATTTCTAAACTACATTGCAAACAAGAGATAAGATCAAGTCAATTTGACTTGATTTAGTAAATGTGTCAAATATCAGTGAACAAAAAAGTCAAAAGCTATTATACGATTGACTTTTTTTGATTTGGTTTCTCCATAAAATCATTAAAATAAATCCAATAATCGCGCCACCGACGTGGGCAAAATGGGCAACTCCACCACCAAATAATGAAAAGCCTGTGACGCCTGAAAACAAATCTATTCCGATTAAAACTGGCACAAAGTATTTTGCTGCAATCGGGTAAGGTATAAAAATCAGCATTAGCTTAGCATTGGGAAAGGTCAGGGCATACGCGACTAGTACACCGTAGATAGCACCTGAAGCACCCACCATGGGTGCATGATAAATATTCAACATTGTGCCAGCTTGATCTGCAGTTAATATTTTAGGGGGATAAACCTGCTGCTGAATCATCGAACTGATTTCAGCGCTACTGACACCTGCATTTACCAGAATGTTGTAGACTTCATTAAACTGGAATTGATTAACTGCGTTATAAATCAACGCTGCACCAATGCCACAGGCAAAGTAAAATAGGGTAAATCGGGATTTGCCCAGGACCTTTTCTAGTTGAGTGCCGAACATCCACAATGCGAACATATTAAAAAGCAGGTGCGGCATACCTCCATGCATAAACATGTGGCTGACATACTGCCAGATTTGATAGTTTTCATTCTGAGGAAAGTGCAGCGCTAGTAGGTCGTTTAATCCACCAGGGTTTCCCGAGCTGCCAATAAACATCACAATGTTTATGGCGATAAGAATATTTACTACGCTGGTCAATAATTGAAGCGGACTTTGCATGTAGGGTTATACCTGTTCCTGAGAGTAGGAGGTGTAGTATAACGAATAAAATCAGGGAAATTTCTCTGAAAATCAAACTAAAGCACATCAAATCAATACTTTTCATTTCGCTACTTTTCCTATGCGGTAATTTCATTGCGAATATGGATAGCAATGATTCACGCGAATTAGTGAACTTTCCTGAGTGCTTAAAAAGCGCTTGCTGATATTACGGCTGAGTATGTTTCTTGCCATACGGCTTATCGGATTCGTTAATTTTTCACTCTGAATAATGCTATCATTATTGTATGCAAATATTTAACTGTTTTAGATCTAGATAGAATCGTGAATTTACATTCATAGCTATGTGTCTAATCACTAAACATCACTAAATTATTAAATAATAATTTTAAACTGAGTGTTTTTCGAAATATCACATGCCATTCTTTAAAGAAATGACGAGAAAAAATAAAAGCGTTAAAGCGAAAGCTAAGAGCGAGCGATATAATAGTAGCGCATTTCTTCCTGACTATGATATTAGTCTGATTGGTGCGCTAGAAAGCGATCATGAGCAAATATCAAAACTACATAAGAAGGTGCTGAAAAAGGCGAGGGAAAAGGATTTTACTAGCTTACAATTAACCCTCGTAGAATTTGCAACAGCCTTAACAAATCATGCACAGGTTGAAGATGAATTACTCTATGGATACCTGAAAACGTTAGCTAGCAAAAAAAGCCAAGTAGAGCAGAAAGTTGTAGCAGGATTCTCTTCTGAGATGAAAAACATATCAATTACAATTTTTTCTTTTTTAAGTCAAAGTCCGTTTATTCCTGTAAATGAAAATAACATCGATTATTTTATCGACGAATTTAGAGAGATGGGACGTCAACTACAAGATCGGATCGAACGTGAAGAAAAGATTTTATATCCGATTTATAAAAATAGTCGCAAAGTCGTTAATATTTCTTAGTTTAACAAAAGCGTTTACAAAAAACGGCTAGCTCTGCATAAATTCAAATGTCGTTTTTATAAAACAAAAACGAGTTGTCATTCAAGTAGGGGTGGATCTAATCTTTAATGACATAAACAGTAGCGCTCATTAACCCAGTATTCAACTCAGTTTTATTTCGTTTCACACTATCTTCATTCCTAATCCTTTGTCATTATGCCTCTTCATTCTTAAATTAATTGAAGGGTAACAATAATGCACATCATCGAAATCACCCGAGAACCCGTAGAGCTTTACAAAGTTTTAAAATTCGAAGGTATCTTACCCAGCGGCGGTGAAGCGAAACATGTGATTGCTGAAGGTTTTGTTTCGCTAAATGGCGTAACTGAAACGAGAAAAAGAAAGAAATTAGTAAACGGTGATGTGATTGAATTTAATGGGGAAAAATATCAGTTAAACCTTGTGTGAACAGGTTTGAATTGACTTAGGTATTAATCTTGATGATGCATTGTGAAGATCAATATTGAAACCAGCTCATAGAACTGGCTTCATTAAGATATTAGTCTTATTACTGCCCAGCAGCGCGAAGTGCATAATCTTGATAAGCAGGTAACGCGATTGCAGCTAAGATACTGAGCACAAAAAGTCCCAATAGTAAGAATGCACCGATTTTTATAGCTAAGCTATTCGGTGGTGGTAGATGTCCATAATCGTTTTCATCTTTAGTACCTGGCCAAAAGTAAAACACTAATGATACAAGTGGGATTAATATGATGAGGCTTAACCAACCTGTAACATTGAAGTCATGACATCGTTGGATAGTTAGCAAGAAAGTGATTGCCATTTAAGCAGCATAAACTGCAATCCCAAGAAAAATACCAACAACCGGAATCATAAACAATAACATGGCAATTATGCCACCCACAAGACCAACACCCATGGTATACATCAAATAGCGAATACGCCCAAGCCTTCCTGCGGCGGTAAAAATATTTAGATCTCCCACACCACCCGATTCTGTACCTAAGGTAGTTAGTGGTGCTTGTGGAGTTGCGTATGGATTGTCCACTTGCATAGTTTTACTTTTATATTATGAAAATTCAGAAAACTATATCCTTTCTGATATGAATGTTAGCTTAAAGCATCAAATTTATTTATATAAAATCTAAATTATTTATAGAAGTACAAAGTCATGCCAAAATGATATTAGAATTTAGCTTAGGTCACTTGAAGAGTGGGGCATTGAAAAAACGTCTTCGCGAACTATAAATTCTATTTATGTTTTTTCAAACGAAAAAAAATATCATTCATAATAAGAGGGGTGACTTATTTATCTTATAGAGAATCAACTGCTAAACTCTGTTAAAGTCTCATTTTTATAACTAATGATAGCAATTACCATTTTTTCTTTTGAGGATTTTTTTTGAAAAATAATGATATTTTACGTCGCGTGCGTTTCATCTTTGATTTTGATGATTCTAAAATGATCTCACTCATGAGTTCAGATAAAGAAAAAGTAACACGTGCCCAAATCAGTAACTGGTTAAAACGCGATGATGATCCTAATCAAGAGTCATTACCAGACAGCAAGCTCGCATTATTTTTAAATAACTTCATCGAATTAAAACGCGGTAAGCGCGAAGGGCCAAAACCTCCTGTAGAAACACGCTTAAACAATAATATGGTCTTCATGAAAATGAAAATAGCGATGAGTTTACAGGCCGAAGATGTTCTGGAAGTATTATCCAGATCGGGCTTCAAACTCAGTAAGCATGAATTAAGTGCATTTTTCCGAAAACCCGGTCATAAGCATTATCGTGAATGTAAAGATCAGGTTTTGCGTAACTTTCTGCATGGTTTACAGCTGATTCACCGTCCTGAAAAAACACCTGTTGCACCTGCATATCAGTGGAAAAAAGAACCAGACGATAAAATTTAATTCCTACTCTACAATAAAACCCCCTCAAAGTAGGGGGGTGACTTTACGTAATTCTGAACTAACAGAATTACGCGTGATTGTTTAATATCAATGCAGATAGAACCCATTCTTCCTAGTATTTTCGTTCTTTTTATTGATTAAATTTAATTGATCACATTCATTATTATGGAGCTAGTATGCCCTACACATTATCAACCAGCATAAAACAACCTATCGATACCACAATCGAAACATTTAAAGCAGTTTGTATGAATCACAAATTTGGTATTGTCAGTGAAGTAGATATGCAATCAGTGGCGGCAGAGGCTACCAAACACATTAATGCCGTTATCGAAGATTTAAATGCTCTATAGAATTTAAAATAAAGGATTCCATCTATAACGTTTAGCTTATTGTCACCAGTTTATTCATTCCATTTTTTATAAAAGCCAGAAGATTTATTTCTGGCTTTTTTGTTGCATAAAAAAATCTAAAGTAGGGGGTGAAAGATTAAAATAAGGCATAACTAAGCTATACTAATGCTGTAGTAAAAAGATAGTATCGGAGTAATTAATACTTTTTTATTTCGCTCGAAAAAGCTTCTATGGAGGTCTCTCTTTTGAATTTGTCTCACAAAAATGATCAATTCTCAGTGATAAAAATTCTTTTCTGTTTAATATTTGTTGTGATCGGTTCATCTAACTATGCGGCATCTGAAGGTTTTGAAGCAAGTTCACCTCATAGTTTTCCCGAGTGGTTTGTAGACAGTCCTTTTTTAGACCTGAATGAAGTCAAAGATGACGCTATAAGCGAGGGCAAAAAGGGATTAATGATTTTTTATACGACTCAAGGATGCTCGTATTGTAATCAGTTTATAAAACGCAGTTTAGGCAATCCCGATATTGCGAAATTAGTACAAAGTCGATTTGCCTCGATTGGTCTGGAAATTTTCGATGATGCTGAAATGGTTTCCCCGGCAGGAGAAACCATGTCAGTCAAACAATTTGCCCTGCGAGAAGGCGTTGGGTTTGCACCAACACTGTTATTTTTCGATAAAGATGGCAGACGTGTATTACGCCAGGTTGGTTATCAATCGCCCGAACGTTTTCTGCAACTCATGGATTATGTGGCAAAAGAACATTATCAATCTGAAACTTTGAGTAATTTCATTGCGTCTAAAACAAACAAAGACATTATTTCCGATTCTTATACAAAGCTAAAAGCAGATCCACTTTTTGATAAGCCACCATATGCGTTAGATCGAAGTCACTATGCTGCTAGTGAGCCATTAATGGTGCTATTTGAAAACACTGGATGCCTGGAGTGTGAAGCTTTTCATAAAGATGTATTACAACTTAAAGATGTCAGAGAAGGGTTGCAGAATTTCCAGATAGTCCGGATGGATGTGAATGATAACAAAACACCAGTTGTTCTTCCTAACGGGAAGCTATCAACGCCATCCAAGTGGTATAAAGAATCTGAATTTAGCCGGGTACCCGCCCTGATGTTTTTTAATGAAACGGGAGGTATGTCTTTGAAGACAGATGCGTATGTACTTCGTAATAGAATGCTGAACTCAATTAACTATATGCGCGAAAAAGCTTATTTAAAGGACTGGACCTATCAGCAATTTGCAAGATCTAAGGCGATTGAGAGAAGTCAGAAATAATCTCTTTTGATATAAATAAAATTCTAGAAACTAGAGAGCTCTAGAAATTAAAAAACACGACAAACAACCCAGCGATAATTAAACCTGCCTTTACCATAAGTTTAGGTTTACCAATAAGGCCATATGAAATCAGAGAAAGACCAAGCGCGAGTTTAATAAATATAAATATCGCTATTATCGGGGTTTCCACAAGCTTAATAATCTCAGGGTTGGCAATCATGCCTAAGGGAATAATATAAAGACCCACACCCAGTGCCATTGCTGTAAATGCCACCTTCAACCAGTTTTCACCAATCATTCCTGCTGCGATAAAAACAGCCCCGCAAACCGGGGGGGTGATGGTAGACAATAACGCGAACCAGAATACAAACAAGTGTGCTATGAGTGGTTCTAGACCCAATTTTTGCAGCGCGGGTCCAGCGACTGATATGCAGATGACATAAGCGGCGGTTGTCGGTACTTCCATCCCCAGGATCAAACAGGCTAGGGCTGTCAGCAATAATGCCGGCCAAAGTTGCTCGCCACCTACGGATAAAATCAAAGATGTAATTTTTATGCCTAAACCGGTTTGCCCCAGTACGCTGATTATCAAACTAGCACAAAGTATAATCGATGCGATTACGGCAATTTGTTCACCCGCATTCAAACAAACCATTTTTAAGCGTAGGATGGATCGTTTAAGATCAAAACTTAAGTTGGCATCAAGAAATAGTAGGATAAATCCGGACAGGATCGCTCCAGCAGCGGCAAATTGCGGGGTGTAACCACCGATAAACATCAACGCTAATAAGATAATGAAAGGTACTGCAAAAAAGCTGGCTGTAACTATTACGGTACGTTTTGCTGGCAATTGATCCTTTGCCAAAGGCTGTAAGTCATAGCGATCTGCATAGGCGTTAATGCCAACCCATACAGTTAAGAAATACAAGATTGCGGGTAATATCGCTGCTCCCATTATTTGGGTATAGGGTGTTCCGGTGAGTTCAACCATAACGAAAGCGCCAGCTCCCATCAGTGGTGGCATAATTTGCCCACCCGAAGAAGCTACGGCTTCAACCGCAGCTGCTAATCGTTTTGGGTAGTTCAGCTTTTCCATAGCGGGTAGAGTAATTGCACCGGTTGATGCTACATTTGCAGATGCGGACCCTGAGATCGAACCAAACAGGGCGCTGGATAAAACCGAAACTTTTGCTGCGCCTCCTTTGAGCCTGCCTGCTGCTGAAGTCGCTAGATTCATAAAGCCTTGACCAGCTTCGCCCGCATTGAGTACTGCACCCATAATCACGAATATCGCCACGATATTAACGGAAACGCCAGTCAGACTTCCCCATAAACCACCTTCTGCTACCGTCATCGTTCCAAGAAAGCTTTCTAGGGGAATACCAGGGTGCCCAAATTCGCCGGGCAAGTTGTTTCCAATTAATCCATATAAGAATGTTAGTGCTGCTATTGTAGGTAACGGCCAGCCAATAGCGCGTCGTGCCATTTCTAAAACACAGATAATCAGAAAACCCGCTAACCAGATTTGCCACTGACCTTCTAATGAACCATATTGATCGCCTAAAAGCTCGTGATTGAAAGCGATATACAAGCAAGCGGCTAAACCTAGGAGGGTAAAGACACCCCCCCAGTTTCGGGCAGTTTTTGTTTTAGCAAGATAGACGAATACCCAGGGAAGTGCCAACGCCATATGCAAAGGGCGACTAATTAGACTTGGAATTAATCCACTGAAAATAAGCCAGATATGAAAACCCACTGAGAGTGCCCCAAGGAGCACCCACAATGGTTCAGCAGAGCCGAGTGGCTCTTTTTTGTTGAGCATTTATTTATTATCTATTTATTAAATCTAATTAAGCAGTAACGGATGACAGTTTTAACGAAGCCCTTCAGGAACTTCAGCTTTAATCTCATCGTAATACTTAAGCGCACCCGGGTGGAGTTTGCCGTAGACATTTTCTAACATTTTTGGAGTTACGCCGTTCCACCATGCAGTATCTTTGCCGAGGTTTTCTTTTTGCGACCAGTAAGTCTTGGTTAATAAGTAGGCAGTGTCATCATCCATTTGCTTAGTAGTGTGTGCAACTACAGGTAATGAGGTGGTCACAGTCTCTTTATCAACACCTGAATAAGTGCCAGCCGGAATAACAAGGCGGGTACGTTTGGTCTGTTTAATTTGTTCATCAGTTAGTGATATCAAGGAAATACCTGTACTCGCAGCTGCCTCGATAACATTAGGGGCAGGGTATGAGCCAGCCGTAACGAAGCCATCGATTTGCTTGTTTTTTAGCGCTGCAACTGCCGCATTTAACTCAGCACCTGCTAGTTTCACTTTACCTTCAAGACCAAATAGCTTCAGGTATTTAGCCCCTTCTTTTGCACCGAAAGAGCCTTTACCAATCAACATGGTTTTATCTGCAAGCCCTGCAAAATCGTTAATGCCGCTATCAGCCCTGACCACAAAGTGCATAGTCAGTGATGGGATTGGGAATAAGGCGCGAATATCATTAAATTTAGGGTTACCTTTGCCCTTGAACATGGCTTTTTCGCCCTGCGCTAATTTGACTAAAACCGGAGGAGTGGTAAATACATAGTTACCGGCGCGCTTGGCTGCTTCCATCACATTCTGTACTGAACCCTGACTTTCTTCTACGGTGATAATCACTTCACCATTGCTGCCTTTTTTCATGGCCTCTGCGAGTTGCACAGACATTTGGTAATACGAAGAACTGGTTTTAGCAGACTTAAAAGTAACACGAGTTTCTGCCTGAGCACTGAAACTAACGGCCAGTCCTAAAGTTAAGGTTGTGATAAATGCAGCAATTTTTGTTTTCATGATTTATTCCTTTGTTTGTATCTTGAAGTTAAATCCTGGTTTTAAACTCTTTAGCTTACTATAACGCTCAAATTCATGTTTAAGCGTAGTTTAAGATTGACTGAATATCTGAAAAAACCCATCAAAAGTAGGGGGGTGACTAAATATTAAGCGTCATTCTCGCGGATACGCGCTAGTCGGTTTTGTTCTTCGTCAAAAGCCGCCTGGATTTCTTCGAGTACACCATCGACATCAGCAGCCGAAGTATCTGCGACATATTCACCCGTTAGAATCGTATCGGGTTTGAGTTTACCTTCTTCGTAAAGCTGCCAGATTTCTTCTGCGAAATGTGTTTCGTTGAGATAAGGGTCAAACTGACTGAAGTAATTCACCATGTTCTGGACATCGCGAAACAGCATGGATTTTGCGTTATTGTTTGCTGCTGCATTTACAGCTTGGGGTAAGTCGATAATAACCGGCCCGTATTGGTCGAGTAACACATTGAATTCAGATAGATCGCCGTGGATAGTTCCTGCACAGAGCATGCGCACTACATCCTGCATCACAATAGCAAAATTGTGGATAGCTTCTTCTTCGGTCATGGTGACATCACCCAGGCGAGGAGCTACGTCTCCATTTGCATCGGTAATTAGCTCCATCAGGAGTACACCGTCCAGACAACCATAGGGTTCGGGGACACGCACATCTGCATCGGCGAGTAAATACAAAGCATCGACTTCAGCATTCTGCCAGATTTTTTCTTGTTCCTGGCGGCCGAATTTCGAGCCTTTTTCCATCGCGCGTGCACGACGGCTGTTTTTGACTTTACGCCCTTCGGTATATTGCACTGCTTTTTTGAAGTTGCGCTTAGCCGCTTCTTTATAGACTTTAGCTGCGCGTATATCAGCACCACAACGCACCACATAGACATCAGCTTCTTTACCGCTCATCAAGCGACTAATAACCTCGTCGACTAAACCATCATCAACCAAAGGTTGAATTCTCTTTGGAATTTTAATGAGTTTCCCCCAAGTTGTTTAAGACTCCCATAGCGCAGAACAGTACCTTATTTTAGACTACGATGGAATATTTTGGTTTTGTTTCGTGTAAAGAATTCAATGAAGCGGGTGATCCGTATATTAAAGGTTAAAACCTCAAAAAATTGGGACTCGAATTTAACCTTGCAGTGTCTTAATGAGTGAATGCATCATTCGCGCTGTTGCGCCCCACAATAACTCGCCTTCATATTCCTTAAAATACAACACAGGAATCGGTTCTTTCATGGCAGCTATTTGGCGATAGCGTATTTCATAGTTGTTCTCATCTGCAAGCCAATCGAGTGGCAGGGTAAAGGCATGGCTAACTTCTGACGTTTGCAGGGTAAGATCATATGGCCAACTGATAGTTGCAACTACGGGCGTTACTTCAAAGCTACTGATGGTGAAATGTGGATTTAATTTTCCCAGTACATCGACATCATCGGGGTGAATCCCGATTTCTTCGTGGGTTTCACGTAGTGCTGTTTCTATTAATGAATTATCAGATTTTTCCTGTTTGCCACCAACAAACGCAACTTGTCCGCTGTGCATGTCATTCTCGATAATCGAGCGTCGAATAAACAGAATATGCCAGTTATCTTCAATTCTTAGAAAAGGAATCAAGACTGCGGCTTTACGCTGTTTTTTCTTCAACTTATCTGGAACCTGGTTATTTAGCTTTTCAGTGCGTGATGATGGAACATCATAACTTGCAGGAACTTGTTTGTTTAAACGTTGTTGTATTTCTTCTACGCTTAAATTATTGATTTTTTTCATTTTTAAACCATCATTATCGTCGAATTAACCGTAGCAGTAAGATTTCATTTTATCTAAATTTTAATCATTTAAAAATAGACTTCAAGATGCTCTGGTAGAAACTTTTAGAATCACTTATAGTCACATCAAATATATTTATCATTAAAACTGAGTACAACACTATGTTTGAGAAAAATTTAAGTTGTGAGTTGCGCGTTGTTTTTGCAGGTTTGTCCGTAATATTCTTACTGACTGCATTGTTTGGCAAATTTTTTGCGATTATCGGGTTATTAGTAACGGCATTTGTTGCAGTAACCGGTGTCTGTTTAGGGGCTAAAATTTTAGGCCCTGCATTTTGTAAAAAATCAGTTACCGATGCTTTGAGCAGTGCCACTGATGAAGTAAAATCAGCAGCCGATGAAGCATATGAGAATGTAAAAGATGCCGCTGATGATTTAGTAGATACTGTTAAAGATAAGGTTTCAAAAAAAGACTAATAATTTTTTGAGCGGTTCTTATCGTTAGACTTTCAATAGTCATACATTAAAAAAGCCCGGTCATTCCGGGCTTTTTTTTACTTACCTAAGTTACTAAGTTAGCTTGCTTAGGTAGGGCTAGTACCAAGCATAATCATTCTGACTATTTCTTGGTTGAGACCAACGCGTTAATCGGTTATTGCGCTTATTACGAATATTGTTTGAAGCGACATCCTGCATTTGATGGATTCTTGATCTTTCATGACGATTTAATCTGCCATCACGCTTGTAGTACGCAATCTTATGCTGAATTTGACGCTGCTCTTGTCGTAGATGTTTGACTTCTCTACGAACTAATTGACCGCTTTCTCTTCCTCTTTGGATTCTACGCTGCTGCCTGTTTTGACGCTCATAAATTGATTTAGCGCGGCGCGGAGCTTCGTCGTAATAATGACCTTTGTCATATCCATAGTTATAGACAACATCAGGCGAGTGGCTACTCCAGGTTACAGAGAATGAACTCTTTGGTTTATTGTTATGATGCTTAGTAACTCGTCTGTGATTATCGTTATAACGTTTGTTGTGTCTGTTATGACGCTTGTTATCAAGTTTTGCAATAGCTCTCTGATGTGGATGTTTTGGTGGTTTAACTTTAGTCACATGACGTTTGTTAGTGTGTTGTTTAGTAGAGTGCTTCTTTACGTGGCGACTTTTATGTTTGTCGCCCCTATGGTCATTCTTGTAGCTTTTATTTGGACCAAATTTAAAGTCATCTGCTGATGCGATTGAAGGTGTTACTACTGAAACCGTAAGGCCTAGCAATGCTATTAATAGTGAATTCTTCATTTCATTCTCCTACCTGAGTTAATTAATTTTTTATAAATAGATTGTCACAACCTATGTAGGGTATGAGGCGCAAAAGACGTAAAGGTTTAGATCTTTACACTTCTTTACAATTACTTAACAAAATTGACTAAAAGATTAACAATATTTTAACGAAACTAGAGAAGGCTCGCGTATCTACTAGAAAAAGTGCCTATAAGTAGGGGGGTGATGTTAACAGATTGAAAACACTGCCGAAATGAGTTTCCGGCAGTGTTGGTTTTCATTACAGAGGGTTGATTAGACTTTGTCGAGTGCTTGACTCACATCTGCAATAATATCGTCGATATTTTCAATACCCACAGAAATTCTAACGAGATCTTCGCTCACGCCTGCAGTGGCTAATTCTTCTGGGTTTAACTGGCGATGAGTCGTGGTTGCAGGGTGACACGCCAGTGATTTTGCATCACCGATATTGACGAGTCTCAAAATCATATCAAGTGCATCAATGAATTTTCCGCCGGCTTCTAAACCACCTTTAACGCCAAAGCTGAGGATTCCTGATGCTTTGCCTTTAGTAATTTTCTTACAGGTTTCGGCATACGGGCTATCGGGTAGTGTTGCATAATTTACCCAGCAGACTTTTTCGTGATTACTCAGGTAGGTAGCAAGTTTTTCAGCGTTTTCACAGTGTCTTTCCATGCGAATTCCTAGTGTTTCTAAACCTTGTAAGATTAAGAACGCACTATGTGGAGCAAGTGCAGAACCGGTATTTCTTAATGGCGCTACACGACAACGTCCAATATAAGCTGCCGGACCTAAAGCCTCTGTGTAAACCACCCCATGGTATGAAGGGTCCGGTTCATTCAGGATTGGAAATCTGGCTTTATTCGCCACCCAGTCAAATTTACCCGAATCAACAATCATTCCGCCGATTGAGTTTCCGTGTCCGCCAATGTATTTAGTCAAAGAATGAATCACAATGTCTGCACCAAAATCGATTGGGCGACATAAGAATGGAGTTGCTACGGTATTATCTACCATTAGCGGGACGCCATGTTTTTTTGCAATTTCAGCAAGTTTTTCCAGATCAACAATATTTCCAGCAGGGTTACCGATAGATTCACAGAAAATCGCTTTGGTATTTTCATCAATCGCATTTTCAAAACCATCGTAATCGTCATGCGTTACCATTCTTACTTCTATGCCCTGACGAGGTAACGCATGCGCGAATAAATTATAGGTGCCACCATAGAGCTGGCTGGTACTGACGATATTAGAACCTACATCACAAATACACTGAATCGCATAGGTAATCGCAGACATTCCTGAAGCGACCGCCAGACCTGCGATTCCACCTTCCATTTCAGCAACACGTTGTTCCAGCACATCGTTGGTTGGATTCATGATCCGGGTATAGATATTCCCTGGTACTTTCAAATCGAAAAGATCAGCGCCGTGCTGGGTGTTATCAAACGTATAGGAGGTTGTTTGATAGATAGGAACTGCTGCTGCTTTAGTAGTAGCTTCTGATTTATAGCCGTGGTGAAGTGCAATTGATTCTAATTTCATAGCGGTACTCATTGTAATTAAGAAAAGAGTTTGAAAGGGTTTCTGATTTTTTTAATACGCAATGATAGCGCAAAAAACTCTCAAGCCGAAGCGCAGCGTAGACAACCTAGGAATGTAATGACGACGGCCCGTATGGTGAGGTTTTCTTCATTATAGAAATAAAAACCTCATAAAAGTAGGGGGGTGACAAAAAATTTTAATCAATGTAGTAAATAAAGGCCCAGCCAAATTTGTCCGGACATAGTGTGAGCGTTTAAGTTGGCGCACCGTGATAGTAGTGCCATAAAAATAAACTACCCACCGAGCGCCAGGGGGACCAGTGTTCAATAATGATTTTGGCTTCAGCAGGTGTTGGTTTTTCATCCAGTCCTTTGAGCCTTTGTAGTGCTATCAGCAAAGCCAAGTCGCCAGAAGGGAAAATGTCCGTGCGTTGTAAGGAGAACATTAAATAAATCTCGGCACTCCAGGGACCAAACCCTTTGAGCGCGACAATCGTTTTGATGGCTTCTTCGTTATCCATTTCCTCAAGCGCTTCTGGTGCAAAAATACCTTGTATAATCGCATTTGCCAACCCTTGAATATAACCCGTTTTCTGCTTGGATAAACCGATTTCACGCAGTTGTTGATCACTGAGTTTCAATACAGTTTCAGCACTTAATTCGGGTAGCAATTCATGTGCACGTTGCATAATCGCTGCTGCTGCATGGGTTGATAATTGTTGTCCGACTACGATGGAAAAAAATGTTGCAAAGCCTGTCGGTCGAATTCTTGGCTCGGGGTAACCTAATTGTTGCAATGCTTTATCAACATCTGAATCATGTGTGGCAATTTCATCAAGAGCTTTTTTAATTATTTTGTTATTCATGATAAATATCCACAAAACTTTTACAAACTTGCTATAAGTACGGGTGTATTTGTGACAACACCTGCCATCAATTAATAGCATACTTAATTATGTAAAAACAGGATTAAACTTTCGTTAACAGTTATAACTTTAGATGTTATTTATACTACTATGTATAGTTATAATAAATAATTAGCAAGCAAATCAAATCAACGATGATCAAGCGTTTGACGAAACCTGATTATTTGGTTCACATCTTTTATAAACAGATAATAGACAAATTCTACTGACAAGAAGTATAAATGAAAACCATTACTAATAGATTAAATAAGACACTTCTCTTTTATGTTTTCTTGTTTAGTACTTTCGTTACTATATTAACTACCAGCTTGCAATTATATTTAGATTACAAACAAGATATAGATTATCTCGATACGCTTTCTACACAAATACAAAAAAGTCATGTGAAGGGTTTATCAACAGCAGCCTGGAATATGGATGTATTACAGATTCAGGTATTGTTAGATGGCTTGGTTGCAATTCCCGAAGTGACCTATGCCAGTGTGTCATTTCAGAGCGAAAAAATATCTGAGTCTGGTAATCAAAAGACTAAAAATGATAAAAACATTATAAAAAACCAGCAAGAACTCAAATATGATCGACGAGAAGAATTGATTCATATCGGGGAATTCAATTTTCACATCAGTAAAGAACACGCAATCCAGTCATTGATTAATCAATTTTTTATCGTCTTGTTTATTAATTTCATTCGGACCTTTCTTGTTGCGATTTTTATATTATTTATTGTGGATTTTCTTATCACCAGACATCTAGTAAAGATTACGGACTCACTGAAAAAAATTGAATCTTTTGAGTTTTTAGACAAGGAAATAAAGTTAGAAGGTATACGCTTTAGCAGAAATGAATTAGATGTCGTTGTAAGTTCTATCAATGAATTATTGATTAACTTGAAAGAGTTATGGGAAAGCTATCGTATCAGTGAGAACAACTTTTTCCAGTTAATAGATAACTCTAATCAAGGTGTTTTGATTAGCACTGAGGGGAAGATTGATTTTTGTAATAAACAATTTTTTAATATGTTCGATTGTAAATCGCTTAAGGATGTAAAGTTTGAGGAGTTTTCACCGTATTTAATTAACTATGAAAAAGATATCTACAATGTAAATATTCAGACACTCTACGAAAAAAATGAGGACTATAAAAAAGTACAAAACGAGTTTCATTTAGATGAGAGTAATCAGGTTTTTCTTTGCTATACCTCTGCTGCTATTTGGAATAATAAATTTGGTACTTTATTAATGTTCGTGGACATTACAGAAGCGACGTTGTTAAAAAAGCGTCTAAAAGAGCAACAAGTGGAACTGATTCAAAAAGATAAAATGAATACTTTAGGGGTGATGGTTACAGGTATTACACATGAAGTTAATAACCCTAATAATCTGATCAAGATTAACTCTGAAGTTATACAGAATAGTTGGCATGAAGTGTTACCTATTCTAGATGACTATTATCACAAGCACCCTGGTAAACCTTGCAGAATATTCCTTATGATGAAATGAGGGGGCTTCTAACAGCCGCGATGGAAGATACTTCGAGCGCAAGCCAACGAATAGAAAAAATCATATCCGGATTGTCTACATTTATCAGGGGTGATGAAACTTTAGAAATGAGTCCATGTGATCTAAGGACTATCATAATCGATACGGTTAAAATGCTTCAGCCTCAAATTAAAAAAAGGAGGGTTGAGGTTGTATTCGATGAAACTCAGCAATTACCCCTATTTGAAGCAAATACCGCATTGATCAATCAGATATTTGTTAATCTGATCCTGAATGCTGTTGAGGCCTGTGACAACAAGAATTTTCAAAATAACCAACAGGGTGAAGTAAAAATATGCACATCTGTGACAGAAGAATATGTTTATGTCATCATCAAAGATAATGGTATAGGTATCAAAGAAGTGGATATCGTTAAAGTTTTCGATTTATTCCAGTCATCTAAATCAACAGTAGGTGGCACGGGCATTGGACTTTCCATTGTCTATTCATTAGTAAAGTTGCATCACGGAGAAATTTTGGTAGAAAGTGAAGACGGTGTTGGCTCTTTATTCACTGTAAAATTACCCATTAAACAAGCTAAATCAAAGTTAAATAATAAAAAGGAAGGAGTCTCTCTAGGATGAGGAATGAGCAAAGGGATAAATTGAGGAATGAATGACACCAGCTCAATTTTATTGGTCGATGATCAGCAAGATGTGCTGCGCAGTCTTTCTCTGTTGTTGCGAACCGAAAAATTCACCAATGTATCGGCGATATCAAACTCGGAAGAGGTCATGCCGTATCTTAAAACAACCACTCCTGATGTGATTTTACTCGATATTCATATGCCTGTTATAGAAGGTAGTGAATTACTCAAATTAATTAAAAGAGATTATCCTGAAATCATTGTGATTATGGTGACAGCCAATGATCAAGTAAGTATCGCTGTAGAATGTACCAAACTTGGGGCCCATGATTATTTTGTCAAACCGGTTGATCAGTCACGTCTAATCCACGTCATAAAAAATGCTCTGGAAAATAAATCACTGAATGATGAACTCATTTCTGTGCAGAACTTTTTAATGTCGGTTAAGCAATCCACTAATCCGGCTTTTGCTTCAATCTTGACCGTCAATGATGAAATGAAAAAACTGTTTGTCTATATCGAAGCAATTGCACAATCGAAGCGACCTGTTCTTATTCTAGGCGAGACAGGGACAGGTAAAGAGTTGATTGCCCAAGCCGTTTATGATGTATCGAATAAAAAAGGAAAAATAGTTTCGGTTAATATTGCGGGGCTTGATGATACGGCCTTTAGCGATACATTGTTCGGCCATAGAAAAGGGGCGTTTACCGGGGCTTCGACATCCCGGGAAGGCCTAATTAAGCAAGCAGGCGAAGGCGCAATTTTCCTCGATGAAATTGGCGATCTGGATCATCAGTCGCAAATTAAACTACTCAGATTAATTCAGGAAAATAATTACTATCCACTTGGATCAGACACACTCGAAGAAAATAATGCGCGTATCATTACAGCGACTCATCATGAGTTAAATAAGCTTATTACAGAAGGTAATTTCAGACAGGATTTATTCTATCGTCTACAAATACACACAATAAGAATTCCGCCTTTAAGAGAGCGTAAGGAAGATATCCCACTATTGTGCGAGTACTTTTTGATTAAAGCGTGTAATGAATTGCAGCTACCAAAGATAGAGATACCCGATACTCTGCATGAGTTTTTGGATCAATACGATTTCCCCGGGAATGTTAGAGAACTCGAAATGTTGATTTATGATTCGGTTACTCAAACCACAGGATCAGTGCTAAATGTTGAACATTTAAAGCAGCAGATCACCATCAATACGACTTCTACAGATTTAACTGATAATTATTCTGATTTAGCAATAACCCCAGAGATGAAGACATTACCAACAATCAAAGAGTTTAATGATAATCTGATCAAAGAGGCGCTGCGCCGAACTAATAATAATCAGAGTGAAGCTGCAAAAATACTGGGTTTAACCAGACAGGCGTTAAATAAACGTTTAACCAGAAATAAATCGTCTGGTTAGTAAACTCATATATCATTCGCCTAAAAAACCTAAGCCATTTGCCGCCAAGGTCTTATGCCAAGATAAAGCTCTAGATAATTTATTACAAATATCAGCAGCTAATTACAGCTAACACGTGTTTTAAAAAAACGGCTAGCTCTGCATAAATTATTCGGCTGCGCCTCACCCTTAAGGGTCAGCTAAAGCTGTTGTCTCGCAAGCTCGGCTCTATTTACGTTTATACAACAAAAACGAGCCAAACGCAGTAAGACAACAAAGTAGTTTTTTTACGTTCATCCGAAGGAAAGGCGTAGCCGCATAAAAGTCACTTAAAAGTAAGGGGGTGACTAATTTATTTTCAGCTGATTATAGTCAGCGTTTTATTCATCTTTAGCTAACCACAGCCTTATTCACAGTTATCCCACCAACAGGTTTTTACCGCCTCCTGAAATGTCATTACACCATCAAATTTTGGTGAGTCTAGGCGTGACATATTCAAGTGCTCTTTCATTCCAAAGTTACCAAAGCGATAATAGGATTGTGGCAGTGTATAGAGCGTGAATAATGCAGTACCTTCATCTGACAAGTCCTTCCATGCATTGAGGAAAGTGATATAGCGCTGCTTCATACGCGGGTCACGGTTCGCATCATTAAATAATCCACGAAGTCTGGCTTTATCTTCTTCGCTAACATCGTTACTGCCTAGAACACCAGTAACCAAATGTTGTCCACCTTCATAAGCGACTAATTTCACATTGTAGGCACTGGTGATAGTCAATTGGTTTTTAACGGCTTCAATGGTGCCATCCAGAGACTTAACATCGATATCACTGGATTGATCGATTGCCTCGAAAATATCATCCACGGATGTTGCATCTAAAAGATTTTTAGGTGCATCGATGCAAATCGCTTCATAAGGACAGCCAAAGAAATAGGGTGCGATGGCCACCGCATCTATATTGTCGACGACTATATTTTCTAGCATCTGTTCGGTGAGTACTTTATCACCAATGAAAGATCCTAAAACGCGTACAAGACGGGTTTCACTGTCTCCACCAAATTGTGCTTTCCACAGAATGAAAATTTCTTCGGCGCGTTTGCTGTAGAAGCGTAAGCGCGCAAAGTAATCTTCATCTCTATTGCTGCCTTCAAACACTTCAGGAACAGTGTTGTATCCTAGCGCTGTTCCTTCAGACACTGCGTAACTATGTGCAGAAAAGCCTGGGTTCCAAACCTCATTAGAATATTCCACATAGGCTTTTAGATTGGTGTCGAGATTTTCATGAACATATTTAGCATAAGTTTTAACGTAATCATTATCAGCTACATGCGGCATATTGACCCAGATATCACGTTGTAATGTATTCGCTAATGCAACCATCACCTCAATCGGAACACCTTTGTGGTCTTCGTCAGGTGTACGTCCATCGTTACCCCCCCAAACCGCATCTTCGAGTTTTGCCCGGTGATCCCAGGTACCGACACCTTCCGGGCAATCATCTGCGCTGAAGCACAGTTTTTTAAGACTAGCTTCCATCAGATTCATCATCCGTACGACTTTGAAGTTGCGCAAAAATGCTAAGTAATCTGGATTGAAAATAATCGCATTCCTGTCAGCTTCTAAACGCTCTGCAAACGATTCATAAATATCACCATCAGGACATTCATCCTGAGAAGTAACATGTACAAAAGGATTACCAGCACATGTTCCGCCAGGCATAGCAATCCTGATATTTTTAATTGGATTGCTGGTGTTAACGCCTTTAATATTCATATTAAAGGCATTGGTGTCTGAGGCTGCGACTTCGTCTTCTAGATCAAAACTACGAAGGTTTAAATCGAAGGTATATTTGTTCTCAGAGGATACTTTCTTAACATTAGACACGGCACCAGAAGAACCGAATTCCAGAATTCCTTCACCTTCGTATATAACGGTATACTGGCCTTCAGGAATCGAATCGTCCAAAGCACCCTGAAGCAGTTTGGTACGGGCAAAATTTACACCTTCTGCAAACTCAACCACCCAGCCATATTCATCTAAATATAGTACCGACGGCAGAAAGCTCAGCAAAAGGGCGAGCCGTTCTGAAAATATCAGCAAAAGGCATTGGCATACCGGCAGTGTCTGCGCCACCTTGTGGTGCTTCTGTATTCACACCCAGCGAAGGTGTAAATGATAGTTTAGGTAAAATACCAGTTGCTAAATAAAGGACTTTTTCAATCGATTTACTCTCAATGATGGTTGGTGCAGACGTTACGTCATTTTCTGTACTGGTGATGAAAACTTCGCCCATGGGTTGTGATGCGCGACTGGTGATACTGTAGTTGCCGCCACTATTGGTATTCACAATTTCTGTATTGCCATCAGGGAACATTGCAGTGATAGAAGAATCAGCAGTTGCTTTACCCGTAATATTAATAGAGCCATTAGCATTGGCTTTCAGGTTGGTAACCGTGGGTGCGTCTGTAGGAGAGATAATCATAGTCTCGGGACCATTACTCGAAATACTGATAATTGTGGTGTTGCCAGAGGGTTGTGAGTGAGTGCTGGTGGCTGTGTAATTACCTTCGGAGTCAGCAGTAACCGTTTCTTTGGAACCATCGGGAAAGGTTATATTCACCACCGAATTTGGTAACGCTTTACCATCAATTGAAATAACACCACTGGCAGAAACGGCCAATTCAGAAGTATTTACCTGCTCTGGTATAACAGGTGCATTGGTATCAGTAGAAGTGCTTTTCCCACCCCCACAAGCTGTTAATGTGCTTAGTATCAATAAGATTACAACTGATTTAAAAATACCCACGTTATTCCCCTGTATATTAATTTTTACTTATGATTATTTTGTCAACTTGCGCCCAAACAAGTTCAAGTGCTTACAATTACTTACAAAGCTTTTTGTATAGTTCCCTATATGGCATTCTTAAACTATATAAAAATAGTGTAATGTCATCTAAGAAAGCCACCTACATAACTGTAATTTAAGGAGATTATACTAGATTTATATCTCAAAAAGACACCCCCCCACTTTTAGCCTATTTTAAGTAGTTTTTAAATAGGTAACAGTTCATGGCTATATACGTAATCGTTATGTGCAACTATATTTGGTGATACAATTCCAGTGTGAATAGCACTAATCAAACCAACAATTCCTTAAAGATAAATAATCACTCTGAGCATAAGCCGCTGGCTGAACGTATGCGTCCGAGATCTTTGGAAGAATATATTGGGCAACAACACATACTGGGTGAAGGTAAACAATTACGTGCAGCAATAGAGCAAGACCGTTTGCACTCGATGCTATTCTGGGGGCCGCCCGGGACGGGAAAAACTACCCTGGCACGTATGATTGCCAAATACAGTGGTGCTGAGTTCATTACCATGTCGGCAGTACTTTCGGGCGTTAAAGATATTCGTGAGGCGGTTAAACTCGCCAAACAAAACAATGAGCTCGATGGACGTGCAACGGTATTGTTTGTAGACGAGGTGCACCGTTTCAATAAATCACAACAAGATGCGTTTTTACCGCATGTTGAAGACGGCACATTTAGTTTCATCGGTGCGACAACCGAAAACCCCTCGTTTGAATTAAACAACGCATTATTATCGCGTGTGCGTACCTACGTATTGCGTTCGCTCACTGAAGACGATATCAAAGCAATTTTACAGGCTGCAATTGATGATTCGGAAAGAGGCTTAGGTGAGAAAAACTTAAAAATAGATACTGAAGCTTTAGACTTTTTAGCCAAGGCAGCCGATGGTGATGCGCGTCGAGGGCTTAACTGGCTTGAAATAGCCACAGACCTGGCAGATAACGGTCAGATCACATTGGCAACAATTGAAGAAATTGCCAGCGAAGGTGTACGTCGTTTTGATAAAGGCGGTGATCTTTTTTATGAACAAATATCTGCTTTACACAAATCGATGCGTGGCAGTAATCCAGATGCAACGCTCTACTGGTTTTGCCGCATGATCGATGGCGGTTGTGATCCGCTTTATATCGCCAGACGGGTTGTACGTATGGCAAGTGAAGATATCGGTAATGCTGATCCTCGTGGTCTCGAGCTTGCTTTAAACGCCTGGAAAACCTACGAGCGACTGGGAAGTCCGGAAGGTGAGTTAGCCATCGCGCAAGCACTGGTTTATCTGGCTTCAGCACCTAAAAGTAATGCGGTTTATACCGCATACAATACCGCGATGAAAGATGCTAGAGAATCCGGTTCTCTGGATGTGCCGATGCATTTACGCAATGCGCCGACTACCTTAATGAAAGATCTGGATTTTGGTAAAGACTATCGATATGCACATACTGAAGAGGGCGCCTATGCTGCTGGTGAGAACTATTTTCCCGAAGAAATGGGTGAACGTTTGTATTACGAGCCGGTTGCCAGAGGTCTCGAAATAAAAATTGGCGAAAAGCTCGCACACTTGCGTGAACAAGATAAAATTGCACGTGCAAATAAAACAAATAACAAATAACTGATTTGATCAAAGCATGCTCAGCAATAATTTACTCCATGATAATTTATTAAACGATACGGATTCAGCAGACAAAACCTTCATACCAGTATCTCGTCGGGAATTGATCAAAAAAATTATCTCAGATGCCCGAGAAAATAATCACCTGGATAAACAAACTGTTCGAAATTTACATACCTTCACTGAAGTTTTGCAAACGATTTATCATGCCCGCTATCACCGCCACTATATTTCTCTGAAAACAGCCTATCGTCCCTTTAATCCAGATAGAGACGTGGTCTCAAATCGATTATGGCCCGATAATGAAAAACGCTGTCTACAGAAAAAACTCTTCAGTGAAGTTTCGGCTTTACTACAAAAAGCCAATTATGATGAGCTTGATGAAGTTGATATCAATGAAGCACTTAACAAAGAAATGTCGCGTGGTTTATCGATTGGCGTGGAGCTCGACGATTATCAGCAGGTATTGATTTATACCCGGGGTAAATCGTTAGTTAGAGTAAAACACAGGCATTGGAGAACACTGTTTCTTAAAGAAATTGATGTCGATATCCCGATTTATAGTCGTCTTAATATGGTGTTTCGTTTTCGTAGTGAAAAAGAATTAAAACAGTTATTAATCGACAAGGGTAAAAACCGTTTTAATCAATGGCTGTATTTACGGCGGCATCGACGATTGATGCAGGATAAAAGCTCAGATGATTATATTTTTATGCGTCAGTTTCGAGATATTCCGTGTTCTGATCTTGAGATGCTGTTTCCCAATTCAACTTTACGCTTCACCTTGCTGGATAAGATCAAACTAACTGCAGCGGGCGGCGCAGGAACTGTTGGAGGTATCATGGCATTCTTATCCAAATTAGCGTTAGCCGTTAAACCGTTGACTATTCTGATTGCAGTAGTTGGTTTTGGCGGAGTATTGGGTCGTCAGGTAAGCAGTGTATTGAATCAGCAAAACCACTACAAAATGGTACTTTCGCGCAGCCTCTATACACATAGTCTGGATATCAATGTTGGGGTAATCGCAACGCTTCTCGATCAAGCTCTGGATGAAGATGTCAAAGAATCAATACTCGCATATTACGTTTTATTAAATGCTGAAGAATCTTCTCTTGAAATGGATAAGATCAAATTTCTGGCTGAAAGCTTCTTACAAGTACATTTTAATGTATCGATAAATTTTGAAGTAACTGATGCTTTATCGAAGTTGAAAAAAGATGGTTTGGTATTGCGGAATGGGGATCAGTATCAGGCAATAAAAGTCGGGGAAACCGCTTCTAAACTAGAGACCCATTGGTATGATTTGTATGCTGCTACGGAAAGTCTGGCCTCTGCTTCGGCTGAACTCTAATTAAAACGAATACTAGTTTATCAAATATACACCCCCCTACTTATCAGGCCTTTTCACAAAAACTAACCATAAGTAGGGGGGTGTTCATTTCATCAATAACTTTAATATATTAGCTTAAGCTATCTTTTACATTCTGCTGGTTGAGCAATAGCGCTACTATAATAAGAATAATCGGCGCGATAAATACCCCAAGCGAAGAAATTGAAGACATCCCACTGGCTGCATTTGCCATTTCTGGACTCATTTCCGCAAACATTTCATCCATCATGCTCTTGGTATAGAAAAAGGTAAAGATGCTGACTACAATGGTGAAAATGGTGTAGAAATTAAAGTGACGACGACCGATATCAAGATACTTAAGCAGCTTGAATCCAATCCAGATAGCCCAGATAGACGTTAAAATAGACAGTGCTGTAGAACCAATAAGATAAGTTTTACTCATTCCCATCATGGCTCCACCCTGAGAGATCATGTCCAGTGCTCCTGAAGCAAACATCATTGACGCCAGGCCAAATAGACCAAAAATCAAACCCAGTGCGCCCAATATTATTGAAATAATTCCAATCACTTTGGGTATGGAACTGCGTGCTATTAAATTATTGTTAACGTCTGATTCTGGCGGTGTATACGGATTATTAGCGTTATCGTTCATAAAATATCCTCGTAACTTAATGGTAACTGTGGTGAAAGTGATTAATTAGTAATGTTTATATAAAACTATTTAGAAAATGAAACGGTTGAACTATTTGCTCTTATTATCAGACAGATAGTTAGACTTGCTTGCTTTATCGATTTAGGTTTATCTGATTTATACACCGAATTGTACTAAATTTATCTGAAACCTAATAGTGCGTTATTTTGTATCAAGATTTAGGTATGATGATTTTCCTAATTGTAAATTCAGATAATTAATCTGTTATGAAATAGCCACTTAATCAAGGTTGTTTCTAGTCTATAGAATACTATCTAACGCTATCTAATTAAAAAGGGGTTTAACAATGAGAGTGCTTTTTCTAACCATGGCAATGCTGGCGTCATCTAGTATTTATGCCGCACCAGCATCAATTAGCCATACTCATGATGGCAGGCAACATAGTCATGTATTACCCGCAGAAGGGCTCGCGCATAGACACGGAGGTTCTGCTGGGCAAGCAGTAACAAACGTAGTGAGACGCACAGGCACCATTGTTTATGGGAGCCCTCAGCAAACAAGAAGCCCTCAGCAAACAAGAAGCCCACAAACAACCGCTAAGCCTCCTAAGCCAGATTATTATGATTTTTCATCCAGTGGAAATCGTCGATCAAGCACTAGCGGGACTAGCGCCGTTGATGGTTCTGTCTCCTCCTCCACATCACATTTTCATGATGGTAGGCAGCATAGCCATCCTTTACCCTATCAGGGTGTTGCGCATCGACATGGTGCGGGTTCTTTGGGGACGAGGATTAATAGTAACACTAGCAGGAGTAGCAATACTGTTATTTATGGGGACACGCAACGTAATACTAGATCAGATAATGATGGTTTAGTTTTCGGCCCCAGTGACTCAGCAAGAAATACCCAGGTTCAAAGAACAACTACAAACAATAATCGTTATTTCGATAGAAACAGAGACCGTGGTGATCGTAGGCGAAACCTGGTTAGAGGAGATACTAACTGTAGAGTCGGCCAACCTAACTGCAATATGTGTGCATCCAATGTACAGCAGCAATTCCAACGCGCTGCGGCCAATCAAATCAGGTGGCAGACTAAACCATGGTCATTTACCTGGCCGCAAAGATATCCACCGCAAAACTTAAGCCCGTTAGATATTTTTAATGGTGATCCTGCACATGCACTGGGTATTCCGGATAAGCATGTTCAAGGTTTTGTGCGTACCAATTCATCGCTTTACCCTTATGCAGGCAGTCATAGTCATAAAAAACGCGGTGGAATTTTCGTCGTAAAGCAGGGGGGTGATGGTAAAAAGTTTCTTTCGACCTTGCATCAAACTCAAGGCAGGCATCCAAGCGGCGTGCATATCATCGGAAAATACCTGGCTTATGGTTTGGGTAATCGTCTTTACTTCAAGGATATCAATAGCCAGAACCAGCAAGTTGAATTTAGTTTACCGATTGAAAAAGCAAATTTTGGTGGTGGTTTGGGCATTGTAAAATTGGCTGATAATCGCCACCTGGTTGTCACAACTGGACCTGGTGGGCAAGATAACCGACCCCGATACAATAGCTTTTATGTATTGAAGAGCACTAATGGACAACCTTCCTCATTGAAATTGATCAACGAATCATCGACAAAAAAACCTTCGCAATGGCCTAGAGGTTTAGCTTTCTCAGAGAACCTGTCATTGATTACAGAGTGTGGAACAGGTGATATATATGCGGTACATACTACCGGTGATGAGAAAGGCATATCTGCTATTACGGGTAATGGTTACTGGAAATTATCGAAATTAGAACAGCGTAATAGAGCACTCGGTCTAACCGCCATAAATGCATTTACTATGCGACAAGATATGAAAAGTTGTAATGTCAGGGCGGCAGCTACAGTCGGCGTTACACCGCAAAAACGCCTCGAATTTAGTTGTCATGGATACGCCAAAGACCCAGATGGTACTACCTTCAATGTGCTAGGTCGCTCTAGCAGAAATAAAGATAAATTCTATTTCAGAACAGGAACGGTTTTCTAAAGAATCTCATTGTGATTTTCTTGTTTTAATTAGTATTAAAAGCTCTGAACGAATAGCTATTCATTCAGAGCTTTTTTTATACTGAAATTTATATTTTGTCTATACTAACTGAAGTCTGAAAATAGTTGAATTTAGTGAAACATAACTAAGATAAAACAACATAAAACATAGCTGAGATATAAATAAATGAACACAATTCATTGCGATGATAAAGAGATAGCGCCATCAAAAATAGTCTGTATTGGCAGGAACTACGTTGAACATATCCAAGAGTTGGATAATACAATTCCTGATGAGCCGGTTATATTTCTTAAGCCAAACTCCGCCATTTCAACAGCAATAATCACTAGCGAAATAGATGCAATTCATTATGAAGCAGAGATATGCTTCATAATCAGAAACAAACAAATTTCAGCCGTGGGTTTCGGACTAGATCTCACCAAAAGAGAAATTCAGTCAACCTTAAAAAGCAAAGGCCTACCTTGGGAACGAGCAAAAGCATTTGATAATTCGGCAGTGCTGAGCGATTTCAAAATGTTTAATGGAAACATCAATGATTTACGTCTGGAACTATATATCAATGATGAACTAATACAGCAGGGTGGCTGCAAGTTGATGTTATTTAAACCTGAACAGATTGTAAGCGATGTACAAAGCTTTATGAGTTTTGATGATAACGATGTAATTATGAGCGGAACTCCCAAAGGGGTCGGCGTAGTAAATCATGGTGATACATTTACCGGTAAAATTTTCGAACAAGATGAATTGATTGTTGAAGCTAGCTGGGTGGCTAAATAAACAGGATGAATATGCGCCCCAATCTAGGGAGGTGTGTTTAAATAATCAGCTATTCCTATTAGTTACAAACAAAAATACTAGCTTCAAACAAAAGGCTTTTTCATGGCAATAAGCGCTACCATCAATAAAGTGTCTCTCAATATCGCTGATATGGATCGACATTATTACCAGAGTCACGACCTAATAGCAGCACAACATCCATCAGAAACTGATTTCCGGTTTATGATGCGAATTATTGCTTATGCATTAAATGCCAACGAAGCGCTTACTTTCACCAAAGGCTTGTGTGTCGATGATGAGCCAGAAGTTTGGCAGAAGTCGCTCACAGGTGATATTGAGCTGTGGATAGATTTCGGCCAGTTGGATGAGAAACGTATTCGCAAAGCATGCGGTAGAGCAGACCAGGTGATTGTGTATACCTATAATAGTCAGAAATCTGATATCTGGTGGAATCAAATCAATTCAAAGCTTGCTCGATATAAAAACTTAAGCGTAATGCATATCGAAGCAGAAGGCGTTGAAAACATGGTTAAACGCAATATGATTTTGCAGTGCAATATTGAGGATGGTGAGCTGCTTTTAAGCGATGATGACCATTCTTATACGGTAACTATTAGCAAGCATTAGTTACTTCCTAGACTAATAATTCTTTAGTTAATTGGCGAATTCCCTAAGAAATTGACGTCGTTGTTGCCGATCCATCTGACGCAATTCTTGGCGCAGTGATTGACGTTCTGATGGGCTCATAGAACGGAATTTTTTTCTTAACGCACGTCTTTGCTTATTGGGTAGATTATTAAACCAAAGCCTTTGTCTGATGATTCTTTTTTTCTGTCTGGGAGTAAGCTTACGAAATTGTTTATAACGCTCTCGAGCTAGCTTTCTTTCTTCATTATTTAGCTTCTTCCAGCTTTTAAAGCGTTTCTTTAGGCGTTTCTTTTGTGCTGGTGTAAGTGTCTTCCAGCGTAATGCCGCTTTGCTCAGTTTTTGTTGGCGTTGCTCACTAAAGCCGTTCCACTGGTTCACAAATGGTTTAAGTGTTTGCTGTTGTTCTCGCGTTAGAGACTGCCAATCTAGCGCGCTCACTTGTATACTTAACACTAGAAATACACTGAGTATCAACGTTCTTATTAGTTGTGTATGGTTAATCATTGTAATGGGTCTTCCGTACTGCGTTTATCAAAATCACTACCATCGTTATATTCGGCTTCTGCCTCAAGCCAATTTTCAAAGCCATCTCCTGTGACTTCTGTCATATCTGCGAGAAACTCAAGGAAGTCAGAACTCACCTGTTCATGACTTTGATCCTGACCTTCATTGCTGTTTGCATTCGCCTTGACTGACAACATTGTAATTACCATGAAGAGTAAAATGGCAGGTTTAGCTTTCATCCAGTGACTCATCCAACCATTGATAAAAATCGAGTTGCGTGTATAAATCCATATCCACATCAGCACTAAGCATATCAAGATCTTCAAGCGGTGAGAGCTTGCTAGCAGTTAACTGAGGTACAATCATAAAAGCCAGGACGCTGGCGATTGCCAATCCTGCACCTGCACCTGTCAGCCATTTTTTAGAAAGCCAAACACTTTTTTCTGTTTGAGATAAGGCTATATTGCGTGCTTCACGCAGGCGCTGCGCAGTATCACTATTGAGTGATTCGACTTGTTGGTCAAATGCCTGCTTTGCATGTTGACTAATATCTGATTGATTATCTTTGTTTGTCATAAAGAAAATTCCTCTAAACTCGCTCTTAAGCTAGAAAGCGCTCTTGAATAATGCGTTTTAACGCTACCTTCAGAACATTTCATGGCGTTAGCAGTTTCTTTTGTGCTCATTTCTTCCCAGGCTCGAAGCATAAATGCCTGTTGCTGCCTGAAGGGTAATGCGCTGACTGCCACTTCAACTTTTTCGCTAAACTCAAAACTACTGATATTGTCTTCGGGTAATTGGTCATTTTCATTGCTTTTGTTTTCTAATGGTGAATCTCTAAAATCTTCGCCTTGAGCAGATAATTTGTCGTTTCCTAACCAACTGCGCCAACGGTTTCTTACTTTTTGCCGACGGTGCCAGTCATTAATTCTACTTTGCACGATTCGGTAAAACAAAGGTGGCCATTCATGGCTGTTTTTATTTGAATACTTACTCACCAATTTGATCATCGCATCTTGAACAATATCTAAGGCAACGTCCTCATCTCTGGTTGCAACTCGAGCCATTATGAAAGCTCGCTTTTCACTATGGATTAAGAATTGCTCGATATTCTCAAAGGTATTGTCGTTATCAGTATTCAAAAATTATTCCTGTTTATCTAGATAACGCACGATTTCAGTTTTGGTTGACAAACAAAGATAAAAATTATTTTTTAAAAAATTTGTCAACCGAATTCAAGTTAACTCGTTGTATGGGCATAGGCGGATAATTCCACTCTATATAAATTACTTACAGTGTTTACCACGCTTCCATTTAACAACGAGGATATTATTATGAAATTATTTAACAAAAACAAAATTGTAGCATTAAGCGCATTTAGCTTATTACTTACTTCTGCATTTTTTACCCAATTGGCAGTTGCAAATACCAATAGCCCAGGCATAGATACAAAACAACAGAACCAGAAAGACCGTATTTTACAAGGCGTTGATTCTGGCGAACTTACCGGCAAAGAAACATGGCGTCTAGGTAAACAACAAGGAAGAATTTATCACAAAGAGCAACGGTTTAAATCAGATGATCAATTTACTCCGCGTGAACGCGCCGTAATCCACCGCGATTTACTAAAATCATCTAGAAGTATCTACGTGCAAAAGCATGATCGACAAATACAGGGAGATCATAGACGCGGAATTAAAAGTCCAGGGATTAACCATAGGCAAATCAATCAGAAAAGAAGAATAGGTCAGGGTATACGTTCTGGTGAACTAACCCGCGGTGAGGCCTTAAGATTAGGTCATCAACAAAAAAGCATAAATCATCAGAAGCGTCGACTTAAAGCAGATGGTACATTTACCAAGCGTGAGCGTATTAGAGTTCATAAACGTCAGAATCGTGCCTCTAAGAATATCTATCGTAAAAAGCATAATGCTAGAAGCCGATAAATAAGGCACTGATAACTAATTTTACAGCTAAAAAACGCCACTAAATTGTGGCGTTTTTTTTACAGATTTATCCTTTACTACAAGACAGTGGCTACGCCATAAATAACTAACAAAATTATTGCTAGATATCCAATCATTTGAATAGCGTTATCAATTTTTTCTTTCCTGGATCGAATACCAGCTGCGTCTTTTTGAATAATCTCTAATGCATTTTGATCGATAGTAGGATCGATCCATACACGCTCATGGCGTAAATCATCTTCTGCTTCGATCACCGCTATGGCATGAGTTAATTCGGCACGGTAGATATGTTGATCTAAGTCTTCAAGATTGTGGCGTAAACCATTATGGAAGTGCATGGTGGCAGCGAGGATATCGTTGAAACGTGCAATATAATGAATATTTTCAGGATATTTTCTTTCATTGGCATTGTTGCCTTCGGACTGAGGTAATTCATCCCAACTCAATATTTTTATCAAACCTGATTGTTGCTTCCCTTGCGGCGGTGCTTCGATCGCTAAATAGCCTGCTTTCATTTTTAATCTCTAGATGGTTATAACCGTATTAGATCATAAATCACTCGAAACTACTCATGATATCCACGTTCGATCTTAATGTGTTGTGAATCGGACAACGATCTGCAATTTCGAGCATACGGTGCTCTTGCTCATCAGTAAAATCACCTTCCAAATGAATTTTACGAATGATTCGTGAACTACTGCCATCGATTTCATTGGGTGGGATATAGGTTAAACGTACAGTGATCAAATCAAGATTAATATTTTTACGCTCTGCATACATGCTCAAAGTGATAGAGGTGCAACTCCCTAGTGCTGAAAGTAGCAAATCAAAAGGTGCAGGACCTTCATCGTTGCCCCCAAGATTCTCAGGTTCATCAGATTTCAGGGTATGATTTCCAGTCGTTATTGTTTGCATGTAGGGTTTACCGTTACTTTCTACAAATACTTCTGATTTCATTTCTCGCCTTTGCTTGATTATATTTATTGATCAAAGCATAGTAGAAATCAATACAATTTTCAGATTTTCACTGTATCTGAAATAAAAAATAAATCCTAAGTCATTGATAAATATGCCCTATAAGTAGGGGGGTGACTTTATTCAATACAAATCAGAGATTCTTTAAAAACTATTACATTTTATAGGTGTTTAATATGGCGGATTAGCGAGGTTTTAGTGATAGTTATCCTTGTTTTCGGTTAGAATAACGTTCTTATTCTGTTCTAGGCAGATGGGTAAAATCTATCTTCTCCTGGACCTCTCCTGAATACTTAGGAAATACCCTCGAGCATCCATGAAAAATACACCCGTTAAAACTGACTTCAAGTCGTTTACTCTTTCTCCGTCGATTTATTCTGCGATTGAAGCGGCAGGTTTTAAACAACCTACTGATGTACAACGTGATTCTATCCCTGCGATTTTAAATGACCGGGATGTTCTGGCACGTGCTGAAACAGGTTCGGGTAAAACAGCCGCTTTTGTTTTACCGTTGCTGGAAAAAATTCTTCGACAAAAAGCGGCCAAGGTAGCGAAGAAGCAACGCCTGGATAAATCCAATGTGGTCGGTGTATTGATACTGGTGCCAACGCGCGAATTAGCGATTCAAATCCGCGAAGAATTTGAGCGTTTCTCTATAAATATAGAACCTAAAGTAAAGTGTTTGAGCGTATTTGGTGGAGTTAAAATTAACCCGCAAATGATAGCCTTGCGCGGTGGTGCTGACGTGCTGGTTGCAACCCCAGGTCGTTTGCTGGATTTAGAAAAAAACAATGCTATTTTGTTACACCAGGCGAAAACACTTGTTATTGATGAAGTAGATCGTTTAATGAAAGGTGACTTTGCCGAGGAACTTGATCAGATAATGTCTAAGCTTCCAGGTGGCAGGCAAAATCTAATGTTTACTGCGACTTTTCCTCCGAGTATTCGCAAGCTAGTGCGTAAAATCATGAATGAGCCTGAAATCATTAATGTTGATGATTTATACGATGATGTGAATACAGTGCAGCGCGTTATCACGGTTAACCACCAACAAAAACCCGAATTATTGGCGCATTTATTAAAAACCAATGACTGGAAACAAGTGCTGGTATTTTGTAGTGCTAAACGCAGTTGTGACAATTTGGTGCGTAAGTTACAAAATTTTGATGTGGAAGCCAGTGCAATGCATGGTAATCAACATCAGTATGCACGCGCAGGTGCTTTGCGTGATTTTAAAGCAGGCACAATCAGAGTATTGGTTGCTACCGATGTCGCGGGAAGGGGTATTGATATAGAAGAGTTACCTTGTGTGATTAACTATGAGTTACCACGTTCACCGAATGATTATACGCACCGCATAGGTAGAACGGGTCGAGCGGGTGAAGATGGTATGGCAATTTCTTTGATTTCACATGATGAATACCAGCACTTCAGCGTGATTGAAAAACGTAATGGAATCAGGCTGGAACGTGAACAAATCAAAGGTTTTGAAGCGGATAAAACTGCGCCTGAAATTCCTGTCAGTATCAAGAAGAAAAAACCAAAAACAAAGAATAAGCGGAATAAACTGTCGAAAAAAGCCAAGATAAAAACACTTAATAAGAACTCAGGTGCAAGAAAGCCTGAAACGTCAGAGCATGCCAAACCTTCACTTTACGGAAAAGCCAAAAACCCGAAAGCTAATCGACCATCTGATGCAAACCCAAAAAAAGAAGATAAGGTCGTTAGAGAAACTGGGGGAGCAAAAGAAACTAAAGACCTTAAAATAGATAAGCCTGTTAAATCAGAGCAACCAGCACCAAAAAAGACTAAGCCTAAAACAGCAAAGCTTGAAACAACGCCTGGTTCTAAAAAGTCAGAAGTGAAACAAGAAACGCCAGCAAAGGTGGATGGAAGTTCACTGTATACACGGGTATTACCTAAGAAAAATACAGGTGATTCTGATGAGTGAAAGTCATTACGGCGGTGTAAAAGGGGGTAAAAAACCCAATAATAACGCTGCGGAAAAACCAGTAGATAATCAGCTTAATGATGAAGAGAATCTGCTTGACGAGAGTTCAGATAATCTACATCTATTTAAACGCGTCAGAATAGGCCGAACCAATGTGTTGCGTGTGGTAAAGCGTTTACCCTTTGGTGCTTATCTCTCAGCCAGTTCTCAAAGCGATGAAATACTGTTACCTAAACGCTACGAACCAGAAGACTGCAAAGTCGATGATTTACTGAAAGTATTTATTTATTACGATTCAGAAGATCGCGTTATCGCCACTACAGAAATACCTTTGGCCCAGGTGGATGAGTGCGCATTTTTAAAAGTGGTTGATGTGAATAAGGTCGGCGCTTTCATGGATATAGGCTTGATGAAGGATCTGTTTGTACCTTATGCCGAGCAAGACGTGAAAATGGAAAAGGGTCAATCCTATGTGGTGCGCGTTTATCTCGATGAGCATAGCGGACGTATTATGGCCTCATCAAAGCTGGATAAGTTTTTACTCGAAGAATCGCATTCACATCAAGCAGAGCAAGCTGTAGATTTGATCGTTTACGCTGAAACAGAACTGGGTTACAAGGCTGTAGTAGGTACTACTTATACTGGTTTATTGTATAAGAGTGAATTATCTCAGCCGTTAAAAATTGGTGATAAACTAAAAGGTTTCGTCAAAACAGTACGCACTGATAATAAACTCGATTTGAGTCTACATTTACCCTCGGAAAAAACCCGGTCAGATTTGGCTAATCAAATACTCACTTATATAAAAGAGCAAGGTGGCTCTTCATCGCTTACTGATAAAAGCTCACCAGATGATATTTATGCGCAGTTTAAAGTCAGTAAAAAAGCCTATAAAAAAGCATTGGGGGCTTTGTATAAACGACGTTTAATTCTGATTGAGAAAGACAGTATTAAACTGGTTTAGTTACAATGGCATTTTTCAAAAAAGTGCCTAAAAGTAGGGGGGTGACCTTAAGTCTATTTAATTCTGAATCAAATCCAACCAACTCGCTCAATAAACCAGTAAGCGGCGATGATTGCTATTACCACTGAAGCCGGAATTGTAATCCTCGTGTGATACCAACTTTTTTTGCCAAACCAGTAGCCGAATGCAATAAAACAAGCGGCAATAACGGCTAGCTGTCCTAGCTCTACACCAATATTGAAACCAATCAGTCCGCTTACAAAATTACCTTGAGATAATCCAAATTCGGTGAGAACGCTGGCAAATCCCAGGCCATGTAATAAACCAAACATGAATACCAAAACCGGTCGCAGACGGCTGAGTTTTTCGTGAAATATATTCTCCACACAAACATACACGATAGATGCTGCAATTAATGGTTCTACAATAGCAGGGGATACCGAGATTACTCCAAAGATACCTAAGGCAAGCGTGACACTGTGCGCCAGGGTGAAACTGGTAACTTGTATTAAAAGTGGTCTCAATTGAGTGCTTAACAGGAATAAACCCACAACAAATAAAATATGGTCTAAGCCCTTTGGAACGATATGATCAAAACCTACCGCAATATAATTTACCAGTGTTTGCCACCAGCCAGTCTGTGAAGCACACCCAGCTTTCGACTGATTTTCTGGGTTCGAACAATCAATACTACCAATGGCGACCGGGTCACTGCTTTTACCTTCGGTAAGGTAAGACGAATAGAGCTCTGGATTCTCTTCAGAGCTCACTCTGAAAACGGCGTTTCCAAAGCTCTTGTCCCATTGCCAGCTAAGAGTTTTTGTACCTTCAGGAATTAAGCCAGCAATGTTTATGGTTGAATCACGAGCCAAATCGAGATCGCCAACTTCAGGAACTTCAACATCCAGGATGCGAACTGATTCTGTTTTACCATCGAATTTGAGCGTCATTTTATTTAAGAATGATTCACTAAATTTCTCAAATTCCTGATTCAATGCTTCAGGGTCAAGGGTTCTCAATTCATCATATTTTGTAGCGTTGTCAGATTGCTCAGTATCATCATGTTGACCACCAACTTCAGCCATAAGCGCTTCAAGATTATGCTGAATAATTAACTGATAGTAACCGGCTTTATTAAAAGTGAAATCTACAATGGCTGGACGTATTTCATGAGCACTGGCTACGGAAGAAAATATTAGCAAAAACAGTAGCGTGTATTTAATCACGGTATTTTTTATTGAATCTTGCTGTGGGCGATGGAGTAAATGCATAATGCCTGTCTTAGATATTAACTCAAAACTAAAAGGCCGAATCATACCGTGTTTTTCATTAAAAGAAAGAGTCATTTCAGTATCGACAAAATAGATTTTAACCTATTGATATTATTATTTATATTGGGTTTTAGTCAGAACGTAATCGCGCATGAAATGTGGCTGGAACCAACACGGTTTGAAATTTCTAAAGGCGATAAATTACTCGCTCATGAAAAGGTAGGACAGAAATTCAAAGGCAATAAATACGCCTATTTAGAGTCAAGTTATGAGAAATTAAACTACACAATCAATGGCAAAACGTATCCGCTGTCACCACGTTTGGGTTCATTGCCGGCTGTCCAAGCAGTCATTGAAGAAGAAGGTTTGCTGGTTTTATCTGCAATGACGACCAGATCTAAATTAATCTATAAAGATAGAGATATTTTCGATAAATTTCTCAAAGCAGAAGGACTGGAATGGGTGTTTGAAGCCCATAGTAAACGAGGCTTGCCAGAGATTGGTTTTACTGAAGTTTACCGTCGTTTCCCAAAGTCTTTGGTCAAAGTAGGTAATGGCTTTGGTCAAGATAAGGCTTTGGGACTTCCCCTGGAATGGGTTGCTTTGACTAACCCCTATCAAGTTAAGGATACGATCGAATTACAGCTGCTCTGGCAAGGTAAGCCGTACGCCGGCGTGAAAGTGAATGTATTTAATAAAATCCACAATGAATCCAATACATTTTCAGTTAAGAAAGCAGTAGATGAGGTCATTCAAACCGAGCATGCTACAAATGAGAAAGGTATTCTTTCTTTATCTCTGAGACAGAATAGCGAGTATCTGATCAATGCCGTAAAAATGATAGAACCAGATGCAGAAACTGCTGATAAATATAATGCAGTTTGGGAAAGTCTGTGGGCTTCGATGACTTTTAAAGTGCTGACTAAAAAGTGAACAATATTATGACTTTATTTGTAAGGTTATTTGGTTTATTGTCGCAATGGGAGCGCTTATAAAAAAAATATAGCGGAATAATAAAAAAAATTAACAGTATAACTAATTGTATACAAATCAAACATTTCAAGGAAGAAGATATGAATATAAAATTATTATCCACCGCAGGCACTGCCCTGATTTCTGGGTTGATGCTAAGTGCATGTTCTCAAAATGCTGGCACTCTATCTGGTCAACAATCACTAACAGATGAAGTTTCATCAGTAGCAACGCCAGTTCCTACAGGTGTTGCACATACACACCCTGCAAATAAATGCACAAATTCGATAAGTCATACACATCCTAATGGTGGAAGTGCGCATAAGCATCACTATGATTGTAAGCCTAATGGCAAAACAATTTCAAATAAGCCTTCAGTAGCACATACACATCCAGCGAATAAGTGTACACGCTCGATTTCACATTCACATCCAAATGGTGGAAACACACATTCTCACCGTTATAGTTGTAAAGGAAATATGCGTAACAATGCAAATATGCATAAACACCCTGCAAATAAATGCACACGTACAATTTCGCATGCACATCCAAATGGCAAACGCGCTCACGCACACCGTTACAGTTGTAAGGGCAATGCTAAAATGAGTGCTAATCAGCATAAACACCCAGCGAATAAATGCACACGTACAATCTCGCATGCACATCCAAATGGCAAACGCGCTCACGCACATCGTTACAGCTGTCAGGGCAATGCTAAAATGAGTGCTAATCAACATAAACACCCAGCGAATAAGTGCACACGCACAATCTCACATGCACATCCGAACAGTAAACGTGCTCACGCACATCGTTATAGCTGTCAAGGCATGGGTAATGGAAAAGGCGCAGGTTATACCCATACACATCCCGCTAATAGCATGACTAATTCAGTTACTCATACTCATAGAGCGGGTAGACGTCCACATCAGCATAACTATGGTAAATAGTTCTATCTGAAAGCATTTTTTGGGTAGATTTCAAAAAGCCTCACTATGATTAGTTGAGGCTTTTTTTATGGTGTAGTGAAGATTTTACTAACTTGTCATATACTCAGCTTATTATTTTTACTGATCTTATTGAAGTCATGCGTTTATTATTACAACACTTAACTAGGCAACACTCACGTAAATTTGTATTTATGTATTGTTTTCTTTTCAGTATTACCTTGGGTGCCTGTTCAGGCTCAGAAACAAATTCAAATAAGGTTGGCTCATCTGCAGCAAAGTCTTCGAAGAATCTAAAACCACACATTCATCCTGAAAATGCCTGTTTAGGTGCAAGGACTCATTCTCATGTCGGAGGTGAAAAACAGCACGAACATTCATTTAAATGCGAAAGTACAAACATTAATACAAATGCGCATATTCATCCTGCCAAAGGGAATTATCCTGAAATGCGTCATGTGCATCCAAATGGATCAAATGAACATTCTCATTATTAAGTAAACTGTAATTAACTTTATAAAAAGTGGCTAAAAGTTAGCTATAAGTAGCTGAGGGGGTGACTTAAATCAGTAAGTTTTATAGCCGTCCCCTTGTTTTTACAGACGCTTTGAAATCAATTACTGTTTCAAGCGAGATAATTTACTTGCTTCTTCTAAAGTGAGTGATCTAAGTTAATCAACCCATACTCGTGCGTTTCTAAACATTCTCATCCATGGACTATCTTCTCCCCAGTTATCCGGGTGCCATGAATTACTGACTGTTCTAACAACACGTTCTGGATGTGGCATCATGATCGTGTAGCGTCCATCGGTGCTGCTTAGGCCTGTGATAGCTTGCTCAGAGCCATTTGGGTTTTCTGGATAGTGTTGCGTCGGTTGACTGTTATGATCAATATAACGCATGCTGACAAAGCTATTAGTTAGTGCATTTTCTGCGGTATTAACACCAGTGAAAACGGCTCTGCCTTCACCGTGTGCAACTGCGATTGGCATCTTCGAGCCTTGCATGTCTTTGAGTAATATTGATGGTGAATCCATTACTTCTACCATCGCAAAGCGTCCTTCAAATTGCTCTGACTGGTTGCGGTAGAATTCAGGCCAGTGACTTGCGCCCGGGATTAAATCTCTTAAATGCGACAGCATTTGACAGCCATTACACACGCCTAATCCGAATACATCTTTGCGTTCAAAAAATGCATTAAATTCGTCTTTAGCACGAGAATTATTCAGAATGGTTTTCGCCCAGCCGCCACCAGCGCCAAGCACGTCACCATAGGAGAAACCACCACAGGCAACCATGCCGCTGAAATCATCTAGCGAAGTACGGCCAGAAATTATATCAGTCATGTGTACATCAACCGCGCGGAAACCAGCGCGATCAAATGCCATACCCATTTCCTGTTGGCCGTTTACCCCTTGCTCTCGAAGGATGGCGACAGCAGGTCTTACTCCAGTTTTGATATAAGGAGCTGCAATATCCTCGGTAATATCGAAACCGGTTTGTGCAATTAAGCCGGTATCATTGTATTCATCATCCAGTTTTTCGAATTCTTCCCGAGCGCATTGATCATTATCGCGTAAGGCTTGCATGCGATAACTGGTCTCCGCCCAAATCTTGTGTAAAGTCGCACGAGGTTCCTGGTAGATTGTTTCGTGAGCCCAAGTAAAAGTAATTTGATCGGTTTCGGTCGAATCCGTTTCTGTTAGATTTGGTTTACCAATAACGTGCGAACTGTGACCTAAATCAGCTTCGCGTAAAGCAGACAGTACTTCTTCAGTATCGGTATGGTGAACTTGAATTACCGCACCCAGCTCTTCCGTGAATAACGCCTCAAGCGGTGTTTTGGCTACATCATCAAGACGAATAGTTATACCTGTTTTACCTGCAAACGCCATTTCACATAGGGTTGCGAGCAATCCTCCATCCGAACGGTCATGGTAGGCCATTAGCTTACCTTCCTGATTGAGCTCTTGAATGACTTTGAAGAAATTAATCAGGGCTTGTGGGTCATTCACATCAGGAGTATGCGCGCCCATTTGAGAATAAACCTGTGATAAGGCCGATGCAGCAAGACGGTTTTTACCTTTGCCGAGGTCGATCAAAATCAAATCAGAATCGCCTTTATCTGTTCTAAGTTGAGGGGTGAGTGTTTTACGCACATCATCAACGATTGCAAATGCTGTAGTGATAAGAGATAACGGAGCTGCCATTTCGCGCTCAATATTTCCGTCTTCACTTTGCTGATCCCATACGGTTTTCATCGACAATGAATCTTTACCAACCGGGATCGCAATACCTAATTGAGGACAAAGCTCTTCACCTACGGCTTTTACGGTGTCAAATAACGCTGCGTCTTCTCCTTCGTAGCCTGCAGCTGCCATCCAGTTTGCGGAAAGGAAAATATCAGAAATACTGCCAATTTTAGCTGCAGCAATATTGGTAATAGCTTCACCAATCGCCATACGACCTGATGCAGGAGGGTTAACCAATGCAATCGGGGTTCTCTCTCCTAAAGCCATTGCTTCACCGTTATAACCGACATAATCAGCACAGGTTACCGCAACATCAGCCACAGGAACTTGCCAGGGGCCGACCATTTGATCACGATTTACCATGCCTGTAATGGTGCGGTCACCAATGGTAATCAAAAATGATTTTGAAGCGACAGTCGGTAAACGTAAAACACGTTCGATGGCTTCTTCTAGTTTGATCCCATCTAATTCAAGCTCTGGTTTGTGGAAGGTTTTATGGTGCACATCGCGCAGCATTTTTGGTGGTTTGCCGAGTAACATATCCATCGACATATCAACCGGATTATTGTCAAACAGTGCATCACCCACGAGTAAATGCCTTTCTTCGGTAGCTGTGCCTACTACGGCATAAATTGCGCGCTCGCGCTCACATAATGCTTTGAACGCTTCCAAACGATCTGCATCAATGGCCAGTACATAACGTTCCTGAGCTTCGTTACACCAGATTTCCATCGGCGACATGCTTGGCTCGTCATTGGGCAGCATGCGAATCTCAAACTTTCCGCCGCGACCCGCATCATTCACAATTTCAGGAATGGCATTGGAAACGCCACCCGCACCCACATCGTGAATCCAGAGAATAGGGTTGTCATCACCCATTGCGACACAGCGGTCGATAACTTCCTGTGCACGGCGTTCCATTTCTGGGTTGCCACGTTGTACCGAAGCAAAATCCAGGCTTTCGGTGCTGGTGCCACTCGCCATAGACGAAGCTGCGCCACCACCCAAACCAATTAACATTGAAGGTCCACCAAGTACAATAATCGGTGTATCTACCGGGATTTCCTTCATGTCGATATTTTTCGGACGAATATTACCTAAACCACCCGCAAGCATGATTGGCTTGTGATAACCACGAAGTTCTTTTTCAGAACTCGCACCAGGCACTTCCGCCTCATAGGTTCTAAAATAACCGGTAATGTTAGGTCGGCCAAATTCATTGTTAAATGCTGCCGCACCAATAGGGCCTTCGAGCATGATATCTAAAGCACTATCTATACGTGATGGTTTTCCATGATCGATTTCCCAAGGCATTGGGTAATCCGGGATTTTTAAATTAGAAACTGAAAACCCACATAAACCGGCTTTGGGTTTGGAGCCATTACCGGTCGCACCTTCATCGCGGATTTCACCACCAGAACCTGTTGCTGCTCCAGGGAATGGAGAAATCGCAGTAGGGTGGTTATGCGTTTCCACTTTCATTAACATGTGAACCGGTTCTGCTGAATATCCGTATTCGTGATTTGCGCTATTCGGGAAGAACTTAGTTGCTAGAGAGCCTTCAACCACCGAAGCATTATCGTGGTAAGCCGATAACACACCCTCCGGAGATTGCTTGTAGGTATTTTTAATCATGCCAAACAGCGTTTGATCTTGTTTCTTGCCGTCAATAACCCAATCTGCATTGAATATTTTATGTCGACAATGCTCTGAGTTTGCCTGAGCAAACATCATTAACTCAACATCCGTAGGATCACGGTTTAAGTCTGCATAATTATCCGCAAGATATTGAATCTCGTCGTCTGAAAGTGCCAAACCCAAATCGATATTTGCCCGGCTCAAAGCTGCTTGTGCATTTTCACCTAGTGGAATGGTTTTTAGTGGCGCAGGTTCGGCATCATTAAACAGGATGACTGCATCTTGATCATCTTCCATTACCACTTCAATCATGCGGTCATGGATATGATTGTTGATGAATAAACGCTGATCATTCGAAAGATTGGTAAAATCATTTACGTACTCAACAAAATAAGCGATGCCTCTTTCGACTCGTTCTACTTTGTTCATCCCACAGTTATGCAAGATATCCGTGGCTTTACTCGACCACGGTGAAATTGTTCCAGGGCGAGGTGTAACGAGGAATAATTCACCCAATGGCTTCTCATCATTGTCTTGCTCACCATAGTGCAATAACTCAACCAGATTACTGTTTTCTTCTTCTGTTAATGTCTCTGAGATTTTCACGAAATGCCAATAACGGGCATGAATATCAATCAATTCAGGAATAGAATTCTGTAATGATTTAAGGAGTTTGTTTTTATTAAAATCAGAGAACGCACGACTACCGGGGAGTATTAACATAGCGAATAAAATATCTTCTCAAGAGTAAGAAAGGGGTAAGTACGTATGATAAGTTTGCTAGCGCTTTTTTAAAAGACTTAATCAGACTTTATTCTATACAATTCACAGATATTATAGTTAGTAATCAAAATAAATTTATCAATAAATTAAAATTACTGGGACATCCTATTAATAGCCTTACGTTGTTTTTCACCGGCTTCATTTAATTGTCGCTCAAGGTCTTTGGCTTTTTCTAAAGCTTTAGTCTGACCAGCGATAGGGTTTTCAATTTTACTTTTTGGAGGTGATTTACTGTTACAAGCTTGAATCAGTATTAACCCGCATAAGAAAATTAAGGAAGTAAAAAGCTTCATGGTTATACTCGGTTCTAAAAACAATATTGGGTTGATTATTGCATATAAGACATTCATTTCTATATATAAGTAATATAAGTACCTCACTCTGCATAATTTCTATTACATATAAGAACCACTTCCTTAGGCCGTGAAAGAGGTTCAAGGCTCTAGCCTTAAGAACCTACTCAGGTGCACCCTAGAGTTGTTATCGCCAAACAACCTCTCCAGGAGAAAACACATAAGTAGATTAAGTAAATTATCGCACGTTATCTGGCATTGCGAATACCATATTGTCTGGGTACCTAAATACCGTTATCGCATATTGAAGGGAAAGATAGCCTTTGAGTTAAATAAGAGTATTCGGGTTTATAGTAAGCGTTTAGGCTGTGAGTTGGTCGAATTAAATGTTCAAGAGGATCCTGTCCATTTACTGGTCAAAGTCCCGACAAAAGTATCGATATCTAAGCTAATGGGAACCGTGAAAGGAAAGACAGCGTTACAAATATTTCGACAGTTTTCATATTTAAAAGAGAGGCCTTATTGGGGTAATCACTTTTGGGCAAAGGGCTATTGCGTAGATACAGTAGGAGTTGACGCAGAGATGATACGTTTATACGTTAAGCATCAAGAGAAAGTAGAGAAACACTTAGAACTTAAATTTTAAAGAATCATATAAAGCCAAGTGCGATAATCCGGACTAGCCTTCTAAGAGGGCTAGTCTTCATACACCCTTCTAGGGCGAACACAAAACCACGTTCTGAGAACGTGGTTTTTTACTTTACGTCTTTAGACGACAAAAACGAGCCGAGATTCTATGTTAATAATCAAGTAAAAAAAGCTTTAAACTGGACGATATTCTGATTGATTTTTCATGAGTGTAAAAGCAAGTCTATCGATTTTTCGCGATAAGGCAACCGCGGTAGCGGTTGTTGAATGACCTCTTTCTCGCATGGCAAGATAATAGGTATTCCATTGTTTGGTTTTCGCGCCGGCTCTTGCGGCATTAAACAATAACCGCCTCTTTTCAGGATCGCCTTTTTTAGTCAGTTTTCTCCTGCCCTTAAAATATCCAGACTCCCGCACCCTCACATCCAAACCCATCAAAGCGATGAAAGCATCCGACTTGGAACAATACCCTCGATGATACAATGCCACCAAGGATGCGGCACTTACAGGACCAATCCCGGAATACCTAAACAACGCCGATAATCATCTTTGTAACCTGCTAAGGTAATACAGTCCAAAAGACGCTTATCAATGGAAGTGAGACTACAACGTTGTTTTATAACGTTGATCCGAAGGAAAGGTGAAGCCGTATAAATATCATTTAAAGTAGGGGGGATGACTTATAAAAAAACAACCACTTCACAAATATTCCTGTTTTTATCTCATTGGTAGTTTGCGCTTAAGTAAATTCATTAGTCAGCTAAAACATTATAGATAAAAACCAGACAGCACTGGGAATACTCGGCGTAGGCCATTTAGCAACTTATACCGTTACTGGCCTAAGACGATCCAAAGATAATCGACGCATTATTCTTAGCCCGAGAAATGCTGAGCAAGAAGTACATCTGGCTGAGAAATTAGATTGTGTTGTGGCTGACAGTAATCAGTCCGTGATTGATCAATCCGATCTGATTTTATTGGCAGTCAGGCCATTACAGATCGATGATTTATTGTCGGATTTAAGTTTTCCCAAAGGCAAAATAGTTGTTTCTGCCGTTGTAGGCGTAACATTGGAGCAATTACGTAATAAAGTTTATTTGCCGGAAAAACTCTGCCGTATTCTTCCTCTGGTTGGCGCAGAAAGTGCCCAAGGTTTTATCCCTGTTTTTCCTGTTATTGATGAGGTTAGAACATTAACCGATTCTATTGGTAAATCAATAGTCTTTGAGAATGAATCACAATTCGAATACGCGTCAGCAATGGGGACAGTGAATGGCTGGATGTATCGATTTTTTGACGAACAGGTCAATTGGTTAATCCGGTACGGTATCGATGCAGAGAATGCGCGCCAGATGTTTTTGCATAAAACCCTGGGTGCCGCGCACTACGCCTTGGGTCGCCCCGAACAAAGTCTGGCGGAATTGGGCGAGGAAATCGCCAGAGAAGGGACGTATACCAAACTAGGCCTGGATTATCTGGAAGACGCGGGAGCTTTTAAGCAATGGAGTGATGCCTTGGATATAATAAAAAGCAAGCTGGATGCTAGTCACAATTAATGCATTGCATCTAATGTTAGACTTTGTCCTAATCTTATTTTTAAAAATTAAATATTATGGAAACAGTTACGATCCTGGTAGACGTACAAAATGTCTATTACACCAGTAAGTCAGCCTATAGCCGTAACTTTGATTACAATAAGTTTTGGGCCAAGGTGACTCGAAACAGAAAAGTGGTTAAAGCAATCGCGTTCGCTATCGATAGTGGCGATGAAAAGCAACGCCAATTTCAGAATATACTCAGAGCCATTGGCTTCGAAGTAAAACTCAAACCCTATATTCAACGAAGCGATGGTTCAGCGAAGGGTGATTGGGATGTAGGTATCACACTGGATGCGATTGAATATGCAGAGCAAAGCGATACTGTAGTGTTAGTTTCAGGCGATGGTGATTTTGATTTACTGGCGCAAAAAATGATAAGCAAATATCAGTGCAGGGTTGAGGTTTATGGCGTTCAAAAACTAACAGCCGCTTCTTTGATAAATTCTGCAAGCCAGTTTTACCCTATTGAGTCAGATCTGTTGTTGTAGAGAAAAATGCGTAAAAGTAGGGGGGTGACTATAATGAAATTAACAGTTGTCTTTCTTTATCAGAAATTTTCTTCAAGGATCAAACTACCCTTGGTGGTTCTTCCTGAGACCCATTCGTTGAGTGGTGTGGTACTGGCCCCGGAAGAATAGTTTTTTGCAGTAATCCACCAGATGTACCAGTCACCCGAATCATCCTTGATGGGTGTAGCGAACTTGAATTCCTGCCATTTGTACTGCCAGGTTTCACGTGTTCCAGACCAGGTCAATTTGCCAGACAATGAGATATCAACATCCTTTACTGTGTCGCGACTAACTTCTTGTTCCCGCGTAACTATCTCCTTGGTTGTCAGCACTATTGGGCCATGCTGTCCCAGTTTGTAACTGGGTTTTTCTACAATTTGTTTCGCGATAGCGAGCATCTTGGCATCATTACTGCTAGGTTCTGGCAACTTTGATATACCAACAGCCTTTATCCGGTATTCACCGTATTTCTTGCGCAGGGCAATTACCTCGGCAACACGTGCCTTTTTCCCGTAACTAATACTACCTGTTGTAGCCTTCTCGAAGGCTGCGAACGATTCAGCCATCGCCAGTTGTTTGTCGAGTCTTTCGTAGATACGCGCTTCTGCTCCCTCCTGCAAGAATGCGTTAGCACGATCCATTTCATTATCAGGGTCAAGATTTCTGAAGTAAGGTAACGAAAGCTTGTTTTGAAATTGAAACTGATGGTTTAACTGCGCTTCAGTTTCAGTTATGGCTGTATCTGAGTCTCGCACAGCCTTATCTGCCCAATGGAGCATGCTGTTGGCTCTTTGAACACCATATTTACCACCAGTAAGATCAAGGTTAGTGGCGGCAGCAACCCTTTGAACTTCTGTAATAACTTCTGCAGAGGTCAATTTGATATCTTTGATTTGCTTGAACCATGTCTGAGCTTCTTTATCTGAGAAGGGGGCAATCAGCGATTTTGGCGCTTTCCTGCCTTTCAGCTTAGCATCGACTGCTGCCATTAATTCCGCAGGATTCCCGAGTTCTGCCAGCTGAGCCTGAGCACGCTTGAATTCAGAAGATAAGGTTATTCGTAATGCTTTATAAGTTTGCGTTGCCTCTAATAAGAAAGGGTCGCCAACGTAGTCTTTGTAGCGATTCAGAGCTGTGGTGTATTTTTCAATGGCCTTTTTGTATTTGTTGACGACGCTGGAGCTTTGCAGATCAGATGGCCCCTCTGTTTTAATACTGCTATAGACACTTTTCATGTCACGAGTCAGTTTTTTTATTTGAACCTTCTGACCAGAAACCAGCTGTTTACCTGAAGGCTTAGGCGCCGTCGATTTATCCGTTCCTTGTGCTGGTTTTATTGTCGCTGTCTTCGGCGAAGCTTTACTTGGTGTTGCTGGAATGGCTTTGCTGGTTTTTGCTGAAGAAAAATCTTTTTCTAATTTTGCCAACATTTCATTTGTGGATAAAAGCAATGGATCACTTGATGCTGGCACTCTGGATAAGGAGCTTCGGTAGTTTGCGATACCATCTGCAAACTGCTTTGTCCTGAATGCGTCATTGAAGATATGCTCACGGTTACTAATAAGGCTCTGGTGGGATCTTTTAATACTTTTTGCGAGTTTAGTAATTTTGTTTTTCCAAACTGCGGGTAACTTTTGAGATTGAGCAGTTTTAACCAATGTACCGGGCGTTTCAGCCCATATGCAGTGAGCCGATCCTAAAATCAAGAATGCAGATAGCGTCAATTTAGAAGTGTTTTTAAGCATGACTTCTCACTAATTAATTTTACTGTGCTGGAATTGTATCATACGTGAAAATCTCTAAATTTCTTTGTTGAGGTATATCAAATTCGGCAGTTTATGGCGGTTTCCTTGATTAATTTGGCAAGTGAGTTTTATCCTATTGAGGGGGATGTGTTGTAGAGTTATTAATATAAAAACAGCCCAAAAGTAGGTGGCGGCCTTTTTAATCCCCATAACTAATAGGATAAAAAGCGAGCTATTAAGCGAGGTAGTAGCCCGCTTAATAGTAAAAACTCCAGCATAGAATATGTTTTTATGTTACTAGTAAATGGCTTATGCGGTACTTTTGAAATTAGTTAATGTAAAAAAGCAGGCGCGCGGCACGATAATATATTAAGAAGGACAAGCGGCCTTATTAATACATTGTTAGTGCAATACCCAATACCAAATAATACGAATCAAAATTAATAAAATAAAAGGAAATAAAAACGGAATAAAAAGTTTGGCGGTACGTCTATAGTATAAAGCATAAATAAAAATATAAGGACATGACTAAACGTTTAAAGAGATGAGTAAATTAAACTAGGTAAATGATACACCTTGAATTTAAAACAAATTGTAGAATGGTAAAGCGATGAAATTCATTCAGTTTAGAAATGTAATTATTATTATCGCTATATTTATATTGGGTCTACTTTCCAATGCACACGGGCAAGATGATGGCAAATTAACTATTTTTGTAGATAATGGTTATTCACCATATATGTATAAACTTAAAGGAACAGAAGCAGATGGATTATATCCAAGATTACTGGAAGAAATTGTAAAACAGACAGGATATAAAGTAGAAATCGAAGCCTATCCTTGGAAAAGGGCTTTATTGTATGGAGCTGCTGGCAAAGGAGCTGTTGGCGGTGCTTATAAAAATGATGACCGTGTTAAAACGTATGATTACTCCAATCCACTATACCAGGAAAAGCTTGTTTTATTTGTCAACAAAAATAACCAATTTGAATTTAATACTATCGAAGATCTCAAAGGTAAAGTTGTCGGTGTTAATCTAGGTTGGTCTTATGGGCAAGAGTTTGATACAGCCAGAGCGAACAAATTATTCACCGTAAATATAAGCAACCATCCAAATGATAATTTCAAAAAGCTCGCTCATGGTAGAATTGATTGCTTGATCCTTGATCAGCTATCAGGTGAATCATATATTCGACTTATGGGAATTAATGATCAAATTATTACATTGCCGCATGCTTTTTCTATGAATAATGCATATTTGATTATTCCTAAAAAACTTAAAAAGAAAAATTTTCTAAATGAATTTAACTCAGCTCTTGAAAAAATAAAAAAAGACGGAACTTATAAAAATATTGTGCAGACTTTTATCCAAGAAACAATCATTAAATAATGTTTTTTCATATCAAGTAAAATAAATCCTATACTAAAATAAGATCATGGGAACTCAAGCTAATATTAAACTTTTTTTAACTGAGGATGATGGGTTGAGCGGCACAACGCAACAGTATTAACTATTTGAGTCAAGAATGCGCTAACCAAAAAATCAAGCGAACGCAAACTACCACGTCGTTTATTAAATCGTTATTTTTTTAAAGAAAAAACCACCTAAAAGTAGGGGGGTGACTTAGTACTTTCTATCAAAACCGAAACTCTATCGGCGCCATTTGAAAACCACCACCCTGATTCATATTCTCAAACACACCATTAGTTTCCATCACATAAAGCAATGCTAATGCCGCTGCGATTGCGGTGATGACGGCAAGCCCGATTTTGATAAAGCTGTATGGACGTTCGCCCTGGATAGTTCCGTTGCGGCCATTGATGACGTAGCGGTAGGTTTTGCCGCGGTATTCAAAGGCGGCTGACCAGACAGGTAAGGAGTACGTGTTTGAAGGTGGTGTCTTCGTGTTGGGTGTTGACTGCTGAGATGCGTTGGTGATCGCCTCCGATATCGTAGCGAATCGACTGGTTGATTTTGTGCTCCATGATGTTTTCGGCCTGGAGGAAGCCTTGATCGACCGTGACCTGATAAATCTCACTGCGAAATCCACTGATGTATTCTTCTGAATATGGCACCAGATTGTCCAAATCCCACGGTTGCAAATGATCGATAATGGTTCTGGGTAGGGTTTTGGAGGCACCTATCAAGACATCGTCGAAGTGTAAATCGACCCGCCCACCGACTGGCGCCCAGCGAATTCTGGGAACGGTTCTTACACGTTGCACGCGTCGACCATTAACAACGGTGGAATAAACCTGTCGATCATAGTAGGTTGTGCCGCGTTGTCCGCGATACTGGTTATAAGTTTGGCTATCGTAAGTCCAGTATGGCAGATAGATGCCGACGAGCTTTTCTTCCCGTTTGCTGTGGCTTTTTAGCGAGGAGGGCGCAAACCAGTGACTGCCAATCCATTTGTCGAAGATCTCGATGGCTTGTTTTTTTTCGAATTTAAATGGTAATAAAGATCGCGGCACAATAAAGCGTGCTTCTGCCGTTCCGGCAATAACAGGTGTTGCACAGTAGGGACACTCGCCAGCGTGTTCGTGTTTTTTAAAGCTGAATTCTGCGCCACAGGATGGACACTGGATGACTGATATCTGTTTTGGATTATTCGGGTCGTTGTGTTGTAGCCGATTCAGTTCTTTCAGTGCCTGTTTAAAATCGTACTCTTTGATTGGCTCAACTTTGGTATCAACGGGGTAATGATGGCCACAAGAACGACAAACCAAATCCTGTGAGGCAGGTGAATAGATTAAATCCGAACCACAGTTCTTGCAGCTAAAGTGAGCTTGCGTAATCACATGCTCATTCTCTTTAGCTTCTTTGGCCTTTTGACCTTCTTCATCTGTGGGATAAAGGGGCGTAAAACGCAGTTCCTTATCGGATAAACTACTCACAACTGTCGAATCTCATTTTTCTTGTCAATGAACTGGCCTAGTGTATAGGTCTAATGACACCCCCCCACTTTTAGCGTGTTTTTTTCTAAGCTTTTTAAAAAAGTGCTTAAAAGTAGGGGGGTGACTTTGTAGTTACTATTACTTGGTTTTTGGTATTGCTGGTGGTTCAGGGGTATCTTCTTCGAACAATCCATCTAAAGCGGTAATAGATTCAATAGATTTCCATTTTTCCATACCATCAATCCACGCTAAGGTACCCGGTGAAATTTGCTTATTTGTCGCTAGCTGTTGTAATTCTGTTAAGTCAAAAGGTCCAGCGGCTTTTCTATCAATCGCTACATGCCAGTTTGTATCTGGTAACGGAGGAGGAGCAGGAGCTACCTGTGCTTGAGCTGTTGAGTGCGGAGTTACAATCGCAGCTTGAGTATTCATATCATTCGCCATTTTATTTGCCATGGCAAAACCCAATCCCATTTCGATGGCACTTCCTGCACCACCACCGGCTGAACCATTTTGCATCGATTCTGCAGCACCAAACTGGATGTATTTATCCAGATTGCCAATCATGCCCATGCTGGTACGCTTATCGAGTGCTTCTTCAACTGCAGGCGGCAAGGATATATTTTCTACCAGAACCTTGGTGAGTTCGAGACCATAGTCTTTGAATTCAGGGGCAATGCGTTGTGTCAGCAATTCGCCTAACTGACCCTGATTGCCTGCCAGATCGAGTACCGGGATATCAGAGCTACCGAGAATATCGGTATAGCGCGTGACAATTAAATTTCGCAGCTGACTGCTGATTTCATCGACGGTAAAGTGACCATCCGTCCCAACGATTTCAGTGATGAATTTTGCCGGGTCATCAATACGGATATTGTAAGTTCCAAAGGTACGTAATCGCACCATATTAAATTCTTTGTCGCGCATCATAATCGGGTTTTTGGTGCCCCATTTAAGATCGACAAACTGACGCGTATTGAAGAAATAAACTTCCGCTTTAAATGGGCTTTCAAAACCATGATACCAATGCTGAAGCGTTGACAAGATAGGAAGGTTCTTGGTTTCTAGTTCATATAAACCAGGGCCAAGAATGTCTGCAATCTGACCTTCGCTGACAAATACTGCGATTTGTGATTCGCGTACTGTAAGCTTGGCACCGAATTTGATTTCGTTGCCGTAACGCTGAAAACGATAAACCATCGTATCCACGCTTGAGTCAGTCCATTCGATAATATCAACGAACTCACCAAATAATTTATCCCAGATTCCCATATATTTTACTCCTTTAAATCCCTCCCCCTCAGGGAGAGGGGCTGGGGTGAGGGTGATAAGAGAGAATTGTTTCGCCCCTCACCCTAACCCTCTCCCCAGAAGGGAGAGGGGATTGTTTATGATTTAAGTGCTTTCGTAGCTTCTTCTGCAACCGCATTCACTGGCGAATCTGCACGAGATTTTGCCGCAACCAATGCAGCACGTAATTCGCTTTCCATATGCGTCAGTTCTTTTGCAGCTTCTGCACGTTTTGCTTTGCCTTCTTCGGCAATTTTCAAACTATCATTTATGGTTTCGATAAGCTGTGTATTCGCTTTACGTACCGATTCGATATCGAACACTCCGCGCTCCATTTGCTGGCGCACTTCTGCATTTGCAGTTCGCAAATTGTCTGCATTACCTTCGAGTAAATCATTGGTTAGGTCGGTCGCCTTTTTCACCGTTTCTGCGGTATCGCTCATGCGGAAAATAGTCACAGCCTGAGCTAACTGGTTTTTCCAGAGAGGTACAGTATTAATTAGCGTTGAATTCACTTTGTTGATTAAGGTCTTATCGTTTTCCTGAACCAGACGAATGCTTGGTAAACTTTGCATTGCAACCTGACGAGTTAAACGTAGATCATGCAGTCTACGTTCAAGATCATCACGCGCACTGCGTAAATCTCTAACGGCTTGTGCGGCTAACATGTTCTCAGCGTCTTCTTCAGCCGCTTTTGTAAGCTCAGGAATTTGGTTTTCGTCGATCATGCGAAGCTTTTCGTCACCGGCTGAGATATAAAGCTCCAGCTTGTGGAAGTACTCAAGATTGGCATCATAGAGTTTATCTAATGAAATAATATCGGTGAGCAATTGTGTTTTTTGCTCTTCCATTTTGTCCGTAATTTTATTGATTTGTTTGCGTACATCTTCGTACTTGCTCAAAAATACTGATACTGGTTTTGCTTTGCCAAATAATCTCGCAAAGAAACCCAGCTTTTTATTCGGGTTGAGTTCGTCGATATCAAAGCCACGAATCGTTGCAATCATGTCATTTAATGGCGCACCGGTTTTGCCTAAGTCTTTATTACGCACACCTTCAAGCATATTTTCAGAGATGGTACTCATCTCTTCCTGTGCTTTACTGCCAAAGAATAAAATAGAGCTTCTATCTTCTACATTTATTTCTGCAATTAATTGATCGATATCTTTCTTTTCATCACTATCAGCTTTGCTGTAAGCGATGATCTCTTTGGAGATTTCTTTATATTCTGCGATTTCAGTACCTGGCAGGATAGTAACGTCAGTAGCTGTTTGAGTGGTAGTTTCAGACATGAAAAATTCCTTAATAAACGATTAAATAAGTTAGTCAAATTGAGAGTTATTCATAGTTAGGTAGCATTTCGCCGCCTAAGGTTTGACAAGCAATGTTTTGACTAAATATGTTTTAACTGGGTTTTTAATACTTCTATTTTTACGTCAAGATCGAGCTGATCATTTTCTAAAAGCTTTTTGTGCTGTTCATCAAAGGTAGATTCGATCGAATCTAAAACCTCTTGAAAGTTTTTATCCAATTCAGCCGTAGAGGCATCTTTGCCGTGTGTTTTGGCATAACTTTCGGTAACTCGAGCAGTTCCATCCAGATATACTTTTAAAAATTTACGCGCGCGGTATAAATCTTTTGGGTCGTCTTCAATCAGTTTGAGAATACCCCGGGCTTTTTCGATAATGCGTCTTAAATGCTGATCGAATTTAATATTCTTAATGTCTTTTCGTGAGCTTTCTATAATTGCGATTTTCGCTTCAGCTGCTTCTAATGCTTCGAAGACTTCATCGGGATTCACACCTAGAGAGATATTGCCTGTTTTATCCTGTCGCGGATCAACGCCATATGCAAGGTAAAAACCAATCAGAGCAACAAAACCAATAAGGATACTAGCCAGCAAGGTATAGCCAGAAAGCATAAAGGCGGTTAAGCCTGTTGTAATTGCGAGCAGGGTTGCAGCCAGTGATTTAAAAGGCATACCCGGCGCTCTCGCCAGCTTTTTTTGTTTAAATCGGCTTTCCAGTTTAAAACCATGGCGTGCGATAACTGCCGTTATCATGAATCCTGCAAATAGCGCCCCCGCCAGAATGCTGGAAAAAACATTACCTTTGAGTAAATGAATTATCGCACCAATCAATACGGGTAAAGGCATCAGAAACAACAGGGTGCCTTTAATACCAGTTTTCACTGTATTAAGAATCTGGTTTTCAGGATCGTAGCGTGTGGCTTTAGTCATGATTACTTATATCTTTAGTGAAGGACTAGTTTAGATGGAACAGAACTTGAAGTGATACTAAACCCACGGTGGCTGAAAGTAATATGAAGCCAATAATCTTTTGAATTAAATAAGGCATTGTTTCCTGTTATTTTTCTAGAGACCTTCCTATATTTCTTACAAGGTTCTCTTACAATAATTGAGTTATTCATTGATTATATAGTGTCTACAACTGGATTAATCAAGAGTTGTACTCAAAATGATTAATAATATTAAAAACTTCCGATCAATTTGCCCAAAGGCGATGAAAAATATATCCATTTATGAGTCTATTTTCAGAATTTAACTAATTTATAATTTAACAAACAAATTACAGCTTTAAGGTGAGATTATGGCACTAACATTTAAAGAGTTAGTAGATGATGCGCTGACATCCTACATTGAAGAGATATTCCCCTGGGATGTCGAAGATTTTATGGCAAAGAATCCAGATACTTTGATGCTGGATATTCGTGAGGACGATGAATTTGATGGTTGTTATATTGAGAATTCACTCCACGTACCGCGAGGAGTTTTAGAACAGGCTTGCGATTGGGATTACGCCGAGACTGTACCTGAATTAGTAAAGGCTAGAAAACGCCCGATCATCGTTGTTTGTCGTTCGGGTAATCGAAGTGTGCTTGCAGCTTTAACCATGACCTTAATGGGGTACGAAGGTGTGGTATCGCTGAAAACCGGCATCAAAGGCTGGAACGATTCGGATCTGCCTTTAATCAACAAAGCGAAACAAGCTGTTGACCCCAATTGGGCTGATGTCTTTATTAATCCGCCGATTAGAGATGATCAGTTAGCAGTTAATAATAAAGTTGTCTAAATCATCATCTTAAAAAAGCCTGCCGAGCGTAGCGGACAACTTCTATTTACGCTGCCCCACTTTTCAAACAAAAACGATGTCAAGCCGGGGGTGACTTTCTTGTTTCTCTATTGCTGTTAGAATTCTCTATATCAAACTATGATCTAAATCATTTAAAGAAGAAGGAACGGAAATGGAAGCAGATTTTTGGCATGAGCGCTGGGAAAACAATCAGATTGCATTTCACGAAGGTGAAGCGAATGTATTACTGGTAAAGCATTTCAAGGCGCTTTCTTTGGAGCAAGATCAACGTGTATTTCTGCCTCTGTGTGGAAAGACAAACGATATCGCCTGGTTACTTTCGCAGGGTTATCGTGTTATTGGTTCTGAACTAAGTGAGTTGGCGATTCAGCAACTGTTTGAAGAGTTAGAGGTTGAGCCGGAGATAACAGAGTTAGATAAGTTTAAACGCTATCAAGTAACAGGGCTGGAAATTTTAGTTGGGGATTTCTTTGAATTGACTGGTGAGTTATTGGGTAAGGTAGATGCAATCTATGATCGCGCCGCTCTAGTTGCCTTACCCGAACCAATGCGACAACAATATACAAAACACTTAGCCGAGATTACTCAAAATCAAAAGCAGCTAGTCATTAGTTTTGTCTACGACCAAACCTGTCTGGATGGTCCTCCTTTTTCGGTGATCGATGAAGAAGTAAAACAACATTACGCAGATATCTATGAGCTTACACTACTTGAAAGTATTGAAGTGCCAGGAGGCTTGAAAAAGAAGTGTGCGGCGGTTGAGAATATATGGCTGCTTGATAACACTGCTTAAACACTTTTAAAGTCACCCCCCTACTTTTAGGCACTTTTAGAATGAAAATTCAGTTAAAAGTAGGGGAGTGAGTAGATATTTATCCCGATTAACCTAAGCCAATCGGTCTTTCGCTGTCGCGTATCCATTCACTCCATGAGCCTACGTAGAGTTTAGAGTCTGGTATTCCTGCGATTTCCATAGCCAGCATATTGTGACAGGCAGTCACCCCAGATCCGCACATATTGACTATTTCATCTTTTTTATTCGTTGTTGGCTCTACATTCGTTAATAACGCTTCGAATTGCTGCTTCAACTCAGTTGCAGGCAGGAATAAGCCATTCTCATCCAGATTAAGTTGAAACGCTCTATTGATCGCACCGGGTACACGCCCAGCTACTGTGTCTAAAGGTTCTTCTTCACCTCTGAAACGTTCCGGGGTTCGTGCATCTATCAAGGTAAATGATTTCTCTGTGATGTTTTGTTGTATCTGAGCGGTGCTGATAATTTCGTTAAGGTCTATTTTGAAATCAAATTGATCTGTTTTTGCCTTGGGTGAAGCCTGTGGGATTTCCTGTGTCAGTTCACGATCCTCTTTTATCCACTGATTTATACCTCCATCAAGCACCGCGACTTGATCAAATCCAAGCGCGCGTAGTTGCCACCAAAGCCTTACAGAATAGGCTCCATTGGCATCATCATAGGCAACAACCTGGGTGTGTTTACCGATGCCCCAGGCGTGTAGTTTTTCTATGAGTTCAGCAAAATCAGGAAGAGGATGGCGGCCGCTATCAGGAGTAATCTCAGATGAAAGATCATTTTCCAAATGGCAGTGGAATGAATTAGGAATGTGATTTTCCTGATAGTTTTTTAAACCCAGGCTACGATCAGCTAATGAGGTTCTACAATCGAAAATTATCCAGTCAGGATTATCCAGATTGTCTTCAAGTATTTGTGTGGAGACTATGGTTGTGTATTTCATAGGTGTCCCTTTTTAAGTTGAATCAATAATTGTTCAGGAAATTCATCTTTTGCTCTAGATCGAGGCCTGTAGTTGTAACTTGAGTTGTAACTTGAGCTGTAACTTGAGCTGTAAATAGCTGAACGGAGAATGTGAGCATATAATTATATGTGATCATTCGAGTACTAGAATAACGAAGAGGCTAAGTAATTAAAGTTGTAAAAGATGAATTTACTGAGCAGTTATTTATGTCATTAGTGGGTGGCATCGATTATACCAAAGCGCAAATTCCTTGCTGTGCTGCATGGCTCGTTTTACAACTCCTAATTCATGACACGAATTTAAAACGCCAAAGACACTGCAATCGACGTAATCAGGTTTATCACCACCAAAAAAGTCATTTCCTTTTAATCCATTGTTTGACCAATGATCAATCGCATCAAGAAACTCAGATTCGGCATTAACAATATTGTACTTGTTTTTCATTTTACGGGCGACTTTAGGCATGGCGATGGCACCGGCAAAGCGGACGAATTTCCCTTTTAACCAACCAAATTGCCCTGGTTTTATGATTCGTTGAAAATTGTTTAACGAGGTTTTGAAATCAGGGTGAATCAAGGGGGGGAGGTAATGCACCAAAGTTTGGTCGATCCAGTCAGTCCATTCTTTGGCATCATCGTTAACGGTAAACTTGGCGTATTTTTTATTGATATGCTCGATAATAGTGGCTGATTCTACAATGACCTCGTCACCATCTTTGAGTACGGGAACTTTCTTGTGATCAGTAAAGCTAAGTTCTTTCATGCCAAAAGGTGATACTTCGACCACTTCGAAAGGCTCTTTTATAAAAGTAAGTAACGCCCGCACTTTGCTGCAAAAAGGACAGGATTGAAATTGGTAAAGCGTGATCATAAATAAAATAAACCCTGAGTAATTAAATGAACCTTTCCCTCTTGAAAACTCCTTAATGCTATAGCTTAGGTGCTTTATTTATAAGCATTTTAAAGAGAAAAAAGTAAACAAGCTGGAATCCATATTATAAAAAGATAGTAACCTGTTTTTTAAGCAAGTTGTAATTTTCATCGAATTTTTATTATCACATTTTTTATCACATTTTTAATCTAATCATAACTAAAATTGCTACTTTATATGACATTCGTTATGGTTTCTTCATTAAATATATTCATCAAGGAAAGAAATAACAATGATCAAATTATTAACCAGAGCACCACTGATTGTTTTGTTAGCATTTATGATAACGGCATGTGGAGGAGGAAGTACTAGCTCCATTATTAATGCAGTTATAGATGCCAATGATGATATTACAGATACTTTGCCACGTTGGAATATTGGCGACATGGAATTTATAGCAAGTAGTTCGAAAAAGAACAGCCTTGCGAATTACGATGTTTTAACAACAACTAGCCTTGGATTGAATGATGATGGTGAGATTGTTTCTTCGATCGTGGCGCTTTCGTATAAAGATAATGGCCCAGGAGTCTACACCTTGGTTTCTTCTCTTGAGCAATTGCTTACTCGCCAAACTGAAAATCCGTTGGGCAATTTTTTATTAATCACTGCTTCGATTATTAACATAGCCAATGATTCAACGACTTATGGATCGGATGATAGCGGTTTTGCCAATGTAACTTTGGATGGAGGTGATCTGGTTTTCAATATTCCGTCACCCGTTAATCTGATTAGAGGTAATGGCGATGCTTTTCCGGAATTGCCCTTTAATATCCTATTTACCTTGATTGATATTTTTGAAGACTTACCTTTACCTTTATTGCCTTAAGTACTAATAATGAGTCAAACTTTAGTTATGTTAGTTTGAGGCAATTAAATTAGTCATTTGAGCGTTGAGTTATTGTTCTAGATAAAGGCGCAGGCTCTCGCAGGGCGTGAACATGCATGAGTATGTGATCGTCCGAGAACGCATGCAACGTCGAGATAGAGCAAGAAATGAATGCTCAAGTGATTAATTTTGGCGTTGTCTCACAACCTCATATAGACATACACCCGTAGCCACCGAAACATTCAAGCTAGATACTTGCCCAGCCATTGGAATGGAAATCAAAGTGTCGCAATGTTCTTCGGTTAATCGACGCAGACCTTTGCCTTCAGCGCCCATCACAATCGCGCTAGGTGTCTTAAAATCATAAGTATAAAGATCACCGGTAGATTTATCACTAGTACCAATAAACCAGATGCCTTCTTTTTTTAGTTTTTCGATGGTGCGTACCAAGTTGGTCACTTGAATAAATGGCACAGTCTCAGCAGCACCAGAAGCGACCTTTCGCGCAGCAGGCGTTAAACCCACAGCGTTATCCTTAGGTGCAATCACTGCATGTACACCAGCGCCTTCGGCAGTTCTTAAGCAAGCCCCAAGATTATGCGGATCGGTTACTCCATCAAGCACTAAAAGTAGGGGGGTGCCTTCTATTTTTTCTAAAAGATCAAAAAGATCATCTTCCTGAAAACTCTTGGGTGCATTGTATTCTGCAACTACTCCCTGATGCTGGTGGGTTTTAGCCAGCTTATCCAGACTTGCAGGGTCAGACCGATGTGCAATTAAGCCGCGTTTCTGCGCATGGCTAATCAATTCTTTAACGCGTTGATTGCGTTTGTTCTCTGCAATCCAGACCTGGGTAATATTATCGGCATCATTTTTTAATGCAGATTCAACGGCATGAATGCCAGTTATTAATGTCTTCATGCTCTACTTGAAACTTCCTAATTGTTGTAAGTTCTGGCTACCAATTGAACCTTCTTTGTAACATGTGAACCAATCCGCAGCATTTGGAATATTACCCATTTGCTGCTCGGCGGCTTGTGCTGCTTCGCGGGTTTCCCAATAGACGATGTCGGTATAACCATCTCCTATGGTGTCTTTGTGAATATCCCACTGGATAAAACCAGGTTGCTTACTCATCCAGCTTTCGATGATTTCACCTGCAATTTCTAGCAAGTGAGCTTCATCGATGTCATCGGCTAATTCATAAGTGATAATGTCTTTAAACATACAAAATTCCTTATTGTTTACCTTTTCGCTTAGACTCTAACTTTGCCTTCTTTTTGGATTTTTTAACATTTTTTGGTGTGGTTTTCTTTTTCTTCTTGCCTGGTTTTGTTCCTGACTTGTCGCCTTTGAAGTCTTTGTTCTTGTTGTAAGTCTTATTACCAGATTTTTTACGAGGTCTTCTTGATCCCTGATCTTCATCACCAGAATCAGGCAGTACAAAATCAATTTTACGATCGTCTAGGTCTACACGCGCAACCAGGATTTCAATCGAATCACCCAGTCTAAAGGTCTTGCCGGAGTTTTCTCCCGTCATTGTGTGACGCGCAGCATCGAAGTGGTAATAATCACTCTTAAGCGCAGAAACGTGCACCAATCCTTCAACAAATACATCATCAAGTTCAACGAATAAACCAAAACTGGTCACTGTTGAAATAATGCCTTTGAAAGTTTCGCCAATCTTATCCTGCATATACTCGGCTTTAAGCCACGACATTACATCACGGCTAGCATCATCGGCGCGTTGTTCACACTGTGAACAGTGTTCGCCGAGTTTCTTCATTGTGGGGTAGTCGTACCTGTAACCCTTTGGCGTTTTATGCTCTAAAATATGCATAATCGCACGATGCATGAGTAAATCAGGGTAACGTCGAATCGGAGAAGTAAAGTGTGCGTAATCATTTCTGGCAAGACCAAAATGACGCGTGTTATCTGGGTGTTCTTTATCTTCTGGTGCGTATTGCGCACGACTCATAGAACGTAACATGACGGTTTGAATCAAACGTGCATCTGGTCGATCAGAAACACTGGATAATAAAGCTGCATAATCTTTAGGTTGCGGGTTATCACCACCCCCCAACTTTAAGCCTAATCCATTAAGGAATTCATGTACCTTTGCCAGTTTTTCGGTCTCAGGCCCCGCATGCACGCGATGTAATGCCGGTATCTTATGTTTCTTTACGAAACGGGCTGCACACATATTCGCCGTTACCATGCACTCTTCGATAATCTTGTGGGCATCGTTGCGAGTAGTAGGAATGATATTTTCAATCTTGCGATTTTCACCGAAAATAATCTGTGTTTCAGTGGTTTCAAAATCAATCGATCCACGTTCATCACGCGCCTTGCGCAACACTTTATACAGCTTGTAGAGATCATCTAAGTGATCAATGATCGGTGCATGCTCCTGACGTAAATCAGAGTCATGATCTACAACCATTGCAGCCATTTTTTTATAGGTTAAACGCGCTGCTGAATGCATAACCGCATTGTAAAAACGATAATCAGTAACTTCACCCTGTGAGTCGATAGTCGCTTCACATACCATACACAGGCGATCAACTTTCGGATTTAACGAACACAAACCGTTAGAGATTTTCTCTGGCAACATCGGGATAACTTCCGCTGGGAAGTACACCGAAGTAGCGCGTTCAATCGCTTCTTTATCCAATTCTGTGCCAGGTTGTACATAATGCGAAACATCGGCAATCGCAACGGTTAGTACCCAGTTACCTTGTTTGTTTTGTTCACAGTAAACCGCGTCATCGAAGTCGCGCGAATCTTCACCATCTATCGTAACCAATGGCATTTTGCGAATATCGGTACGGCCTTTTTTATCTTCTTCTAAAACCTCATCGCTGAGTTTATCCGTTTCGGTTTTAACACCCTCTGGCCATACATGCGGTAAATCGTGAGAGCGCAACGCAATATCGATTTCCATACCCGGTGCCATATGGTCACCCAGTGTTTCAGTAATTTTACCAATCGGTTGATGTCTTGATGTTGGATATTCAACAATACGCGCAACAACAATCTGCCCACTTTTAGCATCGCCACTGTTTTCAGGTGGGATTAAAATGTCCTGTGCGATTCGTGAGTTATCGGGCGTTACAAAACCCAGGCCGCTTTCGACGAAATAACGGCCGACAACAGTCTCAGTATTGTTCTCTAATATTTCTATAATGGCGCCTTCGCGACGACCTCTGCGGTCTATTCCAGTTACACTGGCAAGTACTTTATCACCATGTAAAACCTTGCGCATCTGTTTGCCATGCAAGTACAGATCATCAGAACCGTCTTCAGGGATTAAAAAGCCAAAGCCATCGGGGTGGCCCTGTACGCGACCTGCAACCAGGTCGGCTTTAGTAGTGGGTACGTATTTTTTACCACGATTGAATAAAATCTGGCCGTCACGCTCCATGGCGCGTAAGCGGAATTTCATCGCATCGAGATCTTGTTGTTCGGTAACGCCGAGAGCATCGGCTAATTCGTTGAATCCCACTGGATGACCAGTCTTGTCCATGACGTCGAGCATTAATTCACGGCTGGGGATAGGGCGATCGTATTTCTTCGCCTCGCGTTCTTTGTGCGGATCTTTATAATTTTTCATGACGCATATTCTACGCCATTTTAATCATAAATTATCTAATTATTGTTAAGGAAGCTCTGAATAAGGACCAGTATAGTTTGATGGAAGTTAACTCTATACAGCTTTCAAATGAACTCTTTCAAAATGTTGCTGTGTCTGATTTTGATTAAGTCTATTGGATAGCTCATTTTCGCAAAATCCTATTTCTCTTAATGCTGAATCACTGCATTCGATATTTGCATAGAACGTCAGGGGGAATTGCATATTTTTGATAAAGGAAAATTTATTGATTTCTATATAATTGAGTTCCAGGACAGCATCCAAGCCTCTTAAGTCACCTAAAGAAGCGGCAGTAATATGTCCATCGATCAAAACAATCTGACAAGATTTATTAGTATCAGTAGAGATAAATACAGTTCCGCTAAGGCCGAATCGACAGTACCTAAAAAGACTGTTCTCTAAATTTTGCGAGTGTTTATTATTATTTTTCACTTACATTTAACCTATAGTTTTAACCTTAAATAATTGAATCAACACATATAATTATAATTTTTATATTGTTTATATAATGTTGATACTGTCTTTAAGTGGTTCAAACTCAAACGTTGTTCGAACTGACTGACTAACGGTAGTGAAATAGATTTTTATTTCTTCTGCTTCTCTAAAATCGAAACTTCAATGTATTTTAGCGATTGGTATATGCTCTGGCAAAGCGCTTACCTAATTCCAGCTGACCTTGTGTATTATAATGAACATGATCGTAGATTTTTCCTAGCCCATCAGTAGAAACCAGCTTCACTCCGGCCAGCGTTCTTTGGGTATTCACTTGCGCTTGTTTGACCGTTTCTAGCATAAAGAATGCCTGATCTTCCGGGTTCACCTGACCCATGATAAAAACGCTGCGGGGAGAATTTAATTGTCTTCTCACACCCGTAATGAATTGCTTTAAATTAGATTCATAACGATTTGCATTGGATGCGGATCGGGCATCTTTTTCACCCTGCATCCAGATAATCGCATCAACTTTCTTATTCACAATGTTGTTGGCGTTTGTAGAAACCTTTACAAAACCACGCTGGCGCAATAAGCCATCGAATAAACGAGAGCCTGGTAGCCACTGGTTGATCGAAGTACCTGTCGCTACATGTTTAATAATGATGTGTTTATCATTGGGGAAAGCCCGAGAAATCGTATGCGCAAAACTTACCTCAGGACCGAAGTGTGAAAACTTCGCTAATTGGCGTTTACGACCCTGATAATAGAACTCCACATTACTCGGCTGGCGCTTTAAAAATGCTGGGAGTTGATGGGTTTTGCCTTTACCCATCATATTGGATTGGCCCGCTAAAATATAAACGCGTTCTTTGGCGAGTAGATTACTAGATAACAACAATGCAAAAGAAAACACGAGTGTACAAGTGAATAGATAAGTAAATGACTTACTTCGAATTTTTAGAAATGACATAATTTGATTGTTATCTTTTTTAACTGGTTTATTAGTTTCTTATGCCATTAGCTTCGACAAGTAAGGAATCTAGGTTATTTAGAGGTACCTTGAGCTCAAGACTACTGATGTTTCACATAAAAACAAGGTAATATTACATTTCATGAGAACCCTAAATCCCTATAAAATTCCCTTAAAGTCTATAAATCTTATAGAAGCAAGTGCAGGCACGGGTAAATCATGGACAGTAACGCTGCTATTTTTGCGTTTAATTCTGGAAAAGAATCTCACCGTCGATCAAATCCTTGTCGTGACTTTCACCGAAGCAGCCACCAAAGAATTACGCGATGATGTTCGCAAGAGATTGGTCAGTGCATTAGAAGCATTTAGAGCAATAAACGTAAATGGTCTCACTGAAGAGCTACGAGAAGAATACAATGAAGTAATAGAACTCATCGAACGCGAAAGCGATTACGACGAAGCCATCCGCCGTTTAAACCGCGCCAAGTTAAGCCTCGATGAGGCAGCAATATTCACCATCCACAGTTTTTGTCAACGCACTTTGAGTGAAAATGCCTTCGAAGCGGGTTTGCCTTTTGAAAGCGAATTGATGGACGATGACAGTGAGTTGATGCAAAAACTCACGGATGATTTTTGGCGACGTTACACAGATACGGAGCAAAAAGGCGCTCCTAAATCTCTAATCTTCAAATTACACCAAAAAAGTGTCACACCAGATTCCTTACTAAAAGACATAAGAAATGCGGTGGGCAAACCCTACCTTGAATTATGTGGTCCAGAAAGCGAAGCCATTAAGGCTGAGAAATGGAATGATTTAGAACAGGGCTTACAAAATATCGTAAATCTTTGGAAAACGGATAGGGAAGAAGTCACCCAAATTTTATTGGAAGATAAAGGTCTTAATAGAAGTAAATTCAAGCTCGCTGTTGTCGAACAAGTCTGCTCAGATATGGCTGATATTACTTCTTTGTACGATATTGATGCAGACCTGATTAAACGTTTTGAAAAATTTAAAAGCTCCTACATTGAAGTGGGCATGAAGAAAAATTGTATCCCTCCAGAACACAGTTTCTTCAATGCGTGGGATTCCTTCTCAAACCTTTGGGAGTCTCTGAATAAAGGCTCGGATGATTTCCTCAATAACACTCGCATCGAGCTACTCAGATACTTACAAGAAGAACTCCCCAAAGAGAAAAAGCGCTCTAGGTGTTTTATCCTTCGATGATTTGTTATTACAACTACAACAAGCACTAAAAACCAAACCTCAATTAGCGACTAGACTTACGCAAGAAATACCAGGCTGCACTGATCGATGAATTCCAGGATACTGACCCGATTCAGTACGATATTTTCAGCACCATTTATAATGATCCTCATACAGAAAAGAACGCAGTATTTTTGGTTGGAGACCCAAAACAGGCGATCTACAGTTTCCGTGGTGGTGACATCCATACCTACCTGACAGCCAAGGCTGAAACCGATGAGAACAATCATCATACACTGAAAACTAACTGGCGCTCTCACGCTAAATTAATTAGTGCATTCAATACCTTATATAACCAATCTGATAATCCATTTCAGGATGAAGATATTGAATATGTACAGGTCAAATCGGGCAAAGATCTTAATGATATTCAGGCACCCGAAGTTAGAACACCGTTACAACTGTGGCGTTTTAATCAAAAGCCAGACGAAAAGCCCGATGGAAAAGTAGATCATCAATCTGCTGATAGTATCCGCAAGGAAATCGCTGATGCCATCGCTGGTGATATTGCTGAATTACTCAACGACTCAAACCAGGGTAAAGCTACAATCGAAGGAACCCTAATCGGTGGTGGAGATATCGCAATTTTAATCCGCTCTCATACGCAAGGTGATTTGATAAAGTCTGCGCTCAATCAACGCAAAATCGCTAGTGTACAAAGCAGTAAGCAAAGTATTTTCGAAACCCACGAAGCGGTTGAAATACATCGTTTATTAACCGCGATTGCCGATCCGCAACGCGAAGATAATGTGCGCCGCGCATTAGTCACAGAACTGATGGGCTATCAGGCACAAGACCTGTTGGATTTAGAGAACGATAGCAACGCCTGGGAAGAGATTTTATCGTCCTTCCAGAACTGGCAACACCAATGGAAGCAGCAAGGCTTTTTACCGATGATGCGCGCGTTAATGAAAAAGCAAAACACCCATCAGCATCTGCTTAACTTTATTGATGGTGAACGCCGTATAACCAATACCTTGCACCTCGCAGAAATCATCCATCAAGCGGTCAGGAAGCAATCCTTAAGTCTGGAAGAAGTGTTGCTGTGGCTTAAACAACGGCAGGAAAATAGTAGTACCACTGAAAGCGAGTTGCGTCTTGAAAGCGATGAAAATCTGGTAAAAATTGTCACGATCCACAAATCAAAAGGTCTGGAATACCCAATCGTCTATTGTCCCTTTATCGGAATGGGTTCTTCGCCAAAAACCGACAAGGTTTTCACCTTTCACAAAGATGATAAAAGTTATCTGGAAATTGGTTCGGAAGATAGTGAACTGCACAAAGAACTGAAAAAAGAAGAAGAAATGGCCGAAGACACGCGCCTGCTTTATGTCGCGTTAACCCGTGCAAAATATCAGTGCAATGTTGTGGTATTTCCAGAACCTATTAGTGGCAGTCCTGATAAATCTGCTTTGGGGTGGTTGCTCACCAATGGAAAATCTATTCCTTCGAGGGCGAGCAAAGATGTGAAGCAGGAATATCAAGATGCGTACGAACAAAACCTGAATATTCTAGTGGCAGAAGGTGATGGCAATATAGCACTCGATGATCTCCCCGTATTCCCACAAGATCTGGTCTACCAGCCAATCGAATCCGATCAGGAATTAGTCGCTCGTGAGTTTACCGCAGAGATTAAATCACAAGCGCAAATTACCAGCTTTAGTGGTCTGACTGCGGGCGCACATGCAGAAACGCCAGATTACGACAGTTTCATTGACAACAAAAATAAACTAGCACAGTTAGTTCAAGTTGCAGAAGATGACATTGAAGTGTTCCCCAAAGGTGCAACCGCAGGTACAGCGTTGCATGAAATATATGAACATATAGATTTCACCCAGCCGATTGAAGAACAGACAGAAATCTTCGATACCATTCTGGATAAATATAGTTTTGAAGAAGAGCACAAAGCGGCAGCGATGCGTTTGATAGCTGAAAGCTTACAGGCAGAGCTACAGAGCGTTGACAATGAAAGCTTCTCACTCAATCAACTCGGTAAAGCACAACGCCTGGACGAAATGGAATTCTACCTGCCGCTAGAACGACTCAATATCGAAAAGTTAAAACAAACCTTATTCCAGCATTTGCCAGTAGGTGAAGATTGGCAGCAAATCCGCGAAGCCGTAGACACATTGTATTTCGATGAAGTAGAAGGCTATCTAAAAGGCTTTATCGACCTGATATTCGAATATCAGGGCAAGTTTTATCTGGCTGATTACAAATCCAATACGCTTGAAGACTACGCACCTGAAAAGCTATTCACGCCCATGGCAGAATCGCATTATTATCTGCAATACCTCATCTACTGCGTAGCGCTGCATCGTTATTTACAACAGCGTTTACCTGGCTATCAATGGGAATCGCATTTTGGTGGTGCGTATTATTTGTTTATTCGTGGCATGAAAAAAAGTGCTCATCAAAGTGGGGGGGTGTGTTTTACCATAAACCCAGCCTCCAATTGATTGATGCATTGGATGGTTTGTTTATGCGATTGCCAGAAATGGATCTCGCAGAGGGGGTTAACTAATGTCGGAACAACTCTCCATGTTTGATTCACAAAGCAATCCAGTAAAAGAGTCGCCAGAGGCAAAACAACAGATTCCACCTGAAGCTGAAAAAACAGAATACGAAGCGCTAGACATGCAACTTGCAGACCTCATGCAAGAGCTAAACGTATTTAAAGATAAAGACAGCGATCTACAAAAAGCACAAAACAAAGTCATTAAACACTGCACCTTGGAAATCAGCAAACACACCCGCGAAGGTCAAATTGCGATTCCGGTTTCGGAAGAAGATCAAGCCGTATTACTGCAAACCAATGTCGGTGGCGAAGCAGGGGATTACAAACCACTGATTATCGATCAGGGTTATTTGTATCTTCGTCGTTACTGGCAATACCAAAACCAATTGG
>CAWEEB010000022.1:0-48151 GCA_963807855.1 uncultured Gammaproteobacteria bacterium | reverse complement strand
GCATATAATAGCGAATGCAACAAATAGTCTTTTGACATAAGTCACATTTTAATCAATAACAATAATATCAAAATAAATTCAGTAATAATTCCTCTTTTATTGACACAATATATTCATGCTAGATTCTAGAGTCGCCTTTATGGTCGAATTAACATAGTAACCCTTATTAACCTTATGTGGGATGAAAACACGCCATCCGACTTTTGTAATTAAATATATAAACTTTTGATCAAACCTTGTTTATAGTTATTTGGTGTTGCCAGATGATACATTTAATTGCAAGATATGTACTCAAAGACGGAATAAAATAAAGCATTTGCTTTAGTTTGTGTTTACATTTGCTACCTGATTATTGCCCGCTTCAATTTGAGAGGCCTTAAAAGCTTAATCAGTTGGATCTGAATAACTCTATCTATGCTTGAGACTTGCGGTTGATTCAAAAATCAGCCCATATATAAGAGTTTTTTTGTAAAACCTCTCTCTCAGAGATATTCATCTTACATGTTAAGTTTTGCTTCACTCTGACTGTGTACCATGTGTTAAATTAACACAAATATGTGATTTATATGAATTCAGCATTTATTCATTGCTTGTATGCGACTATTAGTCTTAATTACTGATAATATATTTTGATCGCTATGAAAAATTCACTAAAAGCTGCATTATTATCTGCCCTGATTGTACCTGGTGCAGGGCATATTATGCTTAAGCGTTATTTTAGCGGTGGACTATTTGCATTAGTTTCGATAATCGCGTTGTTTATTATCGTGGCTAAGATATTAAAGTTGTCCAGCGTGATTGTTGAGAAGATTAATAACGACGCTCTTGATTCAACGAGCAATGGCTTAATAGGGATTATTTCAAACAGCATGGTCGAGGCAAATACGGGTGTGATGAATACAGCTTTCCTGATTTATTTGGGTGTTTGGCTATTGAGTGTTCTTGATGCTTATCGGGTTGGTGATATTGCCGATAAAAAAAACAATAGACAAAATCCTGCCAGTTTTAACTTCTCATGATCTCTAATCGGTTCTATAAAAAAACTTCCTGACTCTCCATGAAATCTTTTTGCGTTTTCAAAAACAAAACGTAATATCATTCAAAAGTAGGGGGTGTAATGATCTAATAAATTCGTACCAAAAGATAAGTGATAAAATCAACTTAATCACAGGAACGAAAGCATGAAAAAATTCTCCCCGGAATTCAAAGCTCAGGCAGCCAGTTTAGTTTTAGACAGTAGCTATACACTCAAAGAAGCCGCAGAAGCTTCAAACATTAGTCTTAGCGCTATAACCTCATGGGTTAAACCACTTAAAGAAGAGCGTTCTGGCTCTACGCCTCAAAACGCGAGTGCAATCACAGCCCAACAGCAACAGATACAAGCCCTTGAAAAGCGGATTAAACAATTAGAGCTGGAGAAAGAGATTTTAAAAAAGGCTTCAGCTCTCTCTTAATCTCAGAAGACTATCAATCTACCCATTGATAGATAATTTAAGAGAGCAATACAAACCGGTAGATTTACTGAAAGCCTTTGAAATTAAACGCAGTAGCTATCAGTATTATCGAACCAAGAGTAGCCGACCTAATCGGGTTAGAGAGCATCTAAAAGCGAAAGTAACAGAGACTCATACGATCTCTCGTAGCGCAGTTGGGAGTCGCAGTATTTCTGGCAAACTAAAGGAAGAAGGCTACGAGGTAGGTCGATACAAGGCGCGATCATTGATGCGCGAAGCGAATCTCCAAAGTAAACAGCCTGGAAAACCCAAGTTCAATGCAAGCTATAAACCCTCTGAAATAGCCAATAACGTAGTAAACCGTGAGTTTACGGTAGATGCTCCAAATACACTTTGGTGTGGCGATGTCACTTACATCTGGACAGGAAAGTGTTATCTACACCTTGCGTTAGTCATAGACCTCTATTCACGACGAATTATTGGCTGGGCTTGCTCAAAACATCCAGATACAGCATTAACAAAAGCAGCGTTAGGCTTTGCCTATCAAGCCAGAGGGCAGCCTAAGAAGTTAACATTTCATTCTGACCAGGGTGTGCATTACACCAGTAAGGAATATCAACAAACACTTTGGAGATATCAGATCAATCAGAGTATGAGCCGTAAAGGAAACTGCTGGGACAATGCCCCTATGGAGCGAGTCTTTAGAAGCTTAAAAAGCGAATGGTTGCCCGATAAAGGCTACTACTCATATTATCAAGAGGCAGAGAAAGATATCATGCAATACATCAGATATTACAACGATTACAGAGTACACAGTTATAACGGCTATGTAACTCCCGTTGCGGCGGAACGAAAAGCGGCGTAAATTAACTTATAAAATGGTACGAAAAAACTAGACCACTACAGGGGTGACCTTAGTTCACTCTGAATTTAACAATAACCAATAAAAAAGCCCCTAACTAAATTAGTAAGGGGCTTAAATGCAAAGAGAATGTTTTGCTTTGTTTATTGACCTTCACCTTGTGGGAAAAGCTCTGCATCCAATTCTGCACTGATAGTAGATTCGCTAGTTGCTGAATAATTAACTTTTTCCATCACCACTGTGTGATTTTTAGCAGATAGTTCTGCGTAAACGCCAGTGTCTTTATCTTGTCCAGCGATTGCAGATTGTCCTGCGAAAAGTGCTGTAAGTAGTGTGCTTGCTATGATTGCTTTAGTGTTCATTTTTAATTTCCTTTGTATCTGTTTAAGTGTATTTATGTATAACTGATTACGTTTTATATACCGCGTTGATGTTTACTTTCTGCCGCTAACTACAGTATCTTCAGCATCAAATACAGGAGCGTCGTAGCGAACTTTCTGAGTCGAGATTGTTTCTGTCATTGCAGTGTCAGTTGCGAAAACGCCTCGATCGTTATCCTGTCCTGCGATTGCAGTTGAACCTGCAAAAATTGCTGTTAAAAGAGTGCTTGCCAAGATTGCTTTAGTTTGAATTTTCATAATGTTTTACCTCTAAAATTTAAGTTAATGTTCCTGTTATTTTTTTAAGACTTTGATCGTCTGTGTCTTGCTAGTAGTAACGCAACACTATTTTTTTTGGATTCAATTATTTTTAAAATTATTATTTTATGAATGCCAAGATCATCACAAAGGAATAGATTTTTAGTTATACCTGTAACTAGTTTGTTGGTTGTTTAAGTTATTGATTATTAAATAGATATAGGTATAAATATTGGAGTTACGTTTTGATTGGGAAGAGGAAAAATAAAGGCTTAAAATTAATTGAATAAAGATTCAAAAAAATTGAATAAAAAATTATCTTTCATTTATTTCAGGGACTTTTCAATCAATATTGTGTGAAATTTAGAAACTAAAAAGATGCCTAAAGTAGGGGGGTGACTTTAAAAAACAACCTGAATCAAAATGATTATGGCTAATACCAGTAAAAGTATTTTCAATATTTTTTTATAAACAGCGGATTCGATTCTTTTCTTGATTTTAACGCCAATAAACAGAGCAAGTGCTGTGACAATCAGCATTATTACCGAGGTTGTAATTTCACTTTTATTAATTTCACCATAGCTTGAAAAAAGTACGATTTGAATCAGTTTTCCGAATAAAAAACATAAATTATTGGCTTGAATAATCTGGGTTTTGGAGTATTTCGATTCTAATGAGTAGATAATTAGAATGGGTGCCATTACATTGGTTAACCCCCCAAGCACCCCAGCCGAGATCCCGAAAAAGAGTTTTGAAAGCTTTGGGTATTGTCTTATCCAGGATAAATTGAACTGGATTTTATCGATGAATAAATAGATCAAAATTGCTACTGCCAATAAGGCTTTGAATAGTTCTGAATTTATCGATATCAATAATACTGTCCCCAGTGAACTGCCCAATAATGCGTATAAAGCCAAAGGTAAATGTTGTTTAATAGCGGTTCTGGCATTACCTTCGCTTACTATACTCACTGTATTGACTAATATAGTGGGGACTAAGGTGAGAATAATTGCCGTTTGAAGATCTGTAATTAATGCGAGTAAAGGTGTGGCTATCATTGGAAAACCAGTGCCAATACTGCCGTGAAACAGGGCTGCAAAAAAGAATATAATTGCAGCAATGAATAGAAATTCGGGGCTAACTAGCATTCGTGATAAAAACCCTTCTGTATAAAATCGAAATTTGTCATAGCTATAGTCACCCCCCTACTTATAGCCCTTTTTTATCATAGATGTTTTTTAAATCTGTTTGTCTTTTTAGTAGTTCAATTATTTGTTCGATTCTTTATACGTATCTTTTTCACTTTCTTTGTCTTTTTTAGTATGCATTTTTCAGAAACTCTAAAAGACCGTTTATCATGATTAGCTGATTTTTATGAACTAGATTTAAGGATAGATAGACTTATTCGTAATAGCTAGATTTGCTATATATTAAAATTAAATAACGATTAATTGACCGCAGAAGAAAAAATTTCGAAGAAAGTTTATATCATAGCTAACATTCTGATTATATTCGATAAAATATCTTATTTGTGGTAGGCTGAGCGAATAACAATAAAAACACCAAAATGCATGGGGAGCATCAGATTATGAAATTCACCAAATATTTACCTTATCTTTTACTTTCGTGGTCATTATTTACTCCACAAGCATTTGCGGTTGAAGAAAAGTACGTCGCAAAGTACAACATGTTATAGAAGCATTCAAAAGTAGAAACACTGCAAGAATTGCCAAGATAGTTTCTTATCCTTTATTTACAGAAGAAACAAACAGTACACCAATCAATAATGCCTACGAATTCGTATCGCGTTTCGATGAAGTGTTTGTCAGAATTTGCTGAACACTATTATGTCTTCCGATGCACGAAAAGACTGGAATACGATAGGCTGGCGCGGCATTATGTTATTTGATGGCGATGTCTGGCTTGATCATGATGGACATATTCTTTCCGTTAAACCGTCCAGGACTTATGCGGCAAACAACACTGCAAATAATTCAAAAGCAATAGTATCAAAAGTGCTAGCCAGAGGCCGCAGCGCTTTACACCGAAGCGTTAGTAACTATGCGCAATCTGTGCTCGAATGGAAAACCAATCGTTATCACGTGCGCGTCGACGATATGGGTAATGGACGCTTACGTTATGCTTCATGGCCGGTGAATGTCAGCACAGCAAAAAAACCCGATATTGTCCTATCTAATGGTCGTTTAGAAGTGGATAGAACTGGCAGAAATCATCGTTATGTGTTCAATAACGGCAACTTTAGTTATCACCTTAATGTAAATGCGAATGGTGACAAATCACCGGGTTTACTTGAAGTTTTTAATGGCAATAAACGTTTCCTGAGTGATAATGTCAGAGAGATTATTCGACGCTAGTTAGGTGTCTAAATTAGATAAATAAACAGAGTAGGGAGTTAAAGTCACCCACCTACTTGAATGACAACTCGTTTTTGTTTTTTAAAAACGACATTGGGATTTATGCAGAGCTAGGCCGTTTTTAGCTATATTGTTCGACTTGATGAGAGTGTTTTAACCCACATAGACATTTTCAAGTCGTCCTACCCCTTCAATATTAATATCAATCTTTTGTCCTGGTTGCATATCGATCGCTCCCGAAGACGTACCGCAGGCGATGACATCGCCGGGTAGCAGTTTAATGTCTTGTGAAATTAAGCTAATGATTTCTTTTGGACTAAAAATCATGTCCGATACAGGGTAATCCTGTTCTATCTCGCCATCCAGTAATGCTTGAATTTTAAGATTTGAAGGATCAATTTCTGTTTCGATAACAGGTCCCAAAGGGCCAAACGTAGGAAAACTTTTAGAACGACACCAGTGGATAAACCCCTCTTCTTCAAACAGTGTCTCCGGCGCGGTGACATCATTGACACAGGTTTATCCAAAAATATAGTCATCCACCTCATCAATTGAGACCTGGAAGCATTCCATGCCAATAACTACGCCTAACTCGGCTTCGAATCTAACGCGTTTATCGTAACCCTTAGGACGTGAAATTTCAGTGTTGTGGCCAGTAATGCAACTAGGCAGTTTGACAAAAATAAGAGGTGATTTCGGCATAAAGAGTTTGTCGAGCACACGACGCTCGTGGAAGTTATTCCACAATCCTAAAAACTGTTTTGGATTACAGGGAGCAAGGAATTCTGCATCTGCTATTGCAACCGTTATTCCGTTTTGTTGATGTTCTGAAAACAACTCGCCATCATGTAAATGTAGGGTATCGCCTTTGACTTCAGCTATTGTCGGCTTGCCCTGATAATTTATTTGAGCCCATTTTGCCATTAAATCTTCACCATATAAATTGCAGAGATCGCATCCTATAAGTTAGTTCTGATCCAGACAAGTCTTGATATAATTTTATCTTTTAATTTAATCTATTTAGCTTTAGTTGAAGGCGTTAAATAAACAAAGAAAAAGATCTGGAAGGCTAATAACCATAGAGTTTGAGGTACATCTATTTGAAGTCTATCTTATACATAATATAACTTAGAATATTTCGTCATATATGTAATTATGATACTCGCTTGTAAATCAGTATTTTCACACCCCGCCCTTGTGTTTCTTGATAAACCAGCGGGGGTTTTATTTCATTCGTTAATAGAAAATTTGGTGCTATCTCTCCCATTTTATTCAACAAGAATTCCTTGCTGCTTTGTTGCTCTATATGGGGTGCGTTGATGCACATCATTAATTGACTATCCACATCCATAAAACTATCTAAGCGTCGAATAATTTTGGGGTAATCGCGTGCTATATTGATGCTGCCTTTTTGTAAAGTGGGCGGATCACAGATCAATAAATCATAAGGCCCATGTTTTATGATCCTGCCGAAAGATTTAAAAATATCGAGTTTTTGAAATTGAACCTTATCTAAGGATTGATTATTTAGTCTGTGGTTGGTACGACCAACATTCAATGCGGCGCTGCTCATATCTATATTCAACACTGATTTTGCGTCGCCTTTAACCGCAGCCACAGAAAAACCACAGGTATATGAAAATAAATTTAGAATGCGTTTTTTCTTGCTCTGTTGCTGTACCCATTTACGGCCATTTTTCATATCAAGAAATAGCCCTGTATTTCTGGCCTTGCCCAGTGAAATTAAAAATTTCAAATCACCTTCGATGACTTCCAATTGTTGGATCGGGTTGGATGGATTATTACTGTAAACTTCATCAATAGGTCCATGCGATAAATATCGATGTTGAAGCAAAACTCTATTAGCATATGGAAGTCTACTTCTAAGTTCTTTTGCCAAATGATCTATGACGGTGCTTGGCTCTTTGGCGAATAAAGTAATTAATATAACGGGTGATAGCCAATCAATTGTGATGTGGTTTAAACCTTCATAGGCATGTCCTCTGCCGTGAAAAATTCTTTGAGCTTGGTTAGACTCTTCAGGGGTAGTTGGTAGATAGAGACTATTCAGCAAAGTATTTATATTATTTTCTAGATCAGACATCAGTGAGATTATCCAGATAGTAGCTTTAGTATTGTTTTATCTATATTTTCTTCCATTTACTGATATCCAGCCCCCAGCTTTTTTACCTTTAGGGTCATGGTGTGTCCAATGGATCACACCGCCACGATTATTCCATTCATAACGACCTTGCAGACTGATGCGATCATTAACTTTTACTGGAACTCGCTGTGCCAGATCAATATTATGAGAAACCAGTAAAGTCATACCATTTCCTGCATTAATCAAGAATTTTTGATGACGACTACCAGACAGATCATCTTTAAGAAGTTTAATAACAGTCGCATTAAGTCCTATCCAGAATCTTGAGTTGGTGTGATCTTTAGCTTTTTTGAGTTTTGCGAGAGATTCTACCTGATGTTTTCCACTAAACTGATCGTATTTTTGCAGATCATCGCTATTCGGTAGTTGATTTTTACCAAGTACTATCTGGGTGTTATCTGTAGCTCGATAATTCGTATTGTAATAACTAACACCAGTGGCAATCGCAGCAGCTACCAGCATAAAAATAATACGTCGTACTTTTCTATTGAATTGTCGCTTAAAAGGATAGTTTCTTCTTTTGTTTTGTTTTGTATTTAAAGTCATAGATAAGCTAAGAGCTGTTAAGAAAATGAGTTTGAAAGCAATTAATTCGTAAATCATGCTAATCTGCCGCTATGATAATCGATTCAATATTAACTTGCCCCAATTGCATGCACAAAACTCAAGAAGAAATGCCTGAGAATACTTGTCAGTTCAGTTATCGCTGTCCAAACTGCAAAGAAATAATTAAAACCAAACAAGGTGAGTGCTGTATTTACTGCAGTTATGGTGATTATCCATGTCCTCAAGCACAATTTATCGGTTCTTCATGTTGTAGCCCAGATTAACTTCTATACTCATATCTACTATTAATTTTTTATGGAGTATTAGATGTCTGAAAAAGCGTTCGCAAGTGGTGGTTGCCTATGTGGGAAAATAAAATATACCTTAAATCAAGAACCCGTTCGAATGGCGCAATGTCATTGTGATCATTGTCGCTTATCTACTGGGACCGGTCATATGTCTTTGGCTTTTTTTAATAAAGATGATTTCGATGTCAGCGGTGAAACCAGCCATTACACAACAACTTCTGACAGCGGTGCAGAGATGACTCGTCATTTTTGTCCCGAGTGCGGAAGCAGATTGTTTGGTACCAACAGTGCAGCGCCATCTATTGTGAGTATTGCAGTGGGTTGTATTGATGACAGCACCTGGTTTAAACCTGGTGCTATTGTGTATAACAAACATAAACCGCAATGGGATTATATGGATGATAGTGTAAAGACATTCGAAGAAATGCCTCCAGCACCTCCTAAATAAGTGTTAGCTGCAATGCTATGAAATATCTATGCCTTTGATACGACTAGAGTAAAGTAGGATATATAGTTAAGAAAATACAGTTAAAGCGTTCGAATTTTCGTTGAATATATGAAATTTTTATTTACCGTAAGGAGCAACAAATATGACTTTATTCTTATGTAAGCTATGGCCCTATCTGGCTGGTGGCTTGATTGGATGGTTACTCGCAGGCTGGTTGGCCAGACGCCTTAAACATGGAGAACCTCCAGTAGAAAAAATTGTTGAAGTTGATAATCCAGAACACTTAAAGAAAATAAGCAAACTTGAAGCAGAGATACGTACTCTTAAAAGTGTTGCTAAATCAGCTTCTACGAGTAATTCAAATACTTACGGTGTTGCAAGTTCTGCTGGTTCTACACAAGCTTCTTCAGCGCCCACAACAAAGTCAACATCTATACGGGGTTCTACTGTCGATCTAGATGCAGCTAAAAAAGCAGGCTTTAGATTAAAGCAAAAGAATGGCCAGGATGACTTTACTATTGTCGAAGGAATCGGTCCAAAAATTAATGAGCTAATTCACGGTGCAGACATCCACTTTTATGCATCTTTAGCGACCTCATCTGTAGATAACATCCAGAAAATACTCGACGATGCAGGCCCGAGATATAAATTAGCTAAGCCAGACACGTGGCCCACTCAAGCAAAAATGGCTGCAGAAAACAACTGGGAAGCGTTAAAAACCTGGCAAGATGAATTGGATGGAGGGCAATAATCATGAGTAATAATAATTCACAAATATCATCTAACTGGCCTGGTTTTCGTAAAATCTGGGGTGTAATAGCAGTATTTTTAATTTTATTTCTTCTGCTTTTATTAGCTTTAGGGTATGGCCCTGGCGGCCGTAACTGTGAAGTTCCACCTACCATCGTAGAGAAAGTGGTAGAAAAAGAGAAACTCGTAGACAATCCTGTGTTGCTAACCCAAATTGCCGATCTGAAAAAAGAAATTGAAAAAGAGAATGGTATGATTACCAGTCTTAAAGCCAAAATAGCAGAACTTGAGGCTATGCCGAGTAAGGTAGAAGTTAAAGAAGTTGATAATCCTGAGTTACTGAAAAAGATAGGTCTACTTGAAACGGAAAATGGCTTAATTGCTGGTTTAAAAGCGAAGATAGGTGCTCTCGAGAAAATAGAGCCAATCATCATCAATAAAGAGGACTCTCAACTAAAAGAGCGTTTGATCAAGCTTGAAAAAGAGAATGGTTTAATTGAAGGCCTGCGTGCGAAAATCACAGCACTAGAAGGTATAAGTCCAATAACCATCAACAAAGAAAATCCTGATCTAACAAAGCGTTTAGTACAGTTAGAAAAGGATAATGCTTTGATTCCTGGCTTAAAAGCTAAAATCACAGCTTTGGAGAATATTGATCCTATAACAATTAGTAAAGTAGATCCTGAATTGGCAAAGCGAATCGAGACGTTAGAAAAGGATAATGCCTTGATACCTGGCTTAAAAGCTAAAATCACAGCTTTGGAGAATATTGATCCGATAACGATTAATAAAGAAGATCCTGAACTGGCAAAGCGAATCGAGACGTTAGAAAAGGATAATGCCTTGATACCTGGCTTAAAAGCTAAAATCACGGCTTTGGAGAATATTGATCCGATAACGATTAATAAAGAAGATCCTGAGCTGGTTAAGCGAATCGAGAATTTAGAAAAGGATAATGCCTTGATACCTGGCTTAAAAGCTAAAATCACGGCTTTGGAGAATATTGATCCGATAACGATTAATAAAGAAGATCCTGAGCTGGCAAAGCGAATCGAGAATTTAGAAAAGGACAATGCCTTGATACCTGGCTTAAAAGCTAAAATCACGGCTTTGGAGAATATTGATCCGATAACGATTAATAAAGAAGATCCTGAGCTGGCAAAGCGAATCGAGAATTTAGAAAAGGACAATGCCTTGATACCCGGCCTAAAGGCTAAAATCACAGCCTTGGAAAATATTGATCCGATAACGATTAATAAAGAAAATCCGGAACTGACTAAGCGGCTTGCGTTACTTGAAAAAGAAAATGGCTTAATTGACGGTCTTAAAGCCAAGATTACTGCCATGGAAAATGCTGAGCCGGTAACCGTTACCAAAGAAGTTGATAACCCTAAACTTTTAAATAAGATCAATTTCCTTGAGATTGAAAATAAGCTCATTCCGGGACTACGTTCAAAAATTGATGAGCTGAAGAATGCTAAAGTCCACAATGATGCAAGCACCGGTTGGTGATTTGCCTGATACGGCAAAGCTATATTTCAGAATAAATAGCGCAACGAGACCTGCGAATACAACCAGAACGTTATCCGGAATTATCAAATACTTAAAAGATAATTCAGACTCTAAAGCGATTGTTTCAGGTTTTCATGATGCTACGGGTAATCTAGAGCTAAATCAGATTCTGTCACTAAAAAGAGCTGAAGCTGTGGTTGTTGCACTTAATCGTGCGGGTATTCCATCGGATCGATTAATCGTTGCTAAACCGACTCAAACGGTTGGAACTGGAACACGAAATGAAGCTCGTCGTGTTGAGGTTGCAATCGCACAATAAATTTAAATCGGTATTAATTAAAAGCATGTCTTTTTAGGCATGTTTTTTTTGCATTAAAAAATGTGAAAAAAGTGCCTATAAGTAGGGGGGTGACTTTAGTTTTAGTCCAAACACAGTTAATAAATGAATTGTTTGCAAAGCTATTTAAGAAACAGTCCTGCGACTACATTTCTGCCTTCCGCCATTAAAATATTAAATGTACGGCAAGCAGCTTGTGTGTCCATTACTTCAAATCCTATTTTGCCTTCTGCCAAACGCCTTAGAATAGTAGCGTGAGGAAATACCTGTTTTTCACCCGTTCCCAATATAATGATTTCTGCATTTAATTGATAAAAAACATCGAGATGATCAGCTTCCAGTTGTGAATAGGTTTGGGGTGTCCAATTGGTAATCATCTCCATCGGTGATAATACTAAAGCCTTATGATGAGGTTCTCCATTGATAGCAATAGAATCGCTATCATAAGCACTGATTTTATAGCGTGCGCTATTGTGATCTTCGGCAAATTTCATAGGTATATTATAGCTATATTAATTGTTAGATTTATAGTTACATCCATAGTTAAGTTTTCAAGTTTATTTAAGGCAGTATATATCAGCAAAACGAGACTTTATCATAGTGAATGCTGATTGACAGCCAAGGTACACAACTGTAATGTTCTGCGTCTAATTATTGATACTAAATGAAGGTAACTGATGAAAGCGGTGAAGGTTGGATTATTGGGGTTAGGAACAGTTGGTGGCGGTACAGCAACTGTTCTAAAAAGAAACGCTAAAGAGATTGCAAGACGCGCAGGTCGCGGTATTGAAATTGACTTTATTGCTACCCTTGAACCAGAACGGGCAGCAGAATTAGGTGTAGAAAATATCCGTTTAACCACAGATGCATATGAAGTTGTAAACGATCCAGATATCGATATCGTGGTTGAACTTATAGGTGGTTATTCTCCCGCTAAAGAGCTTGTGATGAAAGCCCTAGAAAATGGCAAGCATGTAGTTACCGCGAATAAAGCTCTGATCGCTATACACGGAGATGAAATCTTTGCTAAAGCTCAAGAAAAAGGTTTGGTCGTCGCTTTTGAACCTGCTGTTGCTGGTGGTATTCCAATCATCAAAGCATTACGTGAAGGTTTGTCTGCGAACAGTGTTGAATGGCTGGCAGGTATAATTAATGGTACTGGCAACTTTATCCTTACTGAAATGCGTGACAAAGGTAGAGATTTCAATGATGTTCTGGCCGAAGCTCAAGCCCTTGGATATGCCGAAGCTGATCCCACGTTTGATGTTGAAGGTATCGATGCAGCACATAAATTGAGTATCCTTTCATCGATCGCATTTGGTATACCATTGCAATTTGATAAAACCTATACCGAAGGTATCTCTAAAATTACCCAGGAAGACGTCGCTTATGCTGAAGAACTGGGCTACCGAATTAAACACTTAGGTATTGCGAAGCGCACTGAAAAAGGCATCGAGCAACGCGTACATCCAACATTAATTCCGGAAAGACGCTTAATCGCGAATGTTGATGGCGTGATGAATGCGGTTCTCGTAAAAGGGGATGCAGTTGGCGCAACACTTTACTATGGTGCAGGTGCAGGTGATGAGGCTACCGCTTCAGCTGTTATCGCAGATATTGTTGACGTGACTCGTGCACTAACCACTGATCCTGAAAACCGTGTGCCACACTTGGCATTCCAGCCTGATGCGTTGTCAGATATTCCTGTGGTTGGTATGGATGATATTGAAACAGCTTTCTATCTTCGCATGTCTGCAAAGAATGAAGCGGGTGTTCTGGCTGAAGTAACCCGCATATTAGGCGGACAAGGAATTAGTATTGAAGCTTTCATCCAGAAAGAGCCTAAGCATGAAGAAACCGATGTGGATCTTATTATGCTTACTCATGAAGTGAATGAAGGTAAGATGAATATCGCCTTGAATCAAATATCAGCACTTGATGTTATCAATGGTGAACCAACTAGAATTCGCGTTGAATCGTTGAGTTAAGATCAATTAATTCATTCAAGTTCAGATAGTTAGAGTACATTATTAGAAGCATTATCAGGAATAATACTGAATCAGTTTAGATAGGAAATAGTACCAAGCATGAAATTTATAGAAACACGCGGAAATGATGGAACAAGAGCAACTGAAGTAAGCTTCTCTGAAGCTATTCTTGGCCCAATGTCATCATTTGGTGGTATTTATTCGCCTGAGTCGTTACCTGATCTTGGCAATGATTTTTTACAGAGTCATTTAGATAAAGATTATAAAACCCTCGCACGTGATATTTTGCAGGCATTCAATGTCGATATTGACCAGACTGATATTGAGACGGCATTAAATTTATACGATGAATTCGATATTCCTTTAGATGGTATTAAAAACCCGGCACCACTGGTTAAAGTTAAAGATGATCTGTATGTGAGTGAACTTTACCATGGGCCAACGCGTGCTTTTAAAGACATGGCATTACAGCCTTTTGGCGTAGTACTTTCTTCAATTGCACAAAAACGTAATGAGGAATACCTGATTCTTGCTGCAACCAGTGGTGATACAGGCCCAGCAGCGCTGGAAACATTTAAGAATCGTAAAAACGTACGTGTTGCTTGTTTGTATCCTGATGGAGGCACGTCTGATGTGCAACGTCTACAAATGGTGACTGAAGATGCAGAGAACCTCAAAGTTATCGGCATACACGGTGATTTTGATGATGCGCAATCTGCATTAAAATTATTACTCAGCTCAGAATCATTCAATGCAAAATTGAAAGAAAAGAACATCTCCTTATCTGCGGCAAATTCGGTCAACTTTGGGCGTATTATCTTCCAGTTGATGTATCACATTCATAGCTATTTAGAATTGGTTAGACAAGGTGCAATAGAGCTTGGTGAAAAGGTGTATCTGAATGTACCCAGTGGAAACTTTGGTAATGCCTTAGGCGGCTATTACGCGATGAGAATGGGATTGCCCGTTGAAAAAATATTAATAGCCTCTAATCAAAACAATGTGTTAACCCATTTAATTAATAAAGGAATTTACGACATTAGTGATTCATCTGTGATTCCTACAAGCTCACCAGCGATGGATATTTTGAAGTCATCAAACGTAGAACGTATTCTATTTGATTTATTTGGAAGTGAACGTACCAAAGAGCTTATGTCAGATCTGGATACAGATAAACGTTATGCGTTGATCCCTAGTGAACTTGCTGAAATTCAAAAGGTGTTTTCCGCTGATTTCTGTACTAATGAAGAAGGTCAAGAATACATAAAGCAGGCATTTGAGGCAGGTTACTTAATGGATCCTCATACCGCGACTTGTTTTAAGACTTACGATACATGTCGAGATAAACCTTTAAAAACCATTGTTTACTCCACAGCAGAATGGACTAAATTTTCCCCAACAATCGCGAATGCATTAACGGGCGAAGACGGTGGAAGCGATAAAGAGGCATTACAGGCAATTGCTAGCAAAGCCAATATCGCTATCCCTGAAATGATTAGTAGTCTATTTGATAAAAAAATAACCCAAAGTACCGTTATTGATAAACAGGATATTGAGAAAGAAATCCTCGCTTTTTTGGACTAGTTAAGACTTTTTACTATATACAAACCAAAACCCCTTAAAAGTGGGGGGGTGTGATTTTCATCTAATATTCCCATAAAATAAACAAAGAAATATTCTAAGGAAAAAATATTTGTTAAATAAGATAGCAGCTATTCAAATGGCTTCTGGGCCACAAATAAAAGCAAATTTAATGGAAGCATCGCGACTGATTCGAGAAGCTTCTGAAAAAGGCGCGCAAATGGTTGTTTTACCAGAATGTTTTGCTTTAATGGCAATGCATGAATCAGAGAATATAGACCACGCCGAAGAGTATGGTAAAGGCTATATTCAGGATACGATTCGTCAATGTGCGATTGATAATAAAGTCTGGATTGTCGCCGGATCTATTCCATTAAAATCTGAAGATTCTGAAAAAGCTAGTGCTGCTTCTTTAATGTTTAATGATAAAGGTGAAATAGTCGCGCACTATAATAAGATTCACCTATTTGATGTTGATATCGCCTGTGAAGATAAAAAAGCACAAGAACATTACAGAGAAAGCGATACCTTTGAACCCGGCAAAGATATCGTTGTCGTAGATACGCCCTTCGGCAAAATCGGTATGTCGATTTGTTATGATTTACGTTTTCCTCTGTTATACCGCGAGATGGTTAAACAGGGTGCAGAAATATTTCTCATTCCTTCTGCCTTTACTAAAACCACAGGAAAGATTCACTGGGAGCCGTTAATAAAGGCTCGTGCTATAGAAAACCAGTGTTACGTCATCGCTCCTGCCCAAGGTGGGTATCATGTTAATGGTCGACATACTTACGGAAATAGCATGGCAGTCGATTATTTGGGACAAGTTCACGGTTTGCGCTTGAAAGGCTCGGGTATCATCACCATTAATATAGACTTGCAAGCACAGAAAAAAGTACGTGAGAGTTTTCCGGTGTTAAAACACTCTAAATTGATAGATTTGAATATGTAAGCAAATCTGAAGGCACAGCCTTTTAAGCATACTACACAGCAATTTTTACAACGTTGTTAAACCAATACCCAGTACATACCTAAAAACCGCTTAAAAGTGGGGGGGTGTATTTTTCAAATACCCAGAGTAATCTTATATGAGTCAATCTATTCTAGACCAAGCTAAACAGCAATTATTAGAGCCTTCGGGGCTGACTGAGTCAAATCTGGAGAATGTCTTTGCCCACTTAAAAGGGGCGGATTTAGCCGACCTGTATTTTCAATCAAACCGTTTTGAATCGTGGGTATTGGAAGAGGGTATTATCAAAAATGGTTCATATAGCATCGACCAAGGTGTAGGAGTTCGCATGGTAATTGGGGAGCAAACAGGATTTGCTTACTCTGATGAAATTACCTTAGATGCGTTGACTGCATCTGCTAAGGCAGCTGCTGCTATAGGACGTTCTGGTACATCTGCCCAGACCAAAGCATGGCAGGCTCGAGAGAATAAATCAGTCACTGCGCTTTACAGTGTAGACAATCCTTTAGCATCAATGTCTGAAGATGAAAAAATTGCCTTACTTCGACTCGCCGATAAATCAGCGCGTGCCGCAAGCCAGTATGTAACACAGGTTATAGCCAATATCGCAGGTGTACACGAACATGTATTAGTTGCAGATAACGAAGGCCATCTGAATGCTGATATCCGTCCTTTGGTTAGAATGAATATCACAGTGATTGTCGAAAAAGATGGCAAGCGCGAATCTGCAGGTATGGGTGGCGGTGGCCGTTTTGGTTTTGACTATTTCACTCAGGCGGATCGGATTAGAGAATACGCTGAAGAAGCGGTTAGACTGGCATTGGTCAATCTTGATGCTGTTGATGCACCCGCAGGTGCACAAACGGTGGTATTAGGTTCAGGCTGGCCAGGTATTCTGCTACACGAAGCTATCGGACATGGTTTAGAAGGTGACTTTAACCGTAAAGGCACCTCTGCATTCAGCGGTCGTGTTGGCGAAACGGTTGCTTCAAAAGGTGTGACTGTCGTGGATGATGGAACCATTGAAAATCGTCGTGGTTCTTTAAGTATTGACGATGAAGGTACCAAGACAAATTGCACGACCTTAATCGAAAACGGTGTGCTAAAAGGCTATATGCAAGACAAACTCAATGCACGATTGATGGGTGTTGAATCAACCGGTAATGGTCGTCGTGAATCATATGCGCATCTACCTATGCCGCGCATGACGAATACATATATGCTGCCAGGTAATGATGATCCTGAAGAGATTATTTCATCGGTTAAGAAAGGTCTTTATGCGGTTAATTTCGGTGGCGGTCAGGTCGATATTACTTCGGGAAAATTTGTATTTTCAGCCTCTGAAGCTTATTTAATCGAGAATGGAAAAGTGACTCGCCCAGTAAAGGGTGCCACCTTAATCGGTAATGGGCCAGATGTACTCACAAAAGTGAGCATGATCGGTAACGACCTTGAGCTCGATAAAGGTGTGGGAGTCTGCGGTAAAGGTGGCCAAAGTGTACCGGTAGGCGTTGGTCAGCCAACATTGAAAATAGATGGTTTAACAGTCGGGGGCACGGACGCTTAAGCGTGACAAATAAAATATGACAAAGAATAGTAAAAACAACATCAAACAAGACCAAGCCTTTCTCCAGGAAACTGCCGAAACCGTTCTCAAGCTGGCAAAAAAGTACGGCGCTAGCGATGCAGAACTCAGTCTCAATAAAGGCGCGGGTTTATCCGTAGAAATTCACAAAGCGAATGTCGATAAACTCGAATACCATCGAGATCAGGGTTTGAATTTATCGGTGTATATGGGCAAACATACAGGTTCAGCGAGTACTAGTGACTTATCTCCCGCAGCGATTGAAGATACCGTTAAAGCGGCCTGTAATATCGCCAAATATACCGAAGAAGATAAATACACAGGCTTAGCCGATGCCGATATGATGGCAACGGATATTCAGGATCTGGATTTATACCATCCGTGGGATATAACTGCGGAACAAGCGATTGAGGTAGCGACTGAATGCGAAACAGCAGCGTTTGATCATGATCCACGTATTATCAATTCAGACGGTGGAAGTATAAGTACTTACAGCGGTATTGGCTTGATAGCAAATTCACATGGTTTTATGGGTAGCACACCTTCAAGCCGCCATACACTAAGTTGCTCTGTTATCGGTCAGGAAGTTGGTGATGAAGCCATGCAACGCGATTATTGGTATAGCACCACGCGTGTGAATGGTGAACTTGAATCAGCGCAAGATGTTGGCAGAAAGGCCGCAGAAAAAACCCTGGCACGCTTGAAGAGTAAACAAATCAGTACCCGCGAATGCAATGTCCTTTATTCGCCCGAAATGTCTCGTAGCTTAATTGGTCATTTCACAAGTGCGATTGCCGGTGGTGCACAATATCGTAAATCTACATTTTTGCTGGATAGCATTGATGAAAAAGTGTTCCCTGACTTTATCCATTTACACGAACAGCCACATATTAAACGTGGATTCGGTAGTGGTTATTTCGACAAAGAAGGCGTAGCAACGAGTAATCGTGATCTGGTCGTTGATGGTGTGGTGCAAAACTACATTATGAGTAGTTATTCGGCTCGTCAATTAGGTTTAAAAAGTACCGCTAATTCAGGTGGAACCCATAACTTAACGATTGATTCAACAGGACAAGACTTCGATGAATTGTTAAAAATGCTGGGAACAGGTTTCTTTGTTACAGAACTCATCGGTAGCGGCGTGAATAATATCACAGGAGATTACTCTCGTGGCGCAGCCGGTTTCTGGGTAGAGAATGGTGAGATTCAGTTTGCGGTAGAAGAAGTCACAGTCGCTGGAAATCTCAAAGATATGTTCCAGAATATCGTCGCAGTAGGTACTGATGTTGATTTACGTGGCGGAACGCGAACCGGCTCTATTCTTGTCGAAGGAATGGTGGTTGCGGGGTCTTAATGTATTTTTTGACGGCGTATATTGTTTTATTTATCAATAAGATTGATATCGCACCGGGGTAGGTGGGTGAATATTAAAAGGAACAATAGAGTTAAACATATTCATTGGTTTGGAAATAGAACGGTTGAGTTCCCAGGTTGTTCTATCCATATGCCGAGTACTGATTGCCATTGAATCCGTTGAATCCGACATTTCTGCAACATTTGCTTGAATACTTGGCATACTAATACCGATAGTATTATTTAGCTCAGAAATATCAGAACTGATTACGGGTACTGATTTTTCCATTAAGCTTGTCATACGATGGATGTCTGCTGACATGCTTTGCATGTGCTGAAGCATGCCGTATATCAGATAAAACCCAAATGCAGATAGAATGGTAAAAGCGATCATTGCTGGAAATACAGCATAACGCCACCTAAACTCAAACGTTTCAAGTGCTTCTGCCGCTTCTTGATTACCATCATTAATCAGTTTTTTTTCCGCTTCCTGTAGACTTGACATTGAATAGATTCTCCCAAAAAAAGCATATTAGCATATGTTAATATAGAGTCTTTGATTTTTCTCAAATCAATAAAAAAATAATAAATATTAAAAAAAACATACTCAAATTTTTATCTTTAAATTTTATCAAGCATACATATATTAAAAAAGCCGATAGTGATACTTGAGCTTAGTATAAAAGTGATATAGTATTAAAGAATATACTTATATTATAATGCACTTGATTTCTTGTATTGGCATTAGTAGCACTATCGATTAGATAGGTGATTAATTATTGAAAGGGAAAGAAATGAAATTTAAAAATGATAGGAGTGAAAACGGCAGTCAAAGCTTTGATACCATGTCGCTTATGCTGGTTATCTCAATTTTGTTTGTTTTGATTAATGTAATTTTGACGGTAAATGGTATGTCACCATTTCAATTATTTAAATAAGGTTGTTTTATAAAATTTCGATAACAGCTTGTCGATAATAATACTTCATATTTCAAAAAAGCCGGTGAGTGCAATATCACCGGCTTTTTTATGGCTACAATTTAGATGAACGTTTATCAGTATTTGACCGTTATCTAAGTAGGATCTTACAAATTAAAACTATTTAAAGGTAGTGTTTAACCGTTCATCCTGTAGAAAGCTTTAATAGGTAATAATAGCCTCGTTAGAAAAATTCCCCCGACTAATAAAAATAATAAAAGGGGATAATATGAGTTCAACAATTTCTACAACGACAGTATGCAAAGCCAGGCTTAGCATTGCGGATATTGATCGTCATTACTATCAATCGCATCAATTAACTTTGGTACATCAATCAACTGAGACCATCAGAAAAAGCATGATGCGCATTGTGGCCTATATTTACAGCGCCAATGATAAACTCACAGTGCGAAATCAGCAGTGGCGTCCCGATCAGCCGGAACTTCTCGAACATTCAGCCGATAATGAAATCAAACTCTGGATAGATCTGGGTCAACCAGATATCAAACGGATCAAAAAAGCCTGCAAACTTTCCAAAAGTGTCATCGTCTATTCTTATAATCAAAGCCATACTGGTAACTGGTGGGATAAAAATAAAGATAAATTCAATCGATTAAAGAATCTAAAAGTTTATTCGGTAAATGCCGATGAGTTAGAAAAACTGAATAATAAAAGAATGACATTGAGTTGCACCCTGGAAGATGATGATTTACAAATTAATGATGGTGCAAATAATCTGATTATTGAGCGCGAACGATTAAAGTAGCTTGTAGTTTTTACTTACGTTTTAACTAAGGTGAAAAGTTACACCCCCCTACTTATAGGGCATTTTGTGTCTAAAAGTAGGGGGGTGTATCTGTAGTTAACTTTATTAATTCAGCTCTTTGATTACTACTATAGCGCCGCGGACCTGGCCTTTTTTATAACCTACTGCTTTGTCATCAGGGTAAAGTTCTTTCAGCTTTGATTGAACATCAGTACTAACTTTAGAACCGTGACAAGCAAGACAGACATCATCTGTTGGCAATGCTTTCATAAAGCGTAAGGTTTTTTTGCCATCTTCTTCAACAATTTTGCTAAAGCCCATTTTTTTAACGTCTTCGCCTTTTGCTGCTTTAGCATCAAAGTCTTCAAGGACTAATTTCTGCCATTCGTTCGGTATATTTTCCGGGTTACGATTTTTAAGGCTTACGCGTGATACCAGCGCTTTGTGATCGATAGCTGCCTGTTTGGTAATTGGCATCGCTATAGTGTTACATACAGTTAGCGCATTAACTGGGCCACCCGCTTTCATGGCTTTTTGGAGTTCTTGTTTAAGCGAACTGCCGAACGCTTTCGTAATCATTTTCGCTTCTTTAACTGCCTGTTTCTTTTCAGATTTGTCTGTGTCAGTTTGCGCATTTGCTTGAGCTGAGAAAATCATGCTCATACCCGCAATAAATAATAGTTTTTTCATGATTCTATTCCGTCAAATTGTTATTGGGCTAAACATAATAGCAAGTCTCTTAACAAAGAAAATTAACATAAATCAAACTGAAAATATTTAATCCAGAACTGGTTAAATGGAGAGCTAAAATAAAAAATGGTAAACCCGGGCATTCTAGATAGTGTTGAAGTTATGCGACGACTGCCCAAGGTCACGCTAAAAAATTCGCTTGGATTTGGATAAATATAAAGCAAAAGTAGGGGGGTGATTTACATTTAAAATCAGTTAGTTTTGATTAAAAACTCCAAAGCTCCTTCAATTGCAGCTAGCTGGGCCAGGATACAATTTTCATCATCAACTTTTGGGCTATCTGGATAGACTTCCGTTGTCGATGAATATTTTGTGCCACTAAAACCAGCGCACAATCCCAGTTTTCTTGTTTGGTAATTAATCACGCCGTGTTGCTCGACCTTGTCTCCAATCATTTCACCGTTATCATCAGCGGGTGCAATATGCGTGACTTTCTCTACGTTTTGAATAATTGCTTTTTGAAATTCGGGAACAGGATTTTCAGTATCACCAACCAGATAAAATCCATCTGGTATATCCCAATGATCCAGTTCAATTGCATCTTTTGCCGCAAGTGCTGGCCGAAACACAGAATTATCAGTATCCGTTGTTTCATGTAAATCCAGATGAGCTAAAAAAGTAACATCCAAAGAATTTACATAAGCCATAATGGTTGAAGCTTCTTGTGCAGGACTTGGGACATTAAAAGATCTATTTGGATCAACTGCTTCAGGGTTCCAGCGATTAATGGTTTCATAGCCCCATGGGCTAATACAGGGGGCAACCACAAAATTAAAATTCTGGGTGTAATCTAATGCTTTAGTCTGTAGAAAACGTATTGCACCTTGTACACCGCTCGTTTCATAGCCGTGAACACCACCAGTGATAAGTATAGTCGGTTTGGTTTTATCCCATGGTCTGGAATGGATAGCGAATAAAGGGTAATTACCAACCGGATATTCTAAACTCCCGTATTGATAGATATCGAAGTCATCTCTTAGTTGATTAATTTTTTTAAGAACTTCTTCCTCGTATGAGCGTTTTCTACTTTGTTCTGATAGCCACTGTGCTTTTTCATCTTCTCCCCATTTTTTTAGAGTATTGCTATTGTTGCCCATTTAATAACCTTTGAAGTTCTTCTTATGAATGCATCAAAGTGTATTTTACTCAATGAGAAAAGCGCTGTCTCTATCTATATGGCTAGGTCAGAGCAGAAATTTATTTTGGTGTTTACGCTTGTCTTAGATTAGGAAAGAAGTCTTTTTCTTTAAGGTAGGGATGAAACTTTAACGCATGAATAATATTCTGAATAGCCAGCACCGGCTTATTTTGACGTAATCTAATTACCGCACGACCTGCTAAAGATCCAAAATGACGAGGTTCGAGTTCCAGAGTTTTAGCAATATCTATTAAAGACTCTTCGTACTTTTCTTGATGGAAATAGACGGTAGCGCGTTGATTCCAGCCTTCGGCATAGTCTGGTTTCTGTTTAATTATTTTATTGAGTACCTCAATCGCCCCTCTGTAATCATAAGAACGGCGTTTTTTCATGGCCTTTTGCATTAATTCATCAATTTCATCATCACCCGATTGCATCCATTGCTTCCATATTACTTGCTCGAGCTTGCGTGCCTCTGCCACACTTGAGGCATGTTTTAAATCTTTAAATAGTGAATCGAGTATATTAGTGCTACCGGCTAATACAGGTGTTTGAGCCATTATTGTGAGTAGAATGATTAAGATTGTCTGTTTAATCAGTGAACAATGGCGCATATCATTTCTCATGGTTTTACTATATTAATAAATTAAGCATAGACCATTAATGATGATATTCAAATATTCTGGGTTTTAATTGTGCGATAAAAATGTTCTATTTGTTAATACGAAATTATTTTTCACCATCTGAATGATCATCTATAAGAATAGGAATAATCACAACTCTACGGTTCGTTATATGTACTATATCAATATCACCTTTTAACAATGGTTTAGATTCACCAAACGCCTTAGTTGTAAAGCGAGACTGTTTTATACCGTTCTTCATTAAATAGTTCTTAAGGGTATCAGCACGCTCAAGTGATAAGAGCTTATTGTATTCAATCTCTGAGCGTGAGTCAGAATGAGTCTCTACGATAAAATTGTAGTGTGGACAGTTCTTCATTGATTTGATGACTTTGTCGAGACTACCGACCTTTTTTACACTTATTGCAGATTCATCTGAATCGAATAACTCTAAATATTCAGTAGTCAAAATTTCACACGAACTTTTCTTCTCTGGTTGCAATACTTTATTTTTCGATTTGGCTGAAACTGTTTTTTGGGGTTTAGCTGTGCTTTTTAATAACTTAACTTTCCTTGCATTCTCATATTCTGAATCTGCTTTTATCTTTGCCTCAATAAAATTATCAATCGTTTTAAGAACGGTTTCTTGATACCAATCGGTTAAGTTAGAGCAATCAGAAGTGCTATGTCCTTCGCCCCATGTAGAGAGTCTGTAGTTCGTATTGGGGTTATTAAGGATGGTTGCTCCTTGCGCGAAAGAGGTCCAGGTGCTTGCATGACAACACGCTTTATTAAACTCTACTTCAGGTTGATTTTCCTTAAAAGGACCAAGGTGTTTTGGGTATGCTGCATAAACATTTAATTCAGGCTGGCCTTGGATCAATTTGATCTCTCTTTTATTCAATAGGGTCATACCTGCGACCTTTAACTTTTCAATAACTATTTGTTTTAGGTTTTGAGATAAGATGATATCTCTAGATTTTGCGCCTTTAATAATATCGTCGATATTTATATATACACCCGTAAGTCCACGTAAGGACATATAGTTTTTTTTGTAATCTTCTTTTTGAACGGGAATAGTGTCTTTACTATATTGAGGATAGAAGTTATTTTTCTTGGCATTCGCTAAAAGCTTACTTAATTCTGATGTTGGTTGTGCTTTCAACTCGAGCTCTGCAACGCTTTCCGTAGCCATGGCAGTATTCAATAAAAATGCCGAAGTGAGCAAAAATAATATGTTTAAATTTTTTATTATATTCATGACTGATCTATTATTATAATTTTGCTTTTATTATATAACATGCAACCTAAACAAACGTTTAATTATTGGATAAATGGCATATATAGAATTTGCTACGAAAGCATAATACGAATTTTTTTTAATCTAAATTAAAATTATATTTTAGGTAGGTAGACATCATAACGAGTTGATTTTCCCGTTATTTGAAAAGCAGGTTCTACTGCATCCGTGAGTTTATCAGCGAGGCGTGGGCGTTTAACAACGATGCGTTTTTTTGCTTTACTTAGCGCCAGTAAAAGCACTGATTCACTGTCTTCATCATTGCCAACGATGTCATGGAGGAATTGCATTTCCTTTTTTACTTGCGCTGTTTTATTGCGACTGGGGAACATAGGGTCAAAGTAAATCACATCAGGAAGTTCTGTCGAGCTAAGTTGTTCCAGGTATTCCGCTGCGCTTTGTTTGACTAATGTAAGTCGAGCTATTATTGCATCTAAATCGTTATCAACAACGAGTTTAGTCCTTTCCAGCGCATCGTTTAAGAGTGCATGTATCACTGGGTTTCGTTCTAAAAGGGTAATTTCAGCCCCCAGGGATGCAAGCACAAAGGCATCGCCACCCATACCCGCAGTTAAGTCCAGTACTTTTGGATTATGTATTTTATGTAAGCCGACTGCTTTGGCAATATCCTGGCCTTTACCACCACCGTGTAAACGCCTGTGCTGAGATTTTCCCGCTGCAAAGTCTATTGAAATAGACAGCGATTTTTCAGGTTTTTTCCTGGATTGATCGGGTACTTTTCTCAACTCAAGTTTTTCAGTGCTGATATGCAGTAGATAATCAGGTGAAATATTCTTTACAAGTATTGGAATTGAAGTTTGTTGAGAGAGCCGATCTAGTTTGATCTTAGGGACGCCACGATCGGCGGTGATTGCGATGACAGGTTTATCCACAGAGAATGATTTCTCTAATCAGTAATGTGGCGGAGGATTCTCGTCTTCTTCAGAAACGAGTAAGTCTTCTTTGTTAATAGACTGGATTTGCGTTTTCAGAATGTCTATTTGCTGTTCCAGTGCTTTGATTTGTAATTGCTGTCGATGGACTTCACGATTGAGTGTTTCAATCGTGTTTTCCTGTTCCATCGACGTCATTTCCAAATTTTCTAGTCTTTTTTCCATTACATAAATTTAAAAAAGTGCCTGAAAGTAGGGGGGTGACTGTAGATTCCTACAGGAATCTACAGTCACCCGTAATATTTGATTAAAGAAGTTTACGACCTTTCTGTGAAGCAATTCTCAAACGCAATGCGTTCAACTTGATAAAGCCTTCTGCATCAGCCTGGTTATAGGAACCTTCATCATCTTCGAAAGTCGCAATCGCTTCATCGAATAAAGAATTATCAGACTTACGTCCCACACACGAAACGCTGCCTTTATACAGCTTTAAACGCACTGTGCCGTTCACGTACTCTTGTGAATCATCAATCATCTTCTGCATCATCTCACGCTCAGGACTCCACCAGTAACCGTTGTAGATTAACTCAGCGTACTTAGGCATAAGGCTATCTTTAAGGTGTGCAACTTCGCGGTCTAGGGTTAAAGACTCCATCGCACGATGACCTTTAAGCATAATCGTTCCTCCTGGTGTTTCGTAACAACCGCGTGACTTCATGCCCACATAACGGTTTTCAACGATATCTAAACGACCCACACCGTTATCGCCACCAAGCTTGTTTAAGGTTTCAAGCATAGTTGCAGGACTTAATGCTTCACCGTTTAGTGCAACAGGGTCACCATTTTTGTATTCGATCTCGATATATGTTGGCTCATCTGGAGCTTGCTCAGGTGAAACAGACCAGCGCCACATATCGTCTTCAGCTTCATTCCATGGATCTTCAAGAATATCGCCTTCATAAGAAATATGCAGCAGGTTCGCGTCCATTGAGTAAGGTGATTTCTTACCTTGTTTCTGGTAATCGATTTCGATGTCGTGCTCTTCCGCGTACTTCATCAATGACTCTCGTGAACTTAAATCCCACTCACGCCATGGTGCGATGATGGCAACGCCTGGCTTAAGTGCATAAGCGCCGAGTTCAAAACGTACCTGATCATTACCTTTACCGGTCGCACCGTGAGAGATCGCATCTGCGCCTGTCTCATTCGCAATTTCTATTAATCGCTTAGAAATTAAAGGACGTGCAATCGACGTACCTAAAAGGTATTCACCTTCATAAATGGTATTCGCACGGAACATCGGGAATACAAAATCGCGCACAAACTCTTCGCGTAAGTCTTCAATGTAAATCTCTTTAACACCCGCTTCTATGGCTTTAGCGCGTGCTGGTTCTACTTCTTCACCCTGACCGATATCGGCGGTAAATGTAACGATTTCACAGCCGTAATTTTCTTCTAACCATTTGATGATGATCGAAGTATCTAAACCTCCTGAATAGGCAAGAACGACTTTTTTAATATTTGGCTTTTTTACTGAAGACATATTTATTCCATGTTTGAACTCAATAGAGGCGGGAGATTATACATCTATTGTGATCTTTTACTCCAGTTCCGCCCAAGATAAAGTAGAATATACATCATGGAAATTAATAAAAATGTGTCTTTAAAAGACTTAAATACCTTTGGCGTATCTGCTAACACGAAATATCTTAGTGAAATTTCAAATTTGCAAGATATTGAAGCACTGTATGAATGGAAATCGACCAATAATTTACCGGCTTTATTATTGGGCGGTGGAAGCAATTTACTATTCAAAAATGACTTTGAAGGCTTGGTCGCTAAAGTAAATTTGATGGGCAAAGATATTGCGGAAGAGGACGATGAAGCCGTCTATGTATCGGCAGCAGGTGGTGAAAACTGGCACAATTTTGTGCGCTGGACAATTGATCAGGGTTTTGCAGGATTAGAAAATCTATCGCTGATACCGGGTTGTGTAGGCGCAGCACCGATCCAGAATATCGGTGCTTACGGTGTCGAATTATCAAATACGTTTCATTCTTTACAAGCTGTGAATCTTGATAATGGTGAAATCCTCAATTTCGATAAAGAGCTCTGTCAATTCGGTTATCGTGAGAGTTTTTTCAAATCACAGGCATTAGATAAATTACTGATAACATCCGTTACTTTCCGTTTGCCCAAAAAACCGGAATGGCATATTAACTACGCAGGTTTAAGAGAAGCACTAGATGGTAAAGTATTGACTGCAGATGTTATTAGCCAAGCAGTGATCGCCGAGCGACAACGAAAACTACCTAATCCAACACAAATTGGAAATGCTGGCAGTTTCTTTAAAAACCCTGTGATGGCAGTGAGTGATTTTAAATTGTTAAAGAGTGATCACGAAGGACTACCCGGCTTCCCTCAAAGTCATATTGCGGAAGTAAAAACCTCAGCTGGCTGGCTTATCGATCAATGTGGTTGGAAAGGCCATCTAAACGGTGATGCAGGGGTTTCTGATAAGCATGCGTTGGTATTAGTAAACCATGGTAATGCAACAGGCTCAGAGCTCTGGCAAGTAGCAGAAAACATTATCGCATCGGTTGAAGATAAGTTTGGTATTACCCTGGAACCAGAGCCACGGGTGATTGGCTAATCGTTTAAAAGGTCTGTAAAAAGTGCCTAGCTCTGCATAAATTCTATTACACATAAGAACCTACTCAGGTGCATCTTAGAGTTGTTATCGCCAAACAACCTCTCCAGGAGAAAACACATGAGTAGATTTAGTAAATTATCGCACGTTATCTGGCATTGCGAATATCATATTGTCTGGGTACCTAAATACCGTTATCGCATATTGAAGGGAAAGATAGCCTTTGAGTTAAATAAGAGTATTCGGGTTTATAGTGAGCGTTTAGGCTGTGAGTTGGTCGAATTAAATGTTCAAGAGGATCATGTCCATTTACTGGTCAAAGTCCCGCCAAAAGTATCCATATCTAAGCTAATGGGAACCGTGAAAGGAAAGACAGCGTTACAAATATTTCGACAGTTTTCATATTTAAAAGAGAGGCCTTATTGGGGTAATCACTTTTGGGCAAAGGGCTATTGCGTAGATACAGTAGGAGTTGACGCAGAGATGATACGTTTATACGTTAAGCATCTAGAGAAAGTAGAGAAACACTTAGAACTTAAATTTTAAAGAATCATGTAAAGCGAAGTGCGATAACCCGGACTAGCCTTATAAGAGCGCTAGTCTTCATACGCCCTTCTAGGGCGAACACAAAACCACGTTCTTAGAACGTGGATTTTTACTTACGTTTTCAAAAAATAACCATACAAACATAGTGAGACAACAACTTTATTTTTTAACGTTGATCCCAAGGAAAGGCGAAGCCGCATAAATATCATTAAAAGTAGGGGGGGTACAGGGGTGACTTTTTAAATCACTCTCCATTCTTAATGTCATTAAACAGTCTTTTAACCCATTGCACTCGCTGATCTAGTTCCATCATCGGCTCATATTCAAAGTACAGTTTGTCCTGACCTTTGATGGTGAATTCCCATGGTCGTTTTTGTACGAGTTGCATGATTTTTACAGGGTCGATATTAGGTTTTTCATTAAACAGTATACGACCGCCTTCTTCGCCCATATCGAGTTTTACAATACCGAGCTCTTGTGCAATTTGTTTTAGTCGGGTTGCTTCAAATAGATTTTTAACTTCATCAGGAACTAGTCCAAATCGATCAATCATTTCTACGCGTAATTCACGCAGCGCATCTGCATCTTTGGCACTGGCGATTCGTTTGTACATGATGAGTCGATTGTGTACATCGGGTAAGTAATCGCTGGGGATTAGTGACGGCATGCCAAGGTCTACTGTGGTACGAGTCTCGCGACCATCCAGGTCGGGTAGTTTTCCTGATTTGAGTGCTTTGACTGCGCGTTCCAGAAGATCATTGTACATATTGAAGCCGATTTCCTGAATCTGACCACTTTGGTCATCGCCTAGTAATTCACCTGCGCCACGAATTTCTAAATCGTGTGAAGCCAGGGTGAACCCTACACCCAAATCTTCTAATGACTCTATTGCCTCTAAACGTTTTTTAGCATCGGCTGATATGAGCTTTTTACCCGGAATAATCAGGTAGGCATAGGCTTTATGGTGCGAACGACCTACACGACCACGGATTTGATGTAGTTGCGCTAAACCCAGTTTATCGGCGCGGTTGATGATGATGGTATTTGCTGTAGGTACGTCAATTCCACTTTCGATAATGGTGGTTGCAACAAGTACCTGAAAACGTTGGTGATAAAAATCACTCATAATGCTTTCGAGTTCGCGTTCTGGCATTTGTCCATGTGCAAAACGGATTTTGGTGTCTGGCAGAATAGCTGCCAAATCATCCGTCATTTTCTGGATGGTTTTGACTTCGTTGTGCAAGAAATACACTTGTCCACCACGCGCTAATTCACGCGCACAGGCTTCTTGAATTAGTGCTTTATCCCATTCGTGTACGAAAGTTTTAATCGAATGACGTTGTGTAGGAGGTGTAGCGATGATGGATAAATCACGCAAGCCAGACAGCGACATATTTAGCGTTCTAGGAATTGGTGTCGCGGTTAATGTCAGCATATCGACATTGGCGCGGAGTTTTTTCAGTTGTTCTTTATGGCGCACACCGAAGCGGTGTTCTTCATCGACAACAACTAGCCCCAAATCTTTGAAGTCGATGTCTTTTTGTAATAGCTTATGAGTGCCGATAACAATATCGATGTTTCCAGAAACCATTTGTGCAATCGTTTGTTTGGTTTCTTTGGCTGTTTTAAATCGCGATAAAGAACCTATTTTAAACGGCCAATCTGCAAAACGATCGCGGAAATTTTTCGCGTGTTGTTGTACCAGATAGTGTCGTTGGTGCAATCATCGCCACTTGTTTACCAGAGTTGGCAGCGACAAAGGCTGCACGCATGGCTACTTCAGTTTTACCAAAACCCACATCACCACAGGTAACACGGTCCATGGGTTGTGCCGAAGTCATATCTTTGATTACCGTTCCGATAGCAAGTGCCTGGTCGGGTGTTTCTTCAAACGGGAAAGTATCTGCGAATGCCAGATATTCGAGTTCGTTGAATGGAAATGCATGGCCTTTTTGTGCCGCGCGACGGGCGTGAATTTCTAATAACTCAGCTGCAATATCATGTGCTTTTTGCGCTGCTTTTTTACGTACTTTATCCCAGTGTTCTGTCCCGAGTGTATGTAACGGTGCATGTTCTGCACTGACACCGGTATAGCGACTAATAAGATGTAATGAGGAAACCGGCACGTAAAGTTTATCGCCTTTGGCATAGGTGAGCAGGATAAATTCTTGCTCGATGCCACTCGTGGTGAGTGTCTGCATTCCCTGATAACGGCCCACACCATGTTCTTCATGCACCACTGGATCGCCTTCTGTTAAATCGGTGAGATTACGAATGATGGTGTCGGCATCACGAGTCGGTTTTTGACGGCGGCGTTTCTGTTGTACCTGCTGTCCAAACAACATTGCTTCAGGAATGATCGCGAGTGAATTAGAATTTTCATTGCCTCTAATCCAGACACCATTTTCCATCGGGGCAACAGCTAAGCCCATTTCTGCGTCGGACGCGATGAATGCTTCCCAGCTTTTAAATACATCTACTTTAAAGCGATTATCTCGCAATAGGCCGAGCAGATTTTCTCGACGGCCTGCGGAATCGGCGGTAAATAATACGCACCCTTTTGTTTCTGCACTGAACTGGGTCAAGAATTGATTGAGCAAAATCAATGGCGTTTCTGAACGCCCTTGAATCAATAAAGACGGAAGCGTGCTTACCGGATAATTGTAATTTGTGTCTTTGTTTTTATCTGAAATTGGTTGCTCGTAATGATGAGTATCTATACGGCGGTAGTGTGAGATCTGATCAAACAGCGTTGTGGTATCGAGAAATAAATCTTGCGGCGGTAATAATGGTCTTTCTATATCGTGTCGGCGTTGCTCGTAACGATCTTCTATCAGTTTATTGAATGTTTCCGCTGCTGCCTTAGTGCTATCTGTATTGATCAGCAGTGTTTTTTCAGGCAGGTAGTCAAAAAGGGTGGCAGTATTATCAAAAAACAAGGGTAGGTAATACTCGATACCGGATGGCGCATTACCATTACTGATATTGTCGTAAATCTGGCTGCGTGCAAGGTCACCCCCCACCTTTAGGCTATAATTTTCGCGGAATTTTGATATACCTTCCGGGTTTAATGGAAACTCGTGCGCGGGTAATAGCTCGATCTGAGTAATTTGTTCAATAGTACGCTGGTCTTCGGGATTGAAACTGCGAATTGTATCAATCTCATCCCCCAGTAGATCGATTCTGAAGGGCTTGTCGTTTCCCATCGGGAATAAATCAATCAATGAACCACGGGTACTGTATTCGCCATGCTCCATAACCTGTGTCACATTCCGATAGCCGGATTCTTCCAGTTGTTTACGGAACACTTCAATATTCAATGTGTCGCCAACCTTAAAGAATAAAGAGTTGGCTCGAATGTAGTCGACTGGCGCTAAACGTTGCATCAGGGTTGATACAGGAACGATCAGTACACCGTGTTCAATACTTTTCAGTTGGCTTAGCGTTTTGAGGCGATCAGAGATTAAATCTTCATGAGGCGAAAATACATCGTAAGGTAATGTTTCCCAATCCGGAAATATATGGACTTCGATGGAGCCTCTGGATTCATTTTTATTGCCTGATTTATTTCCTAGAAAGAAGTTTATATTAGCTTCGAGGCTATAACCAGTGTGACTGTCAGGCGTAATGACGACGATTAGCCCTTTATATTCTATTGCTGCATTCGCTATTAATAAATCCTGAGCGCAGCCGTGAAGCTGACTCCAACTTGTTAAATTTGAGGATTTATCGGGATAGTGGGGGTGTAGCGTATTGACAGACATTTTATAGCTTGAGATTGGGTGCAAAAAACGCGTGATTGTAACGTTAAAAAGTAAGATTAGCGATGATAAAAAATTCTGTCTCGTATATGATGCACGACTTTCATGCAGTAATTTTAACCAGTAGAAACGAGTAGGAAATATGAAGCTTAAGGGTGAGATGTCAATGCTCAATGTCTTGCATTTGCAAGAGCTTGATTTACAAAAACTTTGTGCCGAACTTGAGCAAAAAAGAGACGAAGCACCCCAGTTCTTTATGAAGAGTCCTATCATTGTCGACTGTGCCGATCTTGGTGAATCAGCTGAACAGTTTGATTTTTCATTGCTTCGACAAAATCTTCTGGACCTAGGTTTTATTCCCGTTGGAATCCGCAATAACCCTGCCACTATGAATGCGCAACTGGTAAATGCCGGTTGGGCGATTATGCGTGAGAGCAGATCACCGGCAGATACGATTACTGAATCAAACGAACAACCACAAGCAACTGCGCCAGAACAACAAGTGGCACCGGAACCAGCCGCACCTGTGGGGATTAAGTCATTAACCATAGATCGTCCAGTTCGTTCGGGACAACAGGTGTATGCAGCGGATGCGGATATGACGGTACTCGCTCAAACCAGTGCGGGTTCTGAAATTATGGCTGATGGCAGTATCCATGTTTATGGTGCATTACGCGGTAGAGTACTTGCTGGTGCGCGAGGAAACGAGCAAGCGCGAATTTTCTGTCAATCACTTCAAGCGGAGCTGATTGCTATTGCAGGGCGCTATCAATTACTGGATGAAAGCGATACAAAATTGAAAGGAAAGCCAGCCATGATTAGACTGGATGGTGAAAAATTAATTATTGAACCTTTGGCGCATTAATTCGCCAAACAAAAACAGAATCTGAAATAAAAAATCTTAATCGATATAGGGAGATTAGAAATTGAGTAAAGTAATTGTTGTTACATCTGGTAAAGGTGGTGTTGGAAAAACCACTTCAAGTGCAGCGTTTGCCGCTGGCTTGGCAGCAAAAGGCCATAAAACGGCAGTTATCGATTTTGATGTGGGTTTGCGAAATCTTGACTTAATCATGGGTGTCGAACGCCGCGTTGTTTATGATTTCGTTAATGTAATCAACGGCGAAGCAACACTTAAACAAGCCCTTATCAAAGATAAGCGCGTAGATAACCTCTATATTCTTCCTGCATCACAGACGCGTGATAAAGATGCCTTAAGCAAGGAAGGCGTTGAAAGTGTTATTAATGAATTAAAAAAAGAATTTGAATTCATTGTTTGTGATTCGCCAGCGGGTATCGAAAAAGGCGCATTCATGGCGCTTTATTTTGCCGATGAGGCAATCATCGTGACAAACCCTGAAGTTTCATCCGTACGTGATTCTGATCGTATTCTGGGTATTTTGCAAAGTCGTTCTAAAGCCGCTGAAGATGGCAAGACCGTTAAAGAGCATTTATTGATTACCCGTTATTCGCCAGATCGTGTTGAAGGGGGTGACATGTTGGGGATGGACGATATTGTTGAAATCTTATCGGTTCCGTTAATTGGTGTTATTCCAGAGTCAGGAACAGTACTGCAAGCATCAAACAGTGGTAACCCAGTAATCATGGATAAAGACAGTGAGGCCGGCCAAGCCTATAAAGATGTTGTTGCACGTTTTCTTGGTGAAGATATTCCTTTGCGTTTCATTGATGTTGAGCAAAAGAAAGGCTTCTTCCAGAAGCTTTTCGGTTAAGCGCTGAATTAAGGAGATAGAACAATGGGATTATTTAATTTCTTCAAGAAAGAGAAAAAGAAAAACACTGCGAATCTAGCTAAAGAACGTTTGCAGATTTTAATCGCGCATGAGCATGCTGATAAATCTAAAAAATCACCCGATTATTTACCAAAGCTACGAGATGAGATAGTGCAGGTGATCCGTAAATACGTGCATGTTGCAGACAGTGATGTGAATGTGAATGTGGAAAATGGTGATGATTACGATGTATTGGAATTAAACATTACTCTGCCAGAGAGTGCCAGTGCCAAGTAATAATTTCAATTGAAAAAAACGTTAACATTCACGCGTAACCTTCTGAAATATATCATTATGCTAATGGTGGTTTTAACTGCCATTAGCGTAATTATTTACTATCTTAAATCACCTTCATCAAGTAGTAGTTGGTCTTTAGGCAATGGTCAAAGCCCATCGGTAACAATTAACGGTGACCAGGTAGAAATCGACAATTACCGAGATATCGACTGGGTTAAACTCGATAAAATTCCCGCCGATTCTATACCGGAGAGAAAACAGATAGAGCAACAGGGCTATCGCACATTAAGATTTCCGCTGTCTGATATTCAAACCCTCAAAGTTGCAGTGTCACATTTTTCTGCAATCAGCGGCATTGCACATTTATTTATACTTTTTGAATTGAAAGATAAAACCGTAGTTGGTCTTTCCGTTGAAGCGCGTAAAGAACAGGGTGAAGATTATTCATTGGTGGGTGGTTTAACCGCCAAATTTGAAGTGATATATGTATTGGGTAGTCATAATGATCTTGTAGGCTTACGTCAGATGCGAGATGAAGATGTGTATATTTATCCGATTAAAGCGAAGCCAGAAGAGGTGCAGGCTTTGTTTAAAGTAGCTGCAGATCGTACTAATCAGCTACATAAAGAACCTGAACTGTATCATTTGTTTTTCAAGAATTGCACCACCGAAATCGTTTCATTGGTGAATCAGCTCTCTGATCAAAAATATCCCTGGTTTGTCCAGCATCTGGCGCCGGGTGATGCGGGCAAAGCACTTTATGATTTAGGCATGATTGATATCAAAGCGGATAGTTTTGAAGAGTTGCAAAAACTAGCGTTATACAAACCTTAACGGCTTGAAATACACAAAGCTGCAAAACCTATTTTTTAAAATAGCTTTCTGAAAATCTGACTCACCGTGTTTTGCATTGATTGATAGGTGACGTAAATAGCTCTTGGGGTGGATACCTTTGGATTAAATTTATCCATTGCATGGAAACTCACTCTGATTTTCTTATTACCTTCATCAACCTCTAGCACTCGAAGCTCAACACTATCCATACCTCTTAGGACTTCTGCTTGTTTAATACTGACGGTGTAGTCTTCATAACCCTGAATTTGATTTATTGCAGGCTCGCCCAAGGAATTGATGACTGAAGCCACGATAATGTCATTTTTTTTAAGTGAGTGCGTTTGATTCATTTGAGTGTCAAGTATTTAAAATGTGACTTATTACCATTTTTGAATTTCCGATATAAGTATAGTTGTAAATGAGGGCTGCAGTTTAATTGTGTCTGCAGTAACTTTAGGAAGCACTAATTAATTCATATACAGTTTTATAAGAATTAATCAGGGTTACCTATATCACTGTGGGAAGTGATAGAACACTCGTTCCATTGATGGGGAACGAGTGTTCATTTTTCCATTTATTTTAATCTTAGTGAAATAGATAAATTAGAAACACACCCCCGTACTTTGAAGCACTTTTTCTGGTGTTTCTGTAGAATAAAATTACTGGATGAATTGATAGGCGAGTCCTAAAACAGCGCTGGCAATGATCACGGTCATTACACCTTGTTTAAATCTCATCAAAGCGATAAATGCGGCTATCCCGATTAGCGCAGCTACCCATTCAAATTTACCTGAAAAGTCCAGGCCTTCACTTTCTGGCCACAATACGTGAAGTGCAAAAAATACCGCGAGGTTTAAAATAACACCAACTACTGCAGCGGTTATTGCAGTTAATGGCGCGGTAAATTTAAGATCATCACGGGTTGCTTCTACCGCGGGGCCACCGACGAGGATAAACAGGAAAGAAGGTAAAAAGGTAAATAAAGCAGCGATGGCTGCACCAACGGCACCTGCCCAAGGTAACATTTCTGGCCCAAAAACTTCTTTTGTCCATGCGCCAACAAATCCAACAAAAGACACCACCATAATGAGCGGGCCGGGTGTGGTTTCACCCAGCGCTAAACCATCGATCATTTGTGTGCCGGTTAGCCAGGAAAACTGTTCTACGCCACCTTGGTAAACATAAGGTAAAACGGCATAGGCACCACCAAAAGTGACTAAAGCAGCTTTGGTAAAAAACCATCCCATCTTGGTTAAAGTGCCATCCCAGCCGTAAGCCATGGTTAATGCCAGCATTGCGCCCGCCCAGATAAGGATGCCAATAATCAGCAAACTGATAACCCGACTCCACTTGAAGCGCGCATGTTCAGGGGCAGGGGTGTTATCGTCAATCAATGCCGCACCATATTTTGCGTTGGCATCACCATGATGACCGCCTGCCTTGAATGCCTCAGGGATAACCCTTGAGCCAAGAATACCTATAATTCCTGCGCTTAAAACAATGTAAGGAAAAGGTATTTGCAGCACAAAGATAGCGATAAAAGCGAGTACAGCAATAGCCCTGAGCACGTTATTGGGTAACGCTTTAGACCCAATACGATAAGCTGCAAATAACACAATTGCAGTCACAGCAGGTTTAATTCCATACAAAATACCTTCGATAGCTGGCACATTGCCATAGGCTAAATAAATCCAGGTAAGACCAATAAGAATGAATAAAGATGGAAGTACAAAAAGTACACCAGCCATAATGCCGCCACGTACACCATGCATCAACCAGCCGATATAAGTGGCGAGTTGCTGTGCTTCCGGGCCTGGTAACACCATGGTGTAGTTAAGTGCATGAAGAAATCGTTGGTTAGAAATCCAGCGACGCTTTTCCACAAGCTCTTGATGCATCATGCTGATTTGACCAGCGGGTCCACCAAAGCTGATAAAACCAAGCTTCAGCCAATAAAGGAAAGATTCCATTAAACTGACCGATTCTGGAGGCGCAGAATATTCCATGCTGTTTTTATTTACTGCGGTATCAGACATGATTAATTTCCTTTAGATGTTTGAGGCCAATCATGGTTTTCATTGGTGGCATCACGCGACCATCGATAAAATGCATCGTAAATTAACATGCCTGCATCGAGTTGCGCGTTATCATCACGGTACATTCGTGAAAGTCCCAAAGAAGCGGCAAGTAGACCTGCTGATTCAGGTGCAAGTTGGTGCTGGTTGGTATCGGCCCCGCGAACGATAGTGGCTAAATGTTTTAACGTTTTGGTTTTCAAATCGAATTCTTCGAGCATGGTATCGAAGGTACATAACTCACCTCTGTGACTCCAGAAGACGTCTTCTATATCAAATGGCGTAGCCCCAAACTTTTCCGCTACACCCAGAACTTCAGAAGGAGCGACAAATAAAAACTGCGCATTGGGATCAATAAATCGACGAATCAACCAGGGGCAGGCGATACGATCTATCTTGGGTCGTTGTTTGGTGACCCAAACAGTGCGGCCTTGTGAATTTGATGGTGGCAATTTAGCAAAAGGAATTAAAGGTTTTGCTGCATCTCTCCATCCGAAGTGTCCACCTTCGAGGCTTTCTGCGCTAATGCCCATCTCTCTTAAGGTGGCTATGGCACCCTGACTGATTTTCTTGCCTTTTTGGCAGTAAACCACAACGTGTTTGTCTTTTAGTTGATTTCCGAGAGCGGCAATATCTGTAAATGGCCAGCGTTTAGCGGTGGGTAATATTTGTGGGTCTAAATCGAAGTCTTCATCAATTCGAACATCGATGATGGTAGGTGCATCGGGGGTTCCGATTAAACGTGAAAGTTGGGCTACAGTGATTTCTGTGGGTGACGGCATAACACATCCTTTTTCTAGTTAAGCTTTATTTAAAGTTTTTAAGCTTAGTTAAATGAATTTAGATTTCTGGATGCGAATCTTGGGCTGTCGCCTCACGGGGTGTTCGCAACCCCATAAATAGATTGTGCCCAAGTGAGTAACTCGTCGTCAATATCTACCATGAATGAAGAGTCTAACAGTCAGAAATTCATGTAAATCTATTTAGCACTATTATCTGACGTGTAAATAAAAACTCGCCAAAAGTAGGGGGGTGTGTTATCAAGCATTTAAGATATAAATGATTCAACAGGAGTAATTATTAATACTAATTCACTGCCTATTATAATTGTAGGCTCAGGATCTGTAGGTGTCCGGCTAGTAAATCAATTGCTATACCTAAATGCTTCACAAGCAATAAAAATATTCGGCGGAGAAGAGGAAAAGCCCTACAGCAGAGAACAATTATTGGGGGTCTTAGCAGGGACCAGCACAGAAGACTCACTGTATGAATCTTCAAAATTACCGGAAAATAAAAACCTTCAGGTTTTTCTCAACGATCCAATCATCCAGATTAATAGTGAAAAGCAATTTGTGATTGACGCAAAAGGCGATGAGCATCCATACAGCTCTTTAGTCATTGCAGTTGGCGCAACAGCCAAAGAGCTTACAACTGCCTGGTGTTGAACTGCAAAATATTTTTACCTTTCGCAATATCCGTGATGCCGAAGCTTTAAAAAGCCGACAGTTGAGCAGTCGAAATACGGTAATCATAGGAGGTGGGCAGGTAGGTCTGGATACGGCTAACGCGATGCAGCGGCATAATACCCAAGTAACGGTAATCGAGAACAGTTCGCGCCTTATGTATCATCAGCTTGATGATCATGCATCAGTCTATTTACGTCTTTACATGGATGATCTGGGTGTTGATGTCCGCACCAATAGCCACGCAATAAGATTTGAAGGTACAGATAAAGTAGAACAGGTAATACTCAATGATGGGGAAATTATCCCATGTGATACGGTAATTATTTCTATCGGAATAAAACCAAATGTTGAGCTGGCCTTAGAATCAGGAATCAGAATCAGCAAAGGAATTCTAGTAGATGATAAATTGCAGACCAACAGAAAAAATATCTATGCAATTGGTGAATGTAGCGAACACAATGGTGTTGTATTTGGTTCTGTATATCCGGGGTATGAACAGGCAGAATGTTTGGCGAATATTTTGATTAAAAATAAGGGTGAATACAAAGGTTCTACCACCACATCTCAACTCAAGGTTGTTGATTATCCCATCCTTAGCATTGGTGACAATGGTGATGATTTTATTAGCAACAAATCGGTTAAATACCGAGATATTAAAAAAATGACCTACCGTAAACTGGTTTTAAATAATGGTAGGTTGCGAGGAATTGTTGCTACAGGAAAATGGACTGATAGAAAACGGCTACATGAAATGGTAAAAAACAATCAACGAATCTGGCCCTGGCAACGCAGTCGTTTTGAAAAAACGGGTGAAATTTAATAATCTATTTTCAGGTAGTTTTATCAATCAGTTACTTAGCCATATAGATATAAAATTATTGATATAAAACCGTGATATATAAAAAGCGTTATAAATTAAACGCAAGTTTGGTTCCCATAAAAGCCAACAAGCCACTAGCGACTCTATTGATGGATTTTTTGAAGCGGTTATATGCCTTTTGAGCTCTCTTGGTTGAAAGAGCAACCACTACAATACTGTACCAAGTCCAGTCACTAAGAAACATCAGAACGGTAATGATTATAAAAGTGTAGGGTGGTGTTTCAGTAGGTAAAAAAGCCATGATGATACTACCAATCACAATCGCTGTTTTCGGATTGCTCAGCTGAGTCATTAAGCCAAGAAAATAAGAGGCACTAATGGATATTTCATTATCGCTACCATTGTCAATTACGCTGCTTTTAGCATTGTCATCACCCTTCGAAGAATTCCAAATTCGATAAGCCAAAAACAATAAATACAAACCACCGAAAATTTTAAGCGCACCATATAAAAAAGGTGCCGCTTCTAGTATCACAAATAAACCTAAACAAGAAAGAATCGCAAATATAGCTGCACCAGTTCCGAGTCCCAAGGCACTAATAAGCCCATGTTTACGAGAGGTGGTTAAAGTACGTTGGGCAACAAATATAAAGCTAGGTCCAGGGCTCATAACGCCCAGTAAATTAGCGAGAATAATGGGGACAATGAATAAGTAATCGTTAATGTTCATACTGGACCTATTTGTTTATTTATTTACTTATTCACTTTCGTTAGTGGATGTTATTCACAACAGGCTAAACAGAAAGCTAAACAGAAAACATGCTAAAAGTAGGGGGGTGCCATTATGATTAACATATTAATCATAATGGCACCAAACCAGCTATTACATAGCTTTGATCTTTTCTAATTGCTGTTGCAGCTGCGTCAATGCCGCACTTTGCTCTTCAGCTTGTTGACGGACTTGATTAACCACGGCTTCCGGGGCTTTATCAGTAAAGCTTGGATTCTTCAAACGACCCTCCACACCTGCTAAGTTCTTTTGTACTTTTTCGATTTCTTTTGTTAGTCGAGCAATCTCAGCATCTTTATCAATCAGACCAGCCAACGGTATCAGAATCTGCATATCACCACATAATGATGTTGCTGAATCAGGCGCTTCTGCGCCTTTTTCTAACCATTGTGCAGATTCAATTTTTGCCAGGGAATTAATGAAGATCGAATTGTTTTCGAAGCGTGTTTTATCGGTATCTGTCCAGTTTTGTAGCAAAATGGGTAACGGCTTGCTCGGTGGAATATCCATTTCGGAACGGATTTTACGAATACCGATAATGAATGTTTTCACCCATTCTAAATCTGCCGTTGCTGCATCATCAATGACATCCGGATTAGCAATAGGGAAAGGCTCAAGCATAATCGTATCGTTGGTATTACCCACTAGCGGCTTGATCGTCTGCCAGATCTCTTCGGTAATAAACGGCATAATTGGGTGTAGTAATTTTAACAAGGTATCGAATACACGAACCAATGTACGACGTGTGCCACGTTTAGATGCATCACTGCCATCGTCATTAAACAATACAGGTTTAGAAAGTTCTAAATACCAATCGCAGTATTCGCCCCAGGTAAACTCATAAAGCGCTTTTGCTGCCAGATCGAAACGGTATTTTTCAAAATGTTCGGAGACGTCTTCCGTGGCTTTTTGTAATTTAGACAGTATCCAGCGATCAGCTAGTGATAATTCAACGGAATCATTTTCATTGAGGCCAACATCTTTATCTTCAGTCTGCATCAACACATAACGCGCCGCATTCCAGATTTTGTTACAGAAGTTACGATTGCCTTCAATACGTTGTAAATCGAAACGTACATCGCGACCTGTAGACGCCTGTGTGGCGAAGGTAAAGCGCAAAGCATCCGTACCATAAGCAGGAATTCCGTCAGGGAATTGGCGCTTAGTCGCTTTTGCAATCTTCTCAGCCAGATGCGGTTGCATCATATTGCCGGTACGTTTTTCCAGTAAGTCTTCTAATGAAATACCGTCGATAACATCCAAAGGATCAATCACATTACCTTTCGATTTAGACATTTTCTGGCCTTCGCCATCGCGTACCAAACCATGGATGTACACTTCTTTAAACGGCACTTCGCCGTCCATAAACTTCATGCCGAACATAATCATTCTGGCAACCCAGAAGAAGATGATATCGAAACCTGTTACCAATACATTTCCAGGATAGAAAGTCTCAAGGTCTTGCGTTTTTTCAGGCCAGCCGATCGTAGAGAAAGGCCATAAGCCCGATGAGAACCACGTATCTAATACGTCTTCATCCTGGCGCAGCGCAATATCATCAGCAAGGCTGTATTTCTCGCGAACTGCCGCTTCTGATTTACCCACGTAAATCTTATCGTTCTCATCATACCAGGCAGGAATTCTGTGACCCCACCATAACTGACGTGAAATACACCAATCGTTGATGTCGTTCATCCAGCTGTAATACATATTCTTGTAGTTATCAGGCACAAACTTGATGCGTCCGTCATCGACCGCTTCAATCGCAGGCTTAGCCAACTCTTCAATCGCCACATACCATTGATCTGTCAGGTAAGGCTCAACCACCGCACCCGAACGATCTCCGCGTGGCACTTGTAAAGTATGGTCTTTAACTTCATCCAGTAAACCCAAAGCATCAAGATCAGCAACGATAGCTTTACGCGCATCATAACGATCCATGCCGCGATATTTTTCAGGTGCGTTATTGTTGATAGCCGCATCAATCGTGAAAATATTGATCTTCTCCAGGTTATTGCGTTCGCCAACCTCATAGTCATTAAAGTCATGAGCTGGCGTAATCTTTACACAACCCGTACCTTTTTCAGGATCAGCATGTTCATCAGTCACAATCGGAATTAAACGATCAACCAATGGCAATAAAATATTCTTGCCCACTAAATGTGAGAAACGCTCATCAGTAGGGTGAACAGCAACACCTGAGTCACCCAACATGGTTTCAGGTCGAGTCGTTGCAACAACCAGGTAATCATCCGTCGCATTGCCGTTGTCATCCGCTACAGGATAACGGAAGTGCCACATGTGGCCTTGCTCTTCCTCATTCAGTACTTCCAAATCAGAAAGTGCTGTGTGGAAAACAGGGTCCCAGTTTACAAGGCGTTTGCCACGGTAAATTAAGTCCTCATCAAACAACTGCTCGAATACTTCCGTCACCGCATCCGACATGCCTTCATCCATGGTGAAGCGCTCTTTGGTCCAATCAGGTGATGCGCCTAAACGACGTAACTGTTGAGTAATCTGCCCACCAGAATGTTCTTTCCAATCCCAAACGCGCTCAAGGAATTTTTCACGACCTAAATCATGACGGTCTTTACCCTCGGCATTAAGCTGACGCTCAACCACCATCTGCGTCGCAATACCCGCATGGTCAGTACCCGGTTGCCATAAAGTGTTATGACCCAACATACGGTGATAACGAATCAAGGCATCCATAATCGTATCCTGGAAAGCATGACCCATATGCAAGGTACCCGTGACATTCGGCGGCGGAATCATAATGCAATACGACTCGGCATCAGGATCTTCCGAAGGCTTAAAATAGCCCTTAGACTCCCAATGTTGATACCAATCTTGTTCGATGTCTGAAGGTGTGTAGGTCTTATCCATTATGTGTTGCTTTCCGCATTGTGTGTTTATGTTCGTGGGGCGCGATTATAGCTTGAAATGGGGCGGGGTAAAAAGGGGAAAGTAGGGTGATTAGTTGGGTAAGAATAGGAAAGGTGGGTTTAATGGAGTTTAAAAAGACACCCCCCCACTTTTTGGTGTTTTTTAAGAATAAACGGTTGTAAATAACCGATCAAAACATGGATGTCCTAATTATTCTACCATGGTTTTCTTGTCCTGATGATTGAATAATTACGGGTGTCCTAATTATTCTAAGGATGAGCGGTTGTGAATAGCTGATTAAATTATGGGTGTCCTAAATATTCTCATTAATCGGTATCGGTTTTGCTATGGCAGGTTTGATACTTTTAAGGCTTTTTTAGTGCGCCAATAAGAGCAGTATGCAGGTTGGGTTGAGGTAAGGAAATTCAAAAAAGTGCCTTAAAGTGGTGGGGTGTCATCTAAACAATTAAAAGATAGTGTTTTATTAGATTCAGAGCCTTGATTCAACCTCCCTCGGCTATTTCCTTACGCAAAGTAGTTCTCACTCTCTTTGACTCCTAGGAATCTAGTAGGCAATGATGCATTTAGACAAGATCACGTTGAATTTCGCAACAACCGCTCACCTCAAATTTTGTTAACTGATTGGCATCAAAAATTATCAGTAGTCTCTTCTTTTCCAAGCTTTCGTTTCTGAGGTTTTGCCACTAAGCTTCTGTTCAATAGTATAGAAATAGTTTAGTTGACGTAGTTTAGCCTCAAATTCATCATAATTATTTTTGATTGCAATTAGACGAGCTGCATAGTCGGCATCACTGGCTTGGGCTCTCGCAAGGGCTTTCATAATGAAGATCAGTTTTTTCTTCTTTGCTTCCTTCTTGCGACTTCCAGCTTGGTGCTTTACGAGATCAATGTCGTCAAAGTCCTTTCGCATAGAAGCAAGTGTGAGGACGCTTGCAATTTTAGCAATCAGCTTTTGAGAGGCTAACTTACGTGCCTGTTGTGTATGATATTTAAGCCCATTACCATTCCATTGTACAAACGGAGTCGTAAATGAGACTTTCATAGCTCTTCCAACGGCAGGATTGATGGGATTAGACTTTTGTAGAGAGGTGTTCCTTAATGACAGCTCAATATTTCCATTTACGTCAAGCTTCATGATTATTTCAGATTGAAGATGTGTAATAACCGAGTAATTGGCTCCAAAATTGGTTTCAAGCCGCTCAAACTCCCGTAATGTCTTTACTGCCTCCTGATAAATATAGCTTTCTCCTCCATGTTTTCCTTGGATATAGGGAAATGGGGATGCATATAACAATTCTGGGTCTGGCTCGATCAAAGTCGAAACTCCAATTGGGCCTCTGCTTGTCACGCTGCATTGGGTCTTCCGCATGGAGGAAAATGATGGTCTTAGAAAAGGGTTTGGCTTCCCCATATTCGCCTCTTTTGGCTTTAAATTCAAAGTATAGTAAAGATCAGCGTAGTAGTTTTGGTTGGTAAAATAAATATGAGGTTTAATTTTTTATCTTAGAATGGCTCATCCAAGAAATAAGGCTTTTTTTGTCTGATATTTCATGTTCATTTTGTCTAATCAAAAATGAACAAACAGTCAAAAGCGCGGTAGGTTTGGCAGACGTTAGGAAGCCCAACAAAATTTAAACTTAACACTATTGTTGGGCTTTGTAGCTTAGATTAATCTACGTATTTCTATTAAAAAGTGCCTGGCTCTGCATAAATTCTATTTACGTTTTAAAAAAACAAAAACGTAATATCATTCAATAAAATAAATAGGACATCCAACATTTAGTCAGGAGAAATCGTCCATTCATCTCCATCAGAGATAAAAAGGACATCCAACATTTAGTCTGGTGAAATAGTCCACCCATTTTATCCTACTCAAAAATTCCAGAATAGGGAGTTGGCGCATACTGCAGGTATGACTATCTCTCGCTCACAACAAATCGATTTATCTGTAACGCCTTATTACCATTGCATCAACCGTTGTGTTCGTCGCGCATTTCTGTGTGGTGAAGATAAACATACGGGACAAAGCTATGAGCATCGGCGCGGTTGGATTGCGGATAAAATTAAAGCGCTGTCTAATACGTTCGCGATTGATGTGGCGGCGTATGCTGTGATGAATAATCACTACCATATCGTTTTACGTGTTGATCAGGAGTCTGCCGAACAGTGGAATTCGCTAGAGGTGATCAATCGTTGGAATGAGCTGTTTAGACTTCCGGTGATTATCTCTCGGTTTTTAAAAGGTGAGTGTACGACCAAGGCTGAATTGTTAAAGGTTGATGAGATAATTGAAGAATGGCGTTCGCGGCTTTGTGATATCAGCTGGTTTATGCGTATTTTAAATGAGCATATCGCCCGTGAAGCCAATAAAGAAGATGATGTTACTGGCCGGTTCTGGGAAGGTCGTTTTAAGAGTCAGGCTCTATTGGATGAGCAAGCGTTGATTACATGCATGGCTTATGTTGATTTAAACCCTATACGAGCGGGTATTGTTGATACACCTGAGGCTTCTGATTTCACTTCCATTCAGGAGCGAATTCAAAAAATTATAAATAATCGCCAATGTGATTTACTTCCGTTTATGGATAAGGCTAAACATACTGATGAATATAAGGCGATACACTTTGAGTTAAACGAATACATTGCTTTGGTTGATTGGTCGGGTAGGGCGATTCTATATAATAAACGCAGTTCGATACCGGAAAATATTCCTCCGATACTATGTAGATTAGGTATTGGCGAGAATGATTGGATAAACCATATTCATTATTTTGAACGTCAATTTCCTACAGTTGCGGGTAATATTGAGAAACTTAAAGAGCTTGCCGAAGCTACATCACGACGTTGGATCAAGGGTATGAGTTGTGCATTTCAGCCAAAGTTAAGTTAGTTGCAAACAATAGTTGCTTATATATAAAAAGTGGCTAAAAGTAGGGGGGTGTCCCTTCTAAAGTCTCAGGTCATGGCTTTTAAATAGTTAAGCGACGATCTAAAGGAATAACGGATAAGGATCAAGGTTGTTTGAGTGAGGCACGAGCGAGTTCCCTTGTATCCCCGTTATGACCTTCGATGAATTAAACTTGGCAACGGTTTAAAGGAAAAAAGCATTTCTTTGGTAACTTTCTTTTTGCTTTTCTGAAAAGAAAGTTACTCGGTGCTGTGAACAAATATCAGAGGAGAGTTTGCAGTTCATAAAGCATCGAAACAAACAAACGCAATTCTAAAAACAAATAGAAACAGCCTAAAAGTAGGGGGGTGTCATTTCATTAATTAAATGAAGAACGAGTAATAATAGGCCCCCCAATGTTGAAAAAAATTTGAAAGTTTAAAAACCTGATAACATTGACTCATTTATATCGATTGAATCTGACTCTTTTGATTATGATCGCTTCGATTAAAATAGCTTCATTAAGACACATTCATTAAGAGAATAGAGCATTTCATGCAAATCCTGGACCCTAGCCACAATCAAGATCCTGCACCAGAAGTAGAGCCCAGTTCGACTGCTGGTTTAGAGAGTCTGTATGAGGATGAAACCATGGTAAATATAGAAACGCTCAACGACCTTGCAAGTTTGGTAGATTATTCGCTGTTGAATACGCTCAATGCAGATCCTGATGCGGATGCAAACGGAGCCAACCACTCGACTCGTCAAGTTTACTCGGGGCACTTTGTGCCGGTTACTCCGATGCCAATTGAAAACCCCGAATACGTCACGCATAGCAAAACCTTTTTTCGTGAACTGGGCTTCTCTGACAGAATGGCGCAATCAGCTGACTTCATAAAACTATTCTCTGGTGATCTCTCAAACCTCCCACATCCGATGCGCAAGGTAGGATGGTCAACTGGGTATGCGCTTTCTATTTACGGTAACGAATACACCGAGCAATGCCCATTCAAAACCGGTAACGGTTACGGTGATGGACGGGCAACGTCAGTGCTTGAGGCTGTCATTAAAGGCCAACGCTGGGAAATGCAACTCAAAGGAAGCGGACGCACACCTTATTCTCGCGGCGCAGATGGTCGTGCTGTGTTGCGTTCAAGCGCGCGTGAGTTTTTGGCTCAGGAGCATATGCATGCGCTGGGCGTTCCCACTTCACGATCTTTAAGTTTGTACGCATCGAAAACAGAAACGGTTAAGCGACCGTGGTATTCGGAAGGGTCGCGCTTGCAGGATCCGGATATCATGGTTTCCGATACAGTTGCTATTTCGACACGCGTTGCCCCATCATTTATTCGGGTGGGTCAACTCGAACTCTTCGGTCGTCGAGCGCGTGGTAATGAGCATCCTCAGGCAATGGCAGAGTTAGAGAAGATTGTGTTGCACTTGATCGATCGTGAGTATGCTGACGTTATCGACCAGCAATTAAGCACTGATGAAAAAGTCGTGTTGCTTGCGCGCGAGTTTCGCAGTCGCCTGACGTCACTTATCGCAAACTGGATTCGCGTTGGCTACTGTCAAGGCAACTTCAACAGTGATAACTGTGCAGCCGGTGGTTTCACACTTGATTACGGCCCCTATGGATTTTGCGAACTATTTGATCCACGTTTCCAACCCTGGACGGGTGGTGGAGAGCACTATTCCTTCCTGAATCAACCAGTGGCAGCGGAACGAAATTTTGGAAGTTTTTGTTCGGCTTTAAAGCCTTTACTGGCTACTAATCCAGAGGCATTGCAACAACTCAACGACATTGAAGGTGGTTTTGCCATCGAGATGCAAACCGAAATGGAAAAGATGTGGGCAGCCAAACTTGGGCTTGGAACATTTGACCCAGCGTTGTTCAAAGAACTTTTCACGTTGATGATGCAAACGTCTGTTGATTACACGATTTTCTTCCGCGAACTTTCAGCGATACCTGACAATATTGATCCACTCAAAAAGAGTTTCTACTCGAAATCGAACTCAAGCGAAAAAGAGTTGGACGAGCGCTGGTTAGCGTGGCTTACAAAATGG
>CAWEEB010000021.1:0-48097 GCA_963807855.1 uncultured Gammaproteobacteria bacterium | reverse complement strand
TTAGAATCCTGTTTTGATGTCTATTTGCGTAACTTAAATCATGCCGCAGACCTCGCTGCTGATCATGATATTGGTATTTTGATAGAGCCAATCAATCGTCAGGATGTACCTGACTACTATTTAGCTGATATCGAAACTGCTGTAGAAATTGTTGTTTGCTTGAGCAGGTCGAATATAAAAATCATGTTTGATTGTTACCATATTCAAGTGGCTCAAGGTAATCTGATGGCAAGGCTGGAGCAATACCTTGAATTTATTCAACATATTCAGATTGCCGCTGTACCTTCAAGACAAGAACCAGATGAAGGCGAAATTTGTTATAAACGATTGATGGCATGGTTATATGAGTCAGGTTATGCAGGCTATATAGGTGCAGAATACCACCCTAGAACGACTACTGATGAAGGGCTTTCATGGATGAAAACTGTTAGATAACTTCCCTCATGAAGGATACATACTTTGGTTGAGTTTGACTGGTTCGGAAATAAATCCGACATTGGTACAGGAACTCCCAATTCATTAATCAATTCTGCATGGTGTCTTTCAAGTTGTCTTGGTTCTTTCACACCACATGAATGTGCAATTGTACCAACACCATACTGCATGTTATTTGCAAAACTATAGACTCGCTCGGCTTTATTCGCTACTACCAAGCCTTTTTGAAAACGTTTTTTATGCGTTGTTATACCAGTAGGGCAGGTATTCTTATTGCATTGGAATGATTGAATACAGCCCAAGCAAACATAAAGCCACGCGCCGAGGAAATGAAATCAGCTCCAATGCACAAGGCCCAAGCAACTTCTGAAAGGGTTCACTAACTTGCCTGAACAATTTAATTTAATGCGTGTTTTTAAACCGTATTTATTTAAGGGATATCAACCACTAACGGCGAAACCTGCGCTTAAGTGGAATTCCCATATAATCCATCAATCCCTGAGGTGAAGCACCTGTTCCACCATCGGCACTATCGATAGTGATAAAATCCAGGTGCAGAATGATGCCGACGCTGGTGAATTTTCTCGCCACAGTTTCTAGCCATTTATGCGTACCAATGACAGCTTTAAAGCCTACGGGTCGACCAGTGACTTCCCGTATATGGTGAATTATGTCTAATAAATCATCAACGACCGGATATCCGTATGTCCGTTAGGGCTGATCGAATCTTCGCCTTCAGGAATACCTCTAATCTTTGCTATTTCAGCGGTAACTTTTTCTGCCGGTAGAATACCGCCCTTGCCAGGTTTTGCACCCTGACTCATTTTGATTTCAAACATACAGACTTGAGGATGCTCCGCTATTTCTCTTAGCTTCTCATCACTTAAATTTCCTTCCTCATCACGAACGCCATATTTAGCCGTACCAATTTGGAATACCAGATCGCAATTACCTTCCAAATGGTAAGAAGATAAACCGCCTTCACCTGTATTCATCCATATACCTGCTTTTGCTGCACCTTTAGATAAAGAACTGATAGCAGGTACCGACAATGCACCAAAACTCATTGCAGAAATATTATAGATGGAACGCGTCACGTAAGGAATGCGTGCAAATCCTGCGCCGATAATTACCGGAGAAATTTCTGCTGCATCTTCTTCTAAAGTGGGAAAAGGATGATTTAGGAAGATCACATCTCCTGGCTTGTCTAAAGGGCGGGTAGAACCAAATGCAACTGTGGAATCGACATTTTTGGCTGCTCTATAAACCCAGGAGCGTTGAGCTCTGTTAAAAGGTAATTCTTCTCGGTCCATTGCAAAAAAATATTGGCGGAAGAACTCACCCATGTGCTCGAAAAAATATCTGAATCGACCAATAACAGGGTAATTACGACGGATTGTGTGTTCAGTTTGGCGAATATCTACAACGAATAAATACACAACCCAGATAAGAAATAATAAGAAGAGACCCAAAGTGGCAAAGACGACAGCTCCAAGTGTTGTTTGAGACAGTTCAGCAAAATATGACATAGCGTTTTTTTTATTTATATTATTTTAGTTTGCATGTTAACTAAAATTACATGAAGCTAGTATGAACGGTGCTTTTCTTGTTTCTTTATTATTTAAAGAAGTAAAAATAAATAAAAAAAGACTCTCTGGATTTAAATTCAAGAGAGTCTTTCATTAGCTAATCTGTAATCTTCTTATTTAGGCATTAATACTGTGTCAATAACGTGAATTACGCCGTTGCTTGTCATGATGTCAGCTTTAGAAACTTTTGCGTTATTAATCATTACACCGTTAGATGCATCAATCATCACATCTGAACCTTGTGCAGTACCAGCTGATTTCATTGTGACTACTTGATCCGCGGTCACTTTTCCAGCTACAACATGGTAAAGAAGTACTTTTCTTAATGCTTCTTTATCTGCCAGTAGTCCTTTCAGTGCATCAGCAGGTACTTTAGCAAATGCTTCATCGGTTGGGGCGAAAACAGTAAACGGCCCTTTGCCTTTTAGCGTATCCACTAGTCCTGCAGCTTTCACGGCTGTGACCAGGGTATTAAAGCTACCAGCCTTAACCGCTGTATCAACGATGTCTGCTTTAGCGCTATGCGCACCTACCTTAATCAATCCACCTTGTGACATTGCATTTTTATGTACGGCATGAGAATAACTGCCCTGCATTGAGTGCCCGTCAGACTGAGCTGATTTCATTTTGTTAGAATAGTTGCAATCACTAGCTGTAGCCGTGATTGGTATAGCAATAAACATTGTTGCCATCACAGCTGATAATAGTTTTAACTTTGATTTTGACTCTAAATTTATTTTCATTTCTCGTAACTCCGTTTAGTTATGGTAAGAATATTTTTACTGCCCGTGCAGAATATGCTGAGGATTGTAAAAATATTGTTAACTGGAAATGAAATTTTTGATTATCTGGAAGAAATTTATATTACTTAAAATAACTCATTAAAATATACACTTGATTTGCGGGTTTTCTCTAAAAAGTCGCGGTAAGGAAGAGGAGGGGATTTATCTTAACCTGAGTTCGAGCAACCAAAGTCCCATTGCGATGACGATTAATATGATTTGCGCGATAATGAAGTTGCTAAGCACTGCGCCCAGGAGGGCAACAATAAAGCTTGCGGTAATGCCATTGAATACCATCTGGATAAAACTCTGCATCGCGGTCGCAGAGCCACGATTATTCGGGAAACAGTTGATTATCTCGATAGAAAGAACCGGCATAATCGTTGCGAGGCTAAATGAATATAATGCCAAGGGACCAATTACTCGCAAAATAGAAATCTCAGCCACATAATTCAAACCCCAATTGAAAAGGGATATTGCCAGCATTAGGCTCAGGAAAATATTCAACATTTGCTTTGAACTCAAATGATGAATCAAACGATTAGAAACCACAGCACCCAGCATAATCCCACATACCATGGGAACAAAGAGCACGTAAAAACTGTTGGCTTCCAAGCCTAAAATATCGAAAAGTAGCGTTGGCGCACCAGCAATAAATACAAAAAAACTGGCAAATGCCAGAGCCAGAATGAACACCAGTCGCAAGTAGCGAGGGCTTTGTAAAGTTTTTAAATAAACCCGACTAACTTCCTGAATACGAATGGAATTTCTTTTTTCCTGCGGCAAGGATTCGCGTGCAACAATCATCGCATAAGCCATAACGGCTATCCCATAAATCGCCAGAAACCAGAATATCGAGCGCCAGCCAAACAGGTCATGTAACCAGCCACCAATCACAGGTGCAAGCGCAGGTGCAGCAGAAAACAACATCATTGCGTAGGCCATAGCCTTCTGTGCATCTTTGGTATCGAGTACATCGCGCACCATCGCCCGACCGGCAATTAATGCACCACCTACACCCAAACCTTGAAGGATTCTTAGCCATAAAAGATGCTCATAATCGCTAGCAAGTGCACAAAGAGCTGAGGAAATAAAATAACTACCCAGTGAGATAATCATCACCGGCTTACGCCCCATCCAGTCCGTAATAGCTCCCCAGACAAGGGTTGAAGCGCCAAAAGCCATAAGGTAAGCACCAAGGGTTTTGGTCATCAGAATTCTATTTACATTTAGATCGGTTTCCATGCTTTCAAACGCAGGCAGATAGGTATCGATACTAAAAGGCCCGACCATCGACATCAGCGACACAAGGATAATCAAGTGCCATTTGGAAGTGTGCATGGTTACAGCTGTCAACAGGAATGCCCGATTGGAGTAAAATAATAAGCTTAGGAGGTTTAAGAACTTTTTGTGAAGATTCTTTTGAAAGTTTTTTAGTCAAGTAATGGCTTAGTATTTTAAATATTTTTTAAAGACAAAGGATTGTCTGGATCGATACCATCCATAAATGGCAGTTTGCGGTCCATATTGGTTACTTGGTATACCAAGCCCATCCAGTTCGCCAGAATAGCAGCAGCAGTATCGTGCCAGCTATTATCGATATGATCAAGAATCAAGTGCTCAGGAAAAGCAGGTGAATCTTTTTTAAGGTTAATAGATTCAATCAAACGGTATTTGTATTCGTTGATTATGACTTAAACAACAGACGATAACGCAAGTTAGCCCCGCTGTTAAAAAACCACTATACTTAATAACAGCTTTTTGATATTTTCCAAGGAAAGCATCTTGTCTACTGACAACGAGTCGGAATTGCGCTAAAGAGGAAAGAATAACAAACGGCCAAGGAGAAAACTGGTTAAATCTGAAACAGTTCCATTAGATGAAGCTTTGGCCAAAGCAATCGAATTGCATCAGCAAGGTCGGCGTCTGGAAGCGCAAGCAATTTACAATACAATACTAAAAGCCGACCCTACTCATTCAGGCGCTCTGCACTTTTTAGGTGTACTTTTTTTTCAATTATCCCGCCACGAAGATGCGATCGAACTTATACAGTTGGCGTTACGCTATAATCCAGAGTATACTAGACGCACGCAACAATCTTGGAAACATCTACCAGGAACTAAAACAGTTTCAAGACGCCGAAAAAGCTTACAGAACCGTTCTTGAAACAGAACCAGCGCACGCTGAAGCGATGAACAATCTTGCAGCAGTTCTAAAAGCACAAGACCACTATGACGAAGCGCTGACACACTACCATTCAGTGCTGCAGCTAGCACCAGACAACGCCACGTTTCACTACAACCTCGGTAACGCTTATACCTCTGCGCAAGAGTGGCAAAGTGCTTGTGACGCATACTCAAGCGCAATCAGGATTGATCCCGATTATGCAATCGCCTATCGAGAACTAGGTGGCGTACTTCGAGCTTTAGGTCAGCAAGAAAAATCACTGGACGCTTTTTCAAAGGCAGCCAAAGCGGATGAATCACACGCTGAAGCACACTGCCAACATGCAGTCGCCTTACACACCAAGCGGATTGGTTGAGGATGCTGTACCGGCCTATCTTCGCGCGATCGACCATGACCATACACTCATGCAAATTTACCCTAACCTGATTATTGCTCTGAATATCTCTGGGCTTACAGTCCGAGTCTGAACTATACGTAAATCAGTGGCGAGAACTTGACCCGGAAAGCGCTGCAGCCAACCATATGCACGCGTCTATTACTGGCGACGATGTACCAGCACGCGCGACCGATATCTATGTAACCAACGCTTTTTGATGATTTTTCCGATGACTTCGATCAGAAACTGCAATCACTGGAGTATAAAGCCCCACAATTGCTGCTGGATCACTGCCTTAAAGCCAAAATCATCAGCTCATGACCACCCCTGCAAGATAATAGACGCTGGCTGCGGCACTGGATTGTGCGGACCGTTGTTTAGAGAATATGCAACTTATCTAGTGGGGGTTGATAGTTCTTTTTTTAGGCTAATCGCTTCGATTAAACGATATCTGTATTCGTTGAAGATAGCCTGAGTGTGTAAATCAAAATAATTCAGCGGGAACGGTGGATACTCAATCTGCTCACCTCTGTTGATGGCTAATGCGTAGCGTCCGACTTCACGTTTATATTCTTTCAACAAACTAATACTGTCGTACTCAGGATGTCCCTGAAAATAGACGGTACGGAACCCATCCTGGCTCACTGCCATTTGCACCCCGGCTTCTTTACTTTCAGCAAGAACGTGCAAGCCTGCCTGTTCAAACTGTGAACGATCGATCTGGTTAAAGCGTGAATGAGGTACATCAAAACGAGTATTAATGCCATGCACGAGCGGATGCTTTTTATCGGTAACACGATGGCTAAATACACCCCAGCGCTTATAACCAAGGCCGTAACGAGGTTGATTATGGTGTAATTCCAGCGATGCATGCGTCGCTAAACACGAACAAAGCGTCGAGGTGACATTCTCATGCGCCCAGTCAAATACTTCGCTAAGAGGTCCCCAAAATGGTTCTAGAGGTAGTTTAGGCTGAGAGACATTCGCGCCAGTAATAATCAGCGCATCGATACCCTTCTCTTTGATTTCATCAAAGGTGTTGTAATAGCTATCGATATGTTTCTGTGCTTTTTTACCGCGCTCGAACACCGGTAAACTAAACGGATGCACATGAAACTGTGCAATCGGATTACTCTCGCCAATCAAGCGGAAAAACTGTCGTTCAGTAGCCTGCATTGCCGCATCAGGCATCATGTTCAAAATGCCGATATGTAACGCACGAATATCCTGTTTGGCCGCTTGCCCCGGGCGTAACACAACCTGACCTTCATCGCGAAGGCGTTGAAATGTGGGTAAATTATTATATTCGACTAATGGCATGTGTGATCAAGTTTAAACTTGCTCCTTGAGCGCTTTTCTTACTAAATCAAGAAAGTCAGCTTCTGATTTAATCTGATATAAATCTTCTGTTTTAATGGTATAACCGTATTTTTCTGCAATCGTTTCATAACGAGGAATACGGTCATAGAATAAACGCGGGAATACCCAGCGCACAAACTTATCTGGGTCGATCATCGCCACATATTCGAGTTTGTTTTGTTCCATATAAACCGCAAGCTGCTGATCCAGGTATTCAGCACGATAATACATTGGCTTGGGTGCTGCATCGGCGCGATCGATTAGGCGCTTCTCATCATCTTTATTCGCCTGGATATATAAAATCACGGTGTGATCAGCGAGCATACCGAGCAATTCATCATCTTCAAGTTCGCAAAGGCTACCGCCTGCATCATTAATAAAGTGATTTAAACCATATATTTGGCGAGCTTTATTCATAAATTCTGGAACATCAGACATGGCCGCATGTTCCGCATGATAGAACAATTTCTGGCGACGCTTAAATTCTTCCAGTGATAAACCACCGAGCTCGGGGTCACCAATTTTTCCCAGGAAAGTCGACACTGCATCGAGGTTTTCAAAGGTCATATTATTGTTGATATAGATCGAATCCGAGCGCAATAAATCCCGGAGAAAGGGCACCTGCATTGCCTGAATTTTAATATTATCCAGAATCGGCTCGCTCAGATAACGTGTACCGATACGATAATCTCCAGAGTAATGAAACCAGCCGCTTTTACGCAGGATATTGGATAAAAATGTTTTACCCACGCCCGACATTCCCAATAGGGTGATGGACTTGTGTTCCAGTTTGCTAAATTCTTCTGCGCTTAGTTTCACGGGTGTTGTTCTCTCACATACCTGATTACAGTCTGGCGCATAGTATAAACGTTTTCGTTTAAGTCTAAAGTGAAAAAGTGGCCAGCCGTAGAGAATCGAAGACAGCGTTGAAACGCAATGACGACGACCCGCAGGGTGAGGTTTTCATAATTTATAATAAAAAACCTCATAGCTCTGCATAAATTCTATTTACGTTTTTAAAAAAACGTATTATCATTCAAAAGTAAAAAACGTAATATCATTCAAAAGTAGGGGGGTGACTTTCTTTATTAAATCTAACTTATATCAATAATGGTGTATTGAAAAGTTTGTATAGTCTACTTGATACTATCTATTGGCGTATTTATTACGGGGTTAGATTGTTTTCTGGGAGTAAACCAGACTTATTCAGGAGTATATTTGTTGATGGTTACTAAGTTGGTGATTACAAAGTCGTCATTTTTATTACGGGCATTCTTAACTTTTCTGCTTTTAGTAGTGGCTAGCAGTTATGCGTCTACAAACAACCCATCAGCATCTTCGCTGTCATCATCAGAAACCCAGTTAAAACGCACAAATACGGCAGCATCGCTGGGTATCAGTGTGGATGTTTTACCAAAGTGGCTGGTCGCACAATTACCCGAAGATGTGCTGGTGGAGCAGGGTGTAATGGTCACTGGCTTTAATGAGACTTCAACGGCTGAAAAACAGGGAATCAAGCTTTTCGATATTCTACTTTCTTACGATCAACGCCCCTTGATGCATCCCAAAGACCTGATTCAAATGATCCGCAATGACAGAATAGGGCGCAAGGTTAATCTGGAAGTATTGCGCCAAGGCATAATTACTACATTAGCCGTTAGCCTGGGAACTCAGCATTATCCTTTGAATGAGGACCAGCTGGACTACCAGTATAACCTGCAAATTCTAGGCTACGATGGCGTAAATATTAAAATGCATGATAATGATTACTTCACTGCGGCTATCCGATATCTGGCGCCCGATGGTGTTGTTCGCAGAAGAAATTATGCAGGTTACTACCCCATTATCATGCGTCAAATCCAGCAAACACCCGATTTGTCCAATATTGCAAAACAGGATTTATTACGCGCCATAAGCAAACGCAAGGATGATGAAGATGGCTGGTTTGGCGACATGATGCCCTTTAGTGATGGTGTATTTTAAAGCGATAAGATCACTCAATTAAATTTAACTTGATAACCTTGAGTAGAACATGAAAAAAATTATTGTACCGTTGTTTACTTCGTTGTTAATTGCGACGTCTTTGAATCTTTCTGCAGAAGAAGCTGGATGGAGTTATTCAGGAGAAACAGCTCCCGAGCATTGGGTTGATCTTTCTCCAGAAAATGCTTTATGCGGTTCCGGGAAAAACCAATCCCCAGTGAATATTGATCCGGCGAAAACCTTCAATGCGCAGTCTGTTGCAGGAAAACCATGGGGCATCAAGTTCAACTATGGCTTACTTATCGCTGACAGCATAAAGAACACGGGAAATATGATTCAGGTAGAGGCGAGGGGAGGAAATATCAAGGTCGATGATATCGAGTTTGATTTGAAGCGTCTGGATTTTCATATTCCGAGTGAAAACAAGATAGGCGACCAACACTTTCCTTTAGAAATCCAGTTTGTACACGAGAGCAAAAATAAAGAATTGGCTACTGTTTCGATGATGATCGTGCCTGGAAGACAAAGTAGATTACTCAGTAAACTTCTACCAGAACTACCAGAGGTGGGTCAATCGAATCGTCTCTCAGCGAATACCACCAGAAGCCTGGAAATGCAAAAGAAGATAGGCAGTTACTATCGCTATAATGGCTCGATGACGACACCGCCCTGTAAAGAGGGTGTGCGCTGGTTTGTGATGAAGCAAACTCAAACCATGTCCAAAGAGCAGTATCAGCAGCTCAAGGCCGCGATTTCGCTGGATAATAATCGCCCCGTTCAGGCCCTGAATGCCCGAATTATCGTGGAGTAAGGAAGGCTAAGACAGATGAAACGTAAGTTAATAATCATTCCAATGCTGTTACTCACTTTTGTGCTTCAAGCAGCCCAACAGTCCACTCAGCCGATTCTGGGTTATCTGGGTTTTGCCATGGACAGTGTACCCTTAACGGTCAAAGCGCATTTCCCCAGTGAGGTAGCGGATGCAGAAGGCGTGATCGTAACAAGACTGGATGATATTTCCCCCGCGGCTGATGATGGTATCAAGCTCTATGACGTGTTGATTGCTTATGATGATCAGCCGATTACTCGAGTCGAAGAACTGATCGCAAAAATCAGCAACGATACGCCAGGTCGTAAAGTCCAATTCAAAGTTATTCGCCAAGGAAACATTCTAACTATTCCTGTAACTCTATGGCAACAACCATGGGTATCTCTGGAACAGCTAGAAATGAAACAATATTTGCCTTTAACTAATACCAGAAAGGCAGCCGATAAACCGAAATCAATCCCTCAAAGTCGTTGCGAATCCAGCGGCAGTCCCATTAAATATCATTGGTAAACCCATGTTTCCCATGAGAAAGAAAAGGGAAAAAGAAGCCTGGGGTGATGAGCGCCATATCTGGCCGGATTTCTATACCGATTCAACCAATGATATGTGGAATGACATGATCAATGCGCCATTTAAAATGGGCAGAATGCCAGGAGGCTGGCGTGCGCCATTCCTAAGTACGCCCGATCCGGTGACTATTGGTGATGCAATAACCAACCAGATTCCACCGATTATGGAAGAGGCGGGTAATATGACGGACTTTTCTGATTAACGACTGCTTGTTGAAAAAGTACCCAGCCGAGGCATAACCGAGACAATGTTGGAGCTTTGCGACGACTACTCGAAGAGTGAGATTTTGAAACTGAGCGAAGCGAAACAAACGACACCTTTCAGTGAAAGACGGCCCGAAGGGTAAAGCGATAGCCGCATAAAAACCTCATAAAAGTAGGGGGGTGACTATCTCAAACTACAATATCAACCACCGTTTCTAATCCATCCTTGCCCGATTTTAAACTCATACTAACCGCCTCTTGTTGCTCTAATGACATGCGGTTAAACAGAAAGTCATAATCATTTTCTGGGTGTTCATTGATATAGAACTGGGTGGTGAGTTCACGTCCATTGGCGAATGCTTTTACGTGGATATGAGGTGTGCGGCCTGGGTAGGATACGGGTTTTATGGTGCGAAATGAGTATTCGCCATTTTGGCCTGAGATAGTGTGTCCAAAGCCTTGAAAGCCTTTGTCGAGTGGTACAGGGTTTCTATCGCCTGTATGCAGGTAATGGCCGTTAGCATCACATTGCCAGATTTCGACACGTGCACCTTTAATGGGTTTTGCGTTTGAATCTAACACACGTCCGCTGAGGTTTAGTACTTCACCGCCAGACTGTTTAACTTCACCTGATATTTTCACCAAATTGTTGTCGATGTCTGCGTAGCGCATTGGTTTTGTTGGGTAAAAAGGGCCTTCGGTGGCTCGTGGTGTCTTAACTGCCGCTTTAGCTGGTAGTACACTCAAACCTGATAACGCTAAAAGTGATTTGATAAATGTGCGACGTTTTAGTTTTGAGTGTTTCATATTATTAATGCTCTGTTTATTGCCAATGACTTCCTGTCTAAGTGTATAACTGCTGGGTACAGTTTAACGCTAGTATTGATCTTTGTTCAATGTCTTCAACACTGATGTTTCTTATATTGTTGGTGTCGTCTTTATAAATCAGTTTATTGATCCCTTGCTAAAATATGGCTAAAAGTAGGGGGGTGACTAAAATGAATTGGAATTATCAATAAGAACAGGCATCCTTGTATTATCATAGCCAGTCATAGTTCGGGTAAAAACTAGTTCCATTAATTGAGTTATTTATTATGTCATCTACGGGTCATGAAGTTCAGGATTTAAAATCACTCACGGCACAAGCCTTATTCAATGTGGCGCCTCATGAAAGTCATGCGCGCTTGCGTCGAATCGAGTTATCCGAAGAAATCATTAAATCCTTTATTGAAGAAACACAATCAGTCGATGTGCAAAGCCTGCATTACGTTCCTTTCTCGCGGTTTTGCTTGGCAGATACACTGCTGAAAATTGCTGGGCCAGAACTCAAACAAGTGATTGATCAACTCGTGCGTGATCGTGAAACTGGTGGTTTTACGATTAGTTTGAATGACCTGACAACTGACGATGAGGCCTTTGTAAAATTTGGTACAGCCATCGCTCATTTACTCGGCCCAGTCAATCACGACTTAATGTCGAATGCGTTTTACGCCAGATTTGTAGTTAAACATACGGACGAAAGCGACTCTTATCTGCGACAAGCCTATCGATTATTCACCCTGCATACGGATGGAACCTTTGTAAATGAAGCAACCGACTGGTTGTTGATGATGAAGTTTTCGGAGCGTCACGCAGTTGGCGGTGAGTCAAGATTATTACACCTTGATGATTGGCAAGAAAAAACGCAATTTCTGGATTCGAAATTTGCTTGTTACCCTTTTGAATATAAATCGCCAGGCTCAAAAAACGTTGATTACACCGTAAACCGACCGTTGTTTTTCGAAAATGAATTTGGATTGTGCGTGTCTTTTATTGATCAATTTGTACAACCAAAAACCATTGAGCAAGGTGTGTTCCTCAATGATTTTTCAAAGTCTTTGGAGAACTCCGAAGGAACAAAAGAAGTACCATTACCGGTCGGTGAATTGATTGTGTTGAATAACTATTTTTGGTTTCATGGTCGCGCCCCGTTTAAAGAGAATGTAAAACTGCACCGTGAATTGATGCGACAGCGCGGATCGTTTTCAAAGCCAATAGAAAAAGTAAGCTGATTACAAAAAGTGCTTAGCCGAAGCGCAGCGAAGACAACGTTGAAACGCAGTGACGAAGTCTCGAGGGGTGAGGTTTTCTAAATTTAGAATAAAAAACCTCATAGCTCTGCATATATTCTATTTACGTTTTAAAGAAACAAAAACGTAATATCATTCAAAGTAGGGGGTGGCTTTTCTAGGCTCTCCAAGATCTGGTCTTGCGTTAATCATGGAAGAAGAAACACAGCCATTAATTGATCAAGGTTTAATCTGTTTATGGCCTGGAGCGTCATATAAATTAGCAGTGAGTTTTGCTTATCAGAGTAAAAGAAAGGAAGATCCTGATATTGTGGTGTTAAGTGATATCATTAAGAAGCTATTTCGTTAATTTATAGCGTTAGCTAAAGCAAACAAAGGCCATAATATGCATATATTAATCTATATGTTGCCATTTTTAATCTGTGGATATATTTGTCACTCTATCGCAAAAAGTAGAGGTGCAAATACAAGATTCTGGGGAGCTATGGGATTCGTTTTTGGACCATTCGCAATTCCATTTGTCTTTTTTTCAAAGCGCAGAAATTAAAAAAAAGGCTTAAAAGTAGGGGGGTGATAATTTTTGCTTCACTATATTTCCATAATCATTACATTAACTATAAACCCCTTTTTGTTTGAATCGTTGCTATCGCTATGTAACTCTAAGGTGTCATGGCTAATAATAATTCTAAGAACATAGTATGTCATTTATTTTAGTCAGACTTTCTGGTGTTAAGAAAACTTCATTTAAAGGCATGGCATGGTAATAATCACTAAATTTCATTAAGCCATATTTTTCAACGAGGAATTGTTCAACTTCTTCGGCATACTTACTTGAAACTCTATATTCAGCGTTAACTAGTATTTGTCCCATACCCTTTGTGCATTTTTCGAATTTTAATTGAACAGGTTTTTCTGCATATTCAGAGAATAAGTCACCGCAGCTTATTGTTGTTTGTTTATCTGATGAGCAGCCTTGGGATATAGGTACTATAAAAAGTACGAAAACAAAGAATAGAAAACGAAAATACTTTTCCAGCTGTATATTTCTTAACACGCTTACTGATTTCTGTTGCTGATAAAATGAGAGTTCATTAACCCACTTTAATGATTTGCTAATTCACATTCCAGTTAAATATAAAAAAAGCACAGCCAATTAAAAACAGTATCCAGCTTAGAAAGGATACAGAGTTTGATGAAAGGCCTTCTCGGTGATCACTGGCGAAGGACTCCATAAAACCGAAACTTCCTAAAAATGCGAAGACGCCACTAAATAGAATTAATAATAGGAGCATGCCCAGTACGAAGGCAGCTGCGATTCCATTTTCTTCTCCGCCACTAAACCATTCGAATGAAACGACGCCTATATATAGGGCGATTGCTTTTAGTTTGTGGGGTTCTATGTGAGGCATTGTCAGTAAATTTTATTATTTTGGTACTCATTATACAGTTATTCTCAGCTTTAGCCTTTTCAACTGATTAATGGGTTAGGTATTTAAAAAAGTGCTTAAAAGTAGGGGGGTGATAGATGAAGAATACTTGATTCAAAAATCCAATAAGGTTGCAGGATGATCCCAAGTCTCGAGTAATCTTAGTAAATCATCGCAACGAATTCGGGTGGTGTGAGTATTTCTACAAGGGTGCATGTAAATCCATTGTTGTTCAATTAACGACTTTCTCAATATAGACTTGTACCTTATTTGAATCATCATTGATTAGTGCCAATGGCGACACCGAACCTGGCACCACACCGAGATATTTTGCTTAATCGATCCGTGCTTGCAAAAGACAAGTGACCGCCAGTGAGTTGTAATTTATCGCGTAATCCTCTTAAGTCAATCATCCGATCTTGTTCTACCACTAACAAAACCATACGACCTTTCTTGTTGCGTAGGAATAGGTTCTTGGTCTTTGCGCCCGGTTTTTCGAAGATGACGTTTTTTGATTGTTCCACAGTGAAAAGTGGTTCGTGGATTTTGGTTTCTTGTTCGATGTTTAGTTTTTCAATTTCGGCGATTACCTGATCGGGGGTTGAGGCTAGGTTGCCGTTTTCTAAGGTGATTGTTTCGGGATTGGGACGGTCGGAGTGGGCCATTGTTATGATCTTTCTTTTAATGAGTGGATTTGGGGAATAATAACTTAGATAAAAAGTGCCTAAAAGGTGGGGGGTGACTTTCTTAGGCTCATCAAGAGCCAACAAAGTCCGTCGTAGACTTCGTAATGAATCTTTGAGGTACAATGGCCAAGCCAACGGACAGTAAGTCTAAATCTATTATCGTTATTTTTAAAACTCTTTCCTAGATTGATTGTGTCGCATTGAAGTCTTTTTAAAAACCCTAATACTTAAACTCTCTAAGACGATAGTTGGCAGCAACTGATATTTTTTGGAAGTGTGAATCAAGTATTTTTAAAATAAGTTTATGCGTTCATTTCCTGTATCCATGCAATACTAAAACAAAACCCAGCAGAACCCATCTATGGCAAATAAAAGTTATTCAGTTCTCATCCAGCTAGGCCGTTTTTTACTCAATTATAAAGGTACGTTAGTGGCGGCTGGTTGTGCGTTGATATTCACCGCAGGCATAACATTGGCAATGGGGCAGGGTATAAAGATACTGATCGATGATGGATTTGTCGCCCGCTCAACCGACAAGCTCAATGATGCTGCGCTGTTAATTATTTTAATTGCAGTGCTAATGGCGATTGGCACTTACGCACGTTTCTATTTGGTTTCCTGGTTAGGCGAAAGGGTATCTGCGGATATTCGAAAAGCCGTATTCGATCATTTGATCACACTGCATCCTAGCTATTTTGAAGAGAATCGCAGTGGCGAAATTATGTCGCGGCTCACCACCGATACGACCTTACTGCAAACGGTCATCGGTTCATCAGCGGCGATGGCTTTAAGGTCAGTGCTCACCTTAATTGGCGGGCTAATACTGCTATTAATTACAAACTTAAAGCTGACCATGTTCGTACTCGTTGGCGTGCCAATTGTGTTAGTCCCGATTATTCTATTCGGTCGACGAGTTCGTAAGTTATCACGTAAAAGCCAAGACAGCATTGCCGATGTAGGCAGTCATGCAGGCGAGATTATCCAGCAAATTAAAACGGTGCAAAGTTATACCCAAGAAGCCAATGAACGAAAAGCGTTTGCAGGTCACGTTGAAGGCGCATTTGAAATAGCGCGTAAACGTATTAAACAACGAGCTATGTTAATTGCAGTGGTTATCTCATTAATCTTTAGTGCTATTGCAGGCATGTTATGGGTTGGCGGTAATGACGTGATTAATGGCGTTATGACCGAGGGTGAGTTAGGTGCATTCGTATTCTACGCGGTTGTGGTTGCGGGTTCTGTTGCCACTATTTCAGAAGTGATTGGCGAAGTTCAACGAGCTGCTGGCGCGGCAGAACGATTGCTTGAACTGTTATCAATCAAGAGCGTTATTGAATTGCCTGCTCAACCCAAAAGCACAAATAGTATTAGAAAGAGCGGCTCGCAAATACTGTTTAAAAATGTCACTTTTAGCTATCCTTCAAGACCAGATGTAGCGGCCTTAAATAATTTGAATCTAGTGATCGAAGAAGGTAAATCACTGGCGCTAGTTGGCCCATCTGGCGCAGGTAAGTCAACGGTTTTTGAATTACTGCAACGTTTCTATGACCCAGATCAAGGCTCAATTTTTTTGGGTGAAACTAACATCAAAGAGCTACTCCCAATCGACCTACGCTCACAACTCGCGGTAGTGGCACAGCAACCCACTTTATTTAGCAGCGATGTGATGCACAATATACGTTACGGCAAGCCCGATGCCACAAAAGAAGAAGTAATTGAAGCCGCCAAAGCGGCCAATGCTCATGAATTTATAGAAAAGTTACCTGATGGTTATGAGAGCTTCTTAGGCGAGCAGGGCGTTCGCCTGTCAGGTGGTCAACGTCAGCGGATTGCCATTGCCCGAGCTATTTTAAAAGATCCCAAGATTTTATTATTGGATGAAGCGACATCAGCACTAGATGCTGAAAGCGAGCATCGTGTTCAACAAGCGTTAGAGTACTTAATGCAGGGCCGAACGACAGTGATTATCGCGCATCGTTTAGCGACTATTCGTAACGCTGACTCGATTGCAGTATTAAAAGAGGGGAAACTCGTTGCGCAGGGTAAGCATGACGAGTTACTGGAGAGTTCGCCTCTGTATAAGCGATTGTCTGAGTTGCAGTTTCAGGAGCGTTCGGTGAGCTAGGCTGTTTCTGGAAAATAGGCTAAAAGTGGGGGGGGCATTTTATTAATATCTGTTTGGATTTGATAAGTTTTTTCGCTGCTTTATTGGCTTTTTCATTTCCTCGGGTATTTGTTCACAGCACCGAGTAACTTTGTTAACCACGGAATAACGTAAAACTTAGCCAGACATATATCCCGTAACCTATCAGTAACATTCCACCTTCAAGTCGGCTCAGGTGTCTTTGCGTGTACAAGAACAAAAGCAAGATTAAAGACGTCCCAAGCATGACCCATTGATCAAACTGCAGGATTCTTGCATGAACCGGAAGTGGCTGAAGAAGTGCTGACACACCCAGAATTCCGAGTAAATTGAAGATATTACTTCCGAGTATATTACCAATCGCTACATCAGCGTGTCGGCGAACTGCTGCGATTACCGATATAGACAATTCTGGAAGAGATGTACCTACCGCCACTAGCGTCAAACCAATCACGGCTTCTGGTACATTATAGTGTTCTGCAATGCCAATAGCCCCAATCAGTAGAACTTGTGAACCACCAATTAATAACAACAAACCAAGACCTATGGCAATTACAATCCAAAGCGTTGACTTCGAATCAACAGATATTTCTTTTGATTCTGCTCGATGTAGCTCGCCCGCAGGTGCAGCGTGGAAGCTTTCGCTCCAATAAGCCCAAATTAAGTAAGTAAATAAGGCAGCAAGCAAGATAGCAGCATCGGCACGACCGAGAGCACTTCCTCCAACCAGAATGAGGAACAATATGCTTGCTGCAACTACCGTCGCAGCGTCTCGTTTTAGCACCAATGGTTTGACCGTTAACGGTGTGATCAACGCGCAAATGCCTAGAATTAATAATATATTACTAATATTACTGCCAACAACGTTTCCAATAGCTATATCTGGCTTACCCTCTATTGCAGCATTAACGGAAACTACCAACTCCGGAGCTGAAGTACCAAAACCGACAATAACCAGGCCACTTAGCAAGGGCGAAACACCCAAACGTCTTGCCGCAGCTAGAGAGCCACGAATCAATGCTTCACCACCTATGGTAAGCAATGCTATACCCGTAAAGAGGAATAAAATGTTCAACAAACTTTTGACCATAAGGACATAAATATTAACTCCTTAAAAAGTGCCGGGAGCCATTGTGGCGCAATATACAATCAGTTCGGGCTCAAATAATCTGTTCTTATGAATCTTTAATCTGTCTATCTATTAAGAAATACGTTATTCCTAGCGCCAAAGTTACAGCAGCTGTTGATAGAATATACATTGGCCCAATATCATTGAAATCCAGAACAATAACTTTTCTTGCAATTGCCACTAAGGCGGTTGAAATAACTAGTTTCAAAGGGATTATATTTGTTTTCAAATACAGAACTATATTTTGGTAAACCTCTACCCCTATTAAAACCATTAAAAAGGCTCCGAACAGTTTTAATATATCGGATGCTTCAAGAATAAAAAGCGGAGGTGATAGTAGTTTCTCATAAAGCACAAATACAACATCTGCAACTCCCCAAAAAATAACTAGCACCATTAAAATGGCTAAAATGCTCATGGCAGCTCTAATTGCCTTGTTAAGCCATGCAATTAGTGGAATTTCATGGTCTACCGGTAATTCATCATGTTTCTTCATCTTTCAATACCAATTGTGGGTAGTTCAGGGGACTAACAGACTATTAACAAGGCCGATGGCCTTTTAATTTGTTATCGTGCCGTTGGCCTACTTTTTTTGAAATTATTTAGAGAACTTCAGTAGTTCTTTACTTATATCACAATAAATTTATTGCATTTGTTTACTTTTTTCATTAACTGAACAAATGGTAAGTATATTGATTTAATTTAATTAGATTTTTTATCGAGTAAGCACAAAAACCTATTAAAAGTAGGGGGGTGACTTTTATTAATCTCACAGATAATCCAAAGCATCTTCCAGTCGCTGTGCTGTCATTATCTTCATTCCAGGAATTGGTTTCTGTGGCATATTGCCTTTTGGAATGATGGCGCGTTTGTAGCCGTGTTTAGCGGCTTCTTTGAGGCGTTCTTCACCGTTGGGCACGGGGCGGATTTCTCCGGCTAGTCCGATCTCACCAAAGACCACTAAATCTGATGGGTGCGGTTTATTTTTAAAGCTTGATAAAGCGGCGAGTATCATTGCTAGGTCGGCGCCAGTTTCGGTGATTTTCATGCCGCCGACTACATTGATGAACACATCTTGGTCAAACATCGATACGCCGCCATGCCGATGTAAGTACGGCGAGTAGCATCGCGATTCTGTTTTGTTCTAGGCCGATTACGACACGTCTTGCCTGTTGTCCGTGACTATCATCGACGAGTGCTTGTACTTCGACTAAAGCGGTCGAGTGCCTTCTCGTGTAACCATGATCACGCTGCCTGCGACTGGTGTTTCATGGCGTGATAGGAATATCGCGGAGGGATTGTTTACACCGATTAAACCTTTTTCGGTCATGGCGAATACGCCGAGTTCATTGACTGCGCCAAAGCGGTTTTTTACTGCGCGTAGTATTCTGTAGCGTCCACCGGGGTCGCCTTCAAAATAGAGCACGGTGTCGACCATATGTTCTAATACGCGGGGTCCAGCGAGTGTACCTTCTTTGGTGACGTGGCCTGCGATAAACAGTGAGGTGTTGGTTTGTTTGGCGAAGCGTGTCAGTCTTGCGGTGGCTTCGCGTACTTGACTAACGCCGCCTGGTGCGGAGTTGAGTTCTTCGGTGTGGATGGTTTGTATCGAGTCAATTACCATCACGTCAGGTTTTTCGTGCATGGCATGTTCGATGATGCGCTCGACACAGGTTTCAGTAAGTAAGCGTAATGGCTCGGTAGGGAGTTCTAGTCGCGTGGCGCGCATTGATACTTGCTGTAATGATTCCTCGCCGGTGACATATAGCGTGCGTAGATCTGACAGGCTGGCGAGTACTTGAATCAATATGGTTGATTTACCAATGCCGGGATCGCCACCTATTAAGGTAACTGATCCCTGGACTAAGCCACCACCTAGGGTGCGATCGAGTTCGGATAGTCCTGTTTTGGTGCGTGGTACTGCTTTGAGGTCGATGTCTTTAATCGATTTGATCTGTCCGACATCGCCCGAATAGCTTTGAAAACGGCTACCTTTAGCTGCCACAGTACCCGCAGCTGAACTGCTTTGTACGGCACTTTCTTCGAGGGTATTCCATTCCTTACATTCACTGCATTGGCCTTCCCACTTAATGTGGACTGTGCCACAGGAGGTACAATGGTATTCAGTCTTAGGTTTTGCCATATAGTGTTGCTCTTATTTCTTAGTATATGTCTTGGTATACGTTCTTAGTAAAGGTTCTGGGTTTATGTTGTCGGTTTAAATATGAGGGTTATTCTTCTGCTTCAATGCGTCTGTGATCATTAATACGCGGATAAAGAATCAGTGTTTTAATCACATTGTTCTGTGTTTTTCTGATTTCCATCGGGTAGTCGTTGATTAGAATGCTGGTTCCCGGGGTAGGTATATGCCCGAGTTCTTCGGTGACAAGTCCATTAATCGTTTTCGCACCGTCGGTTGGTAATTCCATATTCAGTTGACGATTGATGTCACGAATATGCATCGCACCCTCGATCCAGATCGAGCCGTCTTCATTGACTTTTGCTTCGTAATCGAAGTTGGCGGGCGAGGTTGAGAATTGCCCGACGATTTCTTCGAGGATGTCTTCGAGTGTTACCAGACCCTGGATATCGCCATATTCATCGACAACCAGTGACATGCGGCGGCGTTCGTCCTGGAAGTTGATCAATTGTTGGGTGAGTGGAACCCCTTCTGGAGTAAAGTGTGCGGGCGATATGAGGTTTTCAAAGCGCTCACGGTCCATTTTATCCTCGTGGAACAGAGGGATGATTCGGCGTAAATGCACAAAGCCGACGATATTATTAATGCTACCGTTGTAAATCAGCAGCCGAGTGAAATTACTGCGTAAGATTTGTTCTTCAATATCATTCCAGTCATCCGCAAGGTCAATACCGCTGATGTCGGTTCGTGGAATCATGATGTCTTCGACGGTGATTGATTCCATATCGAGAACGCGCATTAGCATGTCTTGGTGGTTTTCGGGTATTAATCCGCTGGCTTCAGTGACGACGGTTTTGAGTTCTTCGTGACTCAGTGATTGATCATCGGTGGCATGAGGGTCAACCCCCACCAGACGCACCACTATATTTGCAAAGAGATTAATTACCCAAACCAGAGGGTAAGCAAACTTTAACATAACTACATATATATAGGATGCGGGCAGAGCGATCTGTTCTGAGCGCAACGCGGCAATGGTTTTCGGGGTGACTTCGGCAAACACTAGCAAGGCTAAGGTCAACAGCCCTGTGGAGATGGCTACGCCTGCACTGCCGCCCAGACGAAAACCAAGATAGGTTGCCAATTGAGTGATGAGGATATTAACCAGGTTGTTGCCAATTAAAATCACACCGATCAGCCTGTCTGGTTTTTGCAGCAGTTGCATCGCAAGTTTCGCGCCTTTGTTCTTTTTAGAAAGGTGCTTGAGCTTATAGCGATTTAACGACATTAATGCCGTTTCTGTTCCTGAAAAAAATGCAGACATGAAAAACAGAATAAGGAGGAGTAGAAACAATACTCCTATTGGAGTTTCGTTGATGTTCACAGGCTTTAACTATTTCTGTCTATAAGTAGGGGGGTGTCAATTCGTGTAGCTTCTTTATCATTATTATCAATGACAAATTCCTGAATGAATTTAGAGCCAAAGAAGGCTAATGCCAATACGATAAAGCCAGCCAATGTCCAGCGAACGGCTGTTTTTCCGCGCCAGCCATACTTCCATCGTCCGACAAGTAACGAAGTAAAAATCACCCAGGAGATAATCGAAAGAATGGTTTTATGCGCCACATTAGAACCGAAAAGATTTTCTAGGAAATAAAAACCCGAAACCAGGCTAATGGTTAATAAAATAACGCCAATGGTGATCAGCCTAAATAGGAAGTGTTCCATATCTTCCAGCGAAGGAAGCGAGCGAATGAAGCCATTATTCTGACGATTGTGTAGGTGTTTGTTCTGGGTATGGAGTAATAACGACTGGAATGACGCCAGCATTAATACACTATAAGCTAACAGTGAAATCAAAATGTGAATTCCAAGACCGCTGTGCATATGCACGATTCTTTCAGAGCCTGAACCAATGGTCATCCCAAGAAGGATACTCAGTATGGTGATGGGGAGTATAATAATTGCCAGCGATTCAATTTTTCTGCTAACTGTTGTTATAAATAATAATAGGCTGATAAACCACATAACGTATGATGTTAAGGTAAAGAAACTAAATGACAGAGGTTCTCCATTCATTAGTGGCATGTGGATGCTTAGAATGTGAATAGCAAGCGCGATAAACCAGACGATAAAAAAGTATTTTCTCTTATCTTTGCAGTTATCAGGGGTTTCTATGCTGGCGCGAACACAGCTAGTTATAATAAACCAACTGATTAAATAGAATATAATTGCTGCAAAGTTCAGTAAGTTAGCTGTCATGAGTTATTGTCTTTTTGTTCTCTTAATGAAATCTCTGATTAACCTAGATGAAATTTTATTAGTCTCTAATTATAATACATGCCGATTGAGATATTCATTATAGAGTAATGAAAGCTAATGTTATACTAAGGGCTTACTTGTCGTTTAAAAAATAGCTAATTTGTCTTAAAATTTTAGTTAATCAAGAAACCGAATTAAGTTCTAAAGTTTGTTTGAAGTAAAGCAATACATAAAAGAGTATTTATAGATGTTTGAAAATTTAAGTGATCGTCTTTCTCATACCGTCAAAAAGCTGAAAGGCCAGGCGCGTCTAACAGAAGATAATATCAAAGATGCAATGCGTGAAGTGCGTATGGCGTTACTGGAAGCTGATGTTGCTTTGCCGGTTGTAAGAACGTTTGTTGATAAGGTCAGAGAACGCGCAATTGGTGTAGAAGTACAGGGGAGTTTGTCACCTGGTCAGGCGCTGGTTAAAGTCGTTAATGACGAGCTTGTTGAAATCATGGGGCAAGCCAACGAGTCTCTTGATCTAAATGCTCAACCCCCTGCCGTTGTGCTAATGGCGGGATTGCAGGGTGCTGGTAAAACAACCACTGCGGGTAAGTTAGCAAAACTGCTTCAGGAAAGAGAAAAGAAAACAGTCGCTATGGTCAGTTGTGATGTTTATCGCCCAGCTGCAATCAAACAGCTACAGACACTGGCGGGCCAGGTTGATGCCACATTTATAGAAAGTGAAGTAGGGCAATCCCCAGTAGATATCGCTTATGCGGCATTAGATTATGCCAAGCGCAATCATATCGATGTGTTGTTAGTGGATACGGCAGGTCGTTTGCATGTTGATGCAGACATGATGGATGAAATTAAATTAATCCATGCTGCAGTTAAACCGGTCGAGACTTTATTTGTCGTTGACGCAATGACAGGTCAAGATGCTGCTAATACCGCGAAAGCCTTCGGTGATGCGCTTCCTCTTACTGGTGTGGTACTAACCAAAGCAGATGGTGATGCACGCGGTGGTGCTGCTTTATCAGTTAGAGAAGTAACTGGCAAGCCAATCAAATTCATTGGTATGGGTGAAAAGATTGATGAATTAGAGCCATTCCATCCAGAACGTATGGCTTCTCGTATTCTTGGTATGGGAGATGTACTGTCTCTGGTTGAGGAAGCGCAACGAAAAGTAGATCACAAAGATGCGCAGAAATTAGCGACTAAGCTAAATAGAGGAAAAGGATTTGATCTGAATGATTTGCGTAATCAAATGCTTCAAATGCAAAAAATGGGTGGTATGGGTGGCTTAATGGATAAGTTGCCAGGCATGGGTAAAATGACCCAGGCAGTTCAAAATGGTGCTGGTGATAAAGAAGTGAATCGCATGGTGGCTATCATTAATTCCATGACACCAAAAGAAAGACGTTTTCCTGCAGTTATCAAAGGTTCACATAAAAAGCGTATCGCAGCAGGTTGTGGTCTTCAAATTCAAGATGTCAATCGTTTGCTCAAACAGCATAAACAAATGAGTAAAATGATGAAGAAGTTTAAAGGTGGCGGCTTGAAGAAAATGATGCGTGGAATGAAAGGTCAAATGCCTCCAGGAATGGGTGGCGGAGGAGGTTTTCCCGGAATGTAGTTTCTGGGATTCAGGGTTGTATATGGATTCTGGAAGCCCTTTTTAGATGTAAAACGACCAGTGAAAGTTAAAACTGGGAGATTTCGTTTATTTCATTAGAAAATATACTTTCTTTTTTTAATAAAAAGCGTAGAATTGCGCGATTATTTTTCTGTTGCCTTAGGGCAAGATAGTTAGTTGCTCGCATTTTGTGATTTGCTCACATAATAGAGTAATTAGCGTTTATTGAGATTTTAAGATTATGGTTACAATCCGTATGGCTCGTGGCGGTTCTAAGAAGCGTCCTTTTTACAAAATTGTTGTTACTGACTCACGTAAACCACGTGACAGTGGATACATTGAGAGACTAGGTTTTTTCAATCCTCGTGCTACTGGTCAGGAAGTTCGTTTAGAACTTAAGCAAGATCGTATTGATCATTGGATCAAAGAAGGTGCACAACTTTCTACACGTATCACTACTTTATTAAAAGAGTCAGCTAAAGCTGCAGCTTAGTAAGTTGGCTGTATGAGCCCATCTAACGATTACATCACTCTGGGTAAAATCTCGGGAGTACATGGAATTAAAGGTTGGGTTAAGGTTTTTTCTCATACTTCTCCTCGTGAACAAATCACTGAATATGAAAAGTGGTTTTTAAAAGGAAGAGGCAATGATTGGAAACCAATCAAGCTCATAGATGGTAAAAAGCAGGGCAAAAATATTATTGCTTTGCTTGAAAATACTCACTATCGTGAGCAAGCTGAAGCATTGGTAGGTTCTGAAATTGCAATCCATAAGGATCAGTTAAAGGAACTATCTAAAGGTGAGTATTACTGGAGAGATTTAATAGGTCTTTCAGTAGAAACGATAGAGGGTGAAAGGCTAGGTGAAATTGACTGGCTTTTCGATACTGGCAGTAATGATGTTTTTATCGTTAAAGATACTGACGGAATAGAGGATAAAGAACGTATGCTGCCTTATATTATGGGTGATGTCATACAATCTATTGATCTCGATAAATCCTTGATGATTGTTGATTGGGATCCAGAGTTTTAGGTTCTCATTATGCGTTTTGATATAATTACGCTAATGCCTGAGATGGTTGAAACAGTTGCAGAATTTGGTGTAACGGGTAGGGCAAAAAAGCGTAATTTGATTGAGCTACACTGTTGGAATCCAAGGGATCAAACAGAAGATGTTCACAGAACTGTTGATGATCGTCCTTATGGTGGCGGACCAGGAATGGTCATGAAAGCGAATTGTTTGTTAAAAACAATTCGTGAAGTTAAAAAAGTAGCTCCTGAGAAGGCAAAAGTAATTTACTTGAGTCCCCAGGGTAAGCCGTTAAAACAATCAATGTTGCTCGAAGCATCAAAGCAACAGCAGGCTCTGATCCTATTATGTGGTCGATACGAAGGTATTGATGAGCGCGTAATTGATCTGGAGGTCGACGAGGAATGGTCGATTGGTGATTATGTTTTGAGTGGTGGTGAACTTGGTGCAATGGTAGTGATAGACGGAATTACTCGTTTGTTACCATCAGTATTGGGACATAATGAATCAGCTGAACAAGATTCATTTAGTAATAATTTATTAGACCATGGTCATTACACTAGACCAGAGGTTGTTGAAAATTTAGATGTGCCAGCAGTTTTAACAAGTGGTGATCATAAAAAGATTGCTAGCTGGCGCAGAAAACAGGCATTAGGAAGAACATTCCAAAAGCGTCCTGATTTGTTAAAAAACACATTGTTAAGTGATGAAGATAAGAAGTTACTTAATGAATATTTAAAAGACATTAAGAATTAAACATAGGTTTATTTAGAGGTATAAACATGAGTAAGATTATTCAGGCAATTGAAGCCGCGCAAATGAGCAAAGAAGTTCCTGATTTTAATCCTGGGGATACTGTAGTAGTTTCAGTTAAAGTAAAAGAAGGGGATCGTGAGCGTATTCAGGCTTTCGAAGGCGTTGTTATTGCAATTAGAAACCGTGGTTTGAACTCTGCATTTACAGTTCGTAAGATTTCTTACGGTGAAGGCGTTGAGCGTGTTTTCCAGACTTATAGTAATGCAATTGCTGGTATTGAAGTGAAGCGTAAAGGTGATGTACGTCGAGCTAAGCTTTATTACTTGCGTGGACTTACTGGTAAAGCAGCAAGAATCAAAGAAAAAGTATAATTTTTCTTTTTAAAAAGGCCGCCTTGTCAATTAGGCGGCTTTTTTTTGTCTAACAATTAATATTATTGAATAGAGTCAAATGAACTATCAAAGCCTGAACTTAAGCTTGGATTCATCTAGGATATGCGAAAATATCAGGAATAATAATGAATTGAGATTACCAGTCTCTAATAATAAAAAATAAAAACCTTCGTGCCTAACATAAATATAAATATACTTTCCTTAATGATTGCTCGTAATCATCGCTATGGGCTTTTATATATTTTTCTACTATAAGAGACAAAAGCCCCAATACGAAGAATCATCAGATCATAGTCTGGAAGATGCCTATAAATTATTGCCTGAATCGATAGTCATACTCAACGCTAATAATAAAATTATATATCTCAATCCAGAAGCTGAAAATATGCTCAGTTGTAAACTTAGACGTGTGATGGGACGTGATTATGGTGATGTGTTTGCATTACTTAATCCTAATACAGGAAGGGTCTTGCAAGGAGTTTTAGGTGGATGCTTCACATCGAACTGAACGAATGACACGTGATTGTTTATTACAAACAACTATGAATCAGACTATCTCTATAGAGCTCAATCTTATTCCTTTGAGACGTTATGGTGATCAGGAGCAAGATCATATATTGCTTGTTTTAAATAACATTACTGAGAGAAAAGCGCTAGAGTCGAAATTATCTAATCTCGAAACATACGATGGATTGACGCGTATGCTAAATCGTAAATCTTTTGATGCTGAAGTTAAGCAACTTATTGATAACGCCCATAAGCATAGCTCTAAACATGTATTAGCCTACTTCTCGATTGACCAATTCCAGGTTATAAACGACACAATTGGGTATGCTAGTGGTGATAATCTTATTACCAGTATGGGTGAACAGATTAAGAATCATTTGTTTATACCTTTGGATATTGTTGGAAGAGTAGGGGCTAATGAGTTTGCAGTGGTTTTTTGTGAGCGTAAGCTAACTTCTGCAATTAAGACTATTCAAGATATTCTAAGTGATGTTTCTGAATACAAGTTCATGTCACGAGGACAACAATATTCAATTACGATGAGCTGTGGTTTCGTGGTTCTTGATCAAAATACCACATCTTCAACCAGGGCAATTTCAGAGGCGAACACGGCCTGTAATTTGGCAAATAAGCGTGGTGGCAATCGACTATCGGCTTATAAGTCAGAAGATTCAGAAATTCAGAAAATGGAGGGTAATCTTGAATGGGTAATGATCCTCAAGAAAGCACTTCAGGAAAACCGCTTTCGAATGCATGCACAGCCTATCCATCCATTGAAGGCGAGCGAATATAAAAAACCATTCTATCATTATGAGTTATTAATTCGATTGTCTGATGAAAAAGGTAATCCTATAGCTCCTGATGAATTTATCTCTGCTGCTGAATATTATTCGATGATGCCTACCCTGGATAGATGGGTTATCAAAAACGTATTAAAACAAATCAGTGCGTTACCCGAGCAAAGTCCATTGCCGGTTTTTGCGATTAACTTATCTGGCCAGAGTTTAAATGATCCACTTTTTCTTGATTTTGTTACCAAAGAAATTAAAAGTTCTGGTGTAGACCCACAGATGTTGTGTTTTGAGATAACTGAGCAAGTTGCCGTTGAGGATTTAACCTTAATCAATGCATTAATGGCGTCATTAAAAGCATTGGGTTGTAAGTTCTCGTTAGATGACTTTGGAACTGGCGTGAGTTCTTATGGGTACTTGAGATCTCTTGATGTTGATTATTTGAAAATTGATGGTAGTTTCGTTAAAAATATTGCTAATGATGAAGTTGCAAAAACTATGGTGCAATCAATTAATCAGGTAGGTCATACAATGAATCTTAAAGTGATAGCTGAGTATGTAGAAAATGAGAAGATCATCCATCTACTTAGAGATATGGGTGTTGATTATGGTCAGGGATATGAAATTGCTCGTCCTGGACCATTAGAAATCGTCATAAGAAATCATATGTTAGATAGTCATGTGAATGATAAAGTGGCAAATTAAAAGCTTAAGTTACTAATATAATAATACTTTAATTCAAAATGTATTTATAATCCCCTCAATATATAATTAAAGATTCATTATCTATTATTTCATAATGAATTTTATCTCTTAGGGAAGAGAATAATGGGATTGAAAAGCTACAAAGTTACTTATAATTTTATTTTGAGTATGGTTTTACTAATGTCTTTAGCGGCATGTAGCCAAAATAGAACCACGCAATCCGGTGGGTTGCAATCATCTGGTGCAGTGGCAACTTCAAAAGCCGGTAATTCGGTTAATATAGATTCTTTAGAAAACTTCAATCGCAACATTTATTCATTCAATGTGGGCCTGGATAAATATTTCCTAAAACCGATTGCAAAAGGTTATAAGGCTGTCACTCCAGAGTTTGTAGATACAAGTGTCACTAATTTCTTTTCTAATTTGGGTGATGTGGGTAATGTAGTTAATAACCTATTACAATTCAAAGTTAAAGATGCTCTTAACGATACTGAACGGTTTGTATTTAACACCGCTTTTGGTTTTGCAGGTTTACTAGACATTGCTTCTGCGGCTGGTCTAGAAAAACACAATGAGGATTTTGGACAGACTCTTGCACGTTGGGGGGTAGTCTCAGGTCCTTATATTATGCTGCCATTCTTAGGTCCATCTACTATTCGTGATGCTGGTGCTAAATTCACTGTGGATAGACTAACCGATGTGACTAACTATTCTGATGACAGTCTGTATTACTTTGCTCTCGAGTTAATTGATAAAAGAGCAGATCTGCTAAACGAAGAAAAAGCATTCGAAAATATTTCAAATGATCAATATATTGCTATCAGGGATGCCTGGTTGCAGCGTCGTGACTATCTGATTACCGATGGTAAATCGTCCAGAGATTCGGCTTCAGATTTAATTGAGCGATTGGAGAGACTGGATGATTTTTAAAGAATACAAGTTTTATACTTCAATATGAGTATTCATATTTTAGGAATATGCGGTACCTTTATGGGTGGTATTGCCTTGTTGGCTAGAGAATCGGGTGTATCTGTTAGTGGTTCAGATGAAAATGTTTATCCGCCCATGAGTACTATGCTTGAATCTCAAGGTATCAAACTAGATAAGGGTTTTAAGCAGGAGAATTTAACTGAATTAGAAGCTGAGTTAGAATCCGGGTTAAAAACCGAAGAGCAAAGCCAGGTTGTTGTTGGTAATGTCATGAGTAGAGGTAAAGAAGTGGTTGAGTATATGCTCAATCAGAACTTACCTTATACTTCAGGCCCGCAGTGGCTGTATGAGAATATTCTTAAAGATCGTTGGGTTTTAGCGGTTTCTGGTACTCACGGTAAAACTACAACGGCTAGCATCCTGTCCTGGATATTGGAATATGCTGGCTTGAACCCAGGATTTCTAATTGGAGGGGTGCCAGAAAATTTCGGAGTATCAGCCAGGCTAGGAGGAGATTCGCCTTTTTTTGTTGTTGAGGCCGATGAGTACGATACTGCTTTCTTTGATAAGCGATCTAAATTTGTACATTACCACCCCCGTACTTTAGTGATTAATAATTTAGAATATGATCATGCTGATATATTCCCCGATTTAAACGCAATCAAGACCCAATTTCATCACCTAATCCGGATGGTTCCGCAGAATGGTCTGATTGTGTTAAATGATGATGAAGAAAACATCACTGATGTTTTAGAAGAAGGTTGCTGGACAACTCAAGAAGTATTCTCTGCATCTGCAGACAGCTCACATGATACTAATAACAACAAAGACAAGAAAGGTTGGACTGCTGAATATATAAACCCTGATGGAAGTGAATTTAAAGTGCTTTTTGATGGTGAAGAACAAGGTATTGTCAACTGGTCACTATTGGGTAAGCATAACGTAGCAAATGCTTTAGCGGCTATTGGGGCTTCCAGACATGCAGGCGTTCCTGCTAAATTTGCAATTGAAGCACTGGCTGAATTCAAAGGAATAAAACGACGTATGGAGCTTAGTGGAGAAGTAAATGGCGTAAGGATATACGACGACTTTGCACATCATCCAACGGCGATTGAGACCACACTTAAAGGACTTCGGGCGAATGTCTCTGATAACAAGATTATCGCCATTCTTGAGCCTCGATCTAATACGATGCAATTAGGAATTCACAATCAAACGTTGGCAAAATCCTTAGAGGAAGCAGACCAGGTGGTTTTATTTCAACCTGAAAATGTTGATTGGAATATGCACGATGTCATTGAATCCTTGGGTGATAAAGCAAGTTTACATAGTGATATTGACCAGTTAATTCAGTCAATACTGACAGATATTCAAAGTGGAGACCATATTTTGGTGATGAGTAATGGCGGTTTTGGGGGCATTCATCAGAAGCTTATACATGAGCTGGAAAATCTAAACAACTAATGTCGACTCAAACTATTACTTTGATTATGACAGGAGCCTCAGGTGCTCAATATGGATTACGTTTACTGGAAGAGTTGGTAAAAGCCAAAAAAACTATTACGCTGCTACTTTCTAGACCTGCTCGAATTGTCATTAACACTGAAACTGAATTAAATATTCCATCCAGAGCTGCCGATATTGAAGCGTTCTTTAGTGATCTTTACAAAGCAGAACCTGAACAGTTAAAAGTATATGAGCGAGAGCAGTGGATGGCTCCAGTAGCAAGCGGTAGCGGGGTGGCTGATGCGACTGTGGTTTGCCCTTGTACAACTGGAACATTGTCTTCTATTGCAATGGGAAGTAGTAAAAATCTTTTGGAAAGAGCCGCAGACGTTGCCCTGAAAGAGCGGAAGAAGCTTATATTGGTTGTGCGTGAAACACCATTGTCCGATATTCATTTGGAAAACATGTTGAAGCTCTCCCGAATGGGGGCAATTATGATGCCAGCGAATCCTGGTTTTTATCATAAGCCAGAATCATTGGATGATATAATAAACTTCATGGTAGCTAGAATACTTGAACATCTTGAAATACCACATAAAATCTTACCTGTTTGGGGATCGTAAGGTTTTATATTTAATGGCTATGAATAGTCCAGTAGCTTGCTATTCCTTTAACTAAACTTTATATTCCCCAGCATATTAATTTAATACTAGAATAGGAGCGCATTGTGGCGACCATCGATATTACAGCTGAAACGTTTGAAGAAACTATAGAAAAGAATGATATTGTTATTGTCGATTTTTGGGCTGAGTGGTGCGGGCCTTGTAAATCTTTTTCTCCTATTTACGAAGAAGTATCAAATAAGCACGAAGGCATAGTCTTTGGCAAAATTGATACAGAGTCACAACAAGAATTAGCTGGGCATTTTCAAATCCGTTCGATTCCAACATTGATGATATTTCGTGAGCAAGTTGTATTGTTCTCACAGCCAGGTATGTTAAATGCAGAGCAATTGGAAGATGTTATCGGCAAAGTTAAAGAAGTCGATATGAAAAAAGTCCATGAAGAAATCGCAAGCCAAGAAGAAAAATAACAGTAACATCCAAAAAGTAATAATATGAATCCAGATTTTCTTGACTTCGAACAGCCTATTGCTGAATTAGAAGCAAAAATAGATGAACTACGCTATGTGAGTAGCTCTGATGTAAACCTAGGCGATGAAGTTGAGCGTTTAGAAGAGAAAGCGAATACACTCACCAAATCTATTTTTTCCAAGCTTACTTCAAAGCAAATAGGTCAGTTAGCAAGACACCCTAAGCGTCCTTATACGTTTGACATCATTGATCGTGTTTTCACTGACTTCCAGCAACTGCATGGAGACAGGGCTTATGGTGACGATAAAGCCATTATAGGTGGTATGGCTCGTTTTGAAGGTAACCCTGTAATGGTTATCGGACATCAAAAAGGACGAGACACTACAGAAAACATTAAACGTAATTTTGGTATGCCTCGCCCAGAGGGCTATCGTAAAGCGCTGCGTTTGATGAAAATGGCAGAAAAGTTTCATCTGCCGGTTTTAACATTTGTTGATACGCCAGGTGCTTATCCAGGGATAGGCGCTGAAGAGCGCGGACAGAGTGAAGCAATCGCCAGAAACCTCTTTGAAATGGCTAAACTAAGAACTCCAATAGTTTCCACTATTATGGGTGAAGGTGGTTCAGGAGGAGCATTGGCTATTGCTGTTGCCGATCGTGTCATGATGATGCAATACAGTACCTATTCGGTAATATCTCCTGAAGGTTGTGCTTCTATTTTATGGAAAGATGCTGCCAAAGCACCTGAAGCCGCTGAGGCTTTAGGTATAACTGCTGATAAACTCAGCAAACTGAATCTGATCGATCGCATCATACCTGAACCTTTAGGTGGTGCACATCGAGACTATGATGCTGTTGCAGTGAGTATTCGTGAAGCATTGCAAGCAAGTTTAAGGGAGTTGCGTGCATTGAATACTGACCAACTGCTAGAAAAACGCTATCAAAAGCTTATGAGTTTTGGGCAGTTTGATTCTTAAATAGTCACTTTGGTTTTCATTGGTCTAGCTATTAATTAGGTCGTTTTTCAAATGCGATATAGTTTTTAAACTGTTTTTTTAAACTATATTGTGGGGCTATGAAATGATAAATGTTAGCGAAATCTATCAACAGCTAAAATTACATACGCCAGATAATAAACTAGTTGTTGCTTATAGCGGTGGTCTGGATTCTCATGTTTTGCTTCATTTGCTCTCACAAATCCCAAATGCCCAACAGCTGCTTAGAGCAATTCATGTTAATCATGGTTTGCAGACAAACTCTTTAAGTTGGGCTCAGCATTGTGAGAATACCTGTACATCTATGGGTATCCAATTTGATGTGATTTCGTTAAATCTAGAAATACCCAAAGGTCAAAGTTTAGAAGAAGTGGCGCGTACTGAGCGTTATAAGGCTTTACATCAGTCATTAAAAGAAAACGAAACTCTGCTTACTGCACATCATCAAAATGACCAGGTTGAAACTTTTTTGTTGAACTTGTTTCGTGGCGCAGGTGTTGATGGTCTGGCATCAATGCCTATTTCAAGGATGTTTGGTCCTAAGGGTTCAGAACGTCAATTGCTTAGACCGCTGCTATCAAATGATAGAAAATCTTTAGAAAGTTATGCGAAACTGCACAAGCTAAATGTTGTTGAAGATCCAAGTAATCTTGATCAGGGATATGATCGTAATTATTTGCGTCAAAAGATTATCCCACAACTACTTATGCGTTGGACTGGAGTTGATAAATCCATTACTCGTGCGGCCTCTATTCAATCAGAAGCGAAAGAAATCCTAAATGAAGTTGCAGAATTCGAATTTAAAAATATTTGTGATTTCAAAAAAAATACTTTATCTCTGTCTAGATTAAAGAAATTATCCAAAGCCAAGCAGAAATTAGTATTGCGTTATTGGGTGGCGTCTAGCGGATTTTCATATCCTTCTGAAAAGAAACTTCGGCATTTGTTTTCGGATGTCATCGAGGCGGATATAGATATGCAGCCACTACTGGAATGGCAAGGGGTTCAACTTAGACGATTTCGAGATAATCTCTATATATCAGAGCCTTTATTAGCACATGATTCGAGTATGGTCATAGATTGGGATCTAAGCTCGCCTTTAACTATTGACTCCTTAAATCTAACTATTAAGCCTGAGGTTTTGCCTCAAGGGTCTAATAATGTCTCTGTTAGGTTTCGACAAGGGGGAGAGAAAATAAGAATACCCAATAGAGGGAATTTAAGCTTAAAAAATATATTTCAGGAAGAGGGCATTCCTCCCTGGATGCGTGAACGCTTACCATTGCTTTATATTGATGATGAACTGTTCAGAATAATAGGTTTAGATCTTAGGTAACACTAAGAGGTAAATACAAAAACTAAACACAAAAAGTCACCTCCCTACTTAATAGAGGGTTTTTACGAGGGATAGCCTTGAAATGCACATGGTTTTGCATGTGATTGTTCCTGCGATTATTTCACTATTGTTCTTCCGTTCTAACTGGAAGATAGCCTATGCGGTTATGATGCTTAAAATGGTTGTCGAGGTTGATAATCTATTGGCTACCCAATATACGATGCTGCACGTTGTAGTATTGGTTTCCACCCGTTGCATCGCTTTGTTCCAATCGTTGTTTATATTGGAATGGCGTTTATTCCTAAAACCCGTTTAATCGGAATTGGCTTGGTCATCCATATGGCATTAGATTCAATCGACTGCCAAATAACAAACCAGGTATGGTTTGTTTAAACGCTCTGTGAAAGGACTGTTACTTTATCTTCAAACAAAGGCAAAGTTCTAGTATCACTAGCTATTTGAAACTGATTACTATTCCAACTTTTGAGCAACTGGTGAAAATGTGTAGCATTAACAGGTTTTGAAAAATAATAACCCTGTCCATAATCACAGCCAGCATCGGCGAGGATAGTTCTCTGAGTTTCAATTTCTATTCCTTCAGCAATGACTTTGCAGCCGAGTTTGTGTGCCATCATAATAATAGCTTGAACTAGGGCAATATCATCCAAGTTTTCAGTTAAATTCTGAATGAAAGATTTATCTATTTTTAAGTAATCAATATCAAATTTTTTAAGATATGACAATGAGGAATAACCCGTTCCAAATTCATCTATTGCTACTTCAATATTTAGGTCTTTAAGTTGATGCAGATTCCTTCTCACCGCTTCACTAGATTCCATGAGTATCCCTTCGGTAATCTCAAGGACCAGATTTTTTCCAGTTAATCCGTACGCATGCAATTGGTTGAACCAATTAGAAATATTCATGCCATTCTTACAATATTGCAGAGGCGAAGTATTTATGCTCATTTGAAAATCACGATTATGATTCTTGACGACTTCAACTGTTTCAATAATGGCTTCCAAACACACCCATTCTCCAACATCGTTGATTAATCCAATTTCTTCTGCCAGTGGAATAAATTTTTCAGGTGAAACAAAACCCCGTGTAGAGTGTTTCCATCTTATTAAAGCTTCTGCTTTGGTAATCTTATTGCTATCCAGTTTTATTATTGGCTGATAATAAAGTTCAAATTGTTGTTTTTCCAAGGCTAGTTTTTAGTCATTAATTAGACGATTTTTATTCTGTAAATCTGACTGCATAGAGTGATCGAAATAAGAATAACAGTTCCTACCTTTTTTCTTCGAGTGGTACATCGCCTGATCGCCATTTATAACTAATTGCTCAGCATTCATTGCATCGCTCGGGTAGCGGGCTATACCGATACTGGTTGTAATGTTGATTAAATTATTCTGAATTGTAAAAGGTCTACTAATTCTTGTTTTAATATTGCCAGCTATATTTTCTATTTTGTCAGTGTCAGTGTCAGTGTCAGTGATGTGTGGCAAAATGACCATGAATTCATCTCCGCGTAATCTAGCGATAGTATCACCGTCTCTTATGCACGTATTTATTCGAGATGCGGCATCTACAAGTAATTTATCACCCACTGCGTGGCCTAGTGAATCGTTAACTTCTTTAAATAGATCCAGATCCAGAAAGAATAGGGTGAAGGTATTTTTGCTTTTAATCTGTAAATCAAGAATGCTATAAAATTTTCTGCGGTTAGCCAATCCGGTTAAATGATCAACTTCAGATTGGGTTTTAATCAACTCCTGGCTCTTTTTTAACTTATTTTGTGAGTGCCGTAAACTTATCAACCAACCTAGAAGCAGTAATAGAATGCCCAAAAGGATAGGGCCAACTGATATGGCAGTATTTACCGTGACCTGAGGTTGGATATCCATTCCAAACCAGTATTCTTTAATGGCGGCACGGTCATGGTCTGATATGGAAGCAAGTGCTTTATCTATAGCACTTGCCAAAATGGGTTTATCTTTATTAATCCCAACACTGTGATTACTCGAATATTCTGTTTTTCCTGAATAAGAGAGGTTTTGATATCCAAGTTTTTTTATCACGTAATTAGCTGTAACTGCATTGCCAACGTAAGCATCAGCGCTACCGGCAGAAACCAGACTAAGCGCCATACTGGTGTTTTTCACTTTGATTAATTTGATATCAGGGTACTTTTTACTAATTTCGCCCGAAGCATAAGAGCCTTTTTCGATGGCAACTGTTTTACCATTCAGGCTTTTGAGTGACCCTAAATAACCGTTTTTGATTTCATCGTTAACAATGATGGTTGGATTATTCACAAAAGGAGGGGTAAAACTTAGATATTGTGAACGTTCTTTTGTATCCACCAATGTAGAGATAACATCAAGCTGCCCTTTTTTGCCATTTCCATCGTAGTGCCCCATGAGGCATCTTTGCCGATATCAAATGTAATGTTTAAGCGGTGCTCCAGAATTCTCATAAAGTCTGCGGAGAAGCCAATATAATTATTATCGGCTGTGATCGATCCAAAAGGGGGGAATGCTCTGTCTATGCCTAATTTGATGATAGGATTAGTTTTTAAAAGCTGTTTTTCTTCTTCGGTTAAATTGAGAGAATAGTCATCATTATAGATAACAGAGTTTATTTTTGTTTTTACGGTCTTTGTGGTGGTGGCTTTTGATAGCAAAGATGTGCCGTAGAAAACCAGATGTAGTGTTAAAATTAATACACTAATGGTCAAAATATAAGAAATGATTGGTTTTTTAGGCATGTAATTACAAATTAGTCGTTTTATTTCTTAGTAATTTTTCGAGTAATAATGACATAAATACATCATTTATTATTTTCGTGGTACAAGAAGAAACCCTAACAACAACTTAACCAATCTAGAGTACTTTTATATTTCAAGCATATGTATAAAGGACAACATCTTTATATCAAGAAAGCTTCAGGGTCATATACACACCATGGCTTGGGAATTAGTGACGATAAAGTTATCCATTATTCAGGCTTGGCAAATGATTTGGCTACACCTGGTGTAATCGAAGAAATATCTCTGGAAGAATTTGCGCAAGATAAAGAAATCCATATAAAACCACATCTTGAAAGAAAGTATCAGGCAGATGAGGCTATTATTCGCGCATACTTACGAATTGGGGAAATGCAATATCATATATTGCATAATAACTGCGAACACTTTGTTGAATGGTGTATATCGGGAAGACATAAAAGCAGACAGTCACAGCGAGGGAAACTCATATATTCTGCGGGTATCGGTGCACGAGCTCTTATTGGTGCGAAGAATCCAATAAGTTTTGTAGCTGGTGCTGCAGCTGGTTATATCTATATTCATCGACAAGGAATGAATAAATTGCCTGATTTTGAGGCTCTAGAAAAAGAATTTCTAAGGATTCGTGATATCAAGTATGGCGTAATAGCTTTGCCTTACGAAGAGTAGCCCAATTGCCCTAAAATAGTCCAGGGTGAATAATTTATATTAAACGTAATAAATTGCGGTTAACCGTGATCGTGACCACATCCGCCCGGTGCATGAGGATGACCGTGTGCAATTTCTTCTTCAGTTGCATCGCGAACGTCTAAAACGGCAACATCAAAATGTAATGTTTCACCAGCTAAAGGGTGATTTGCATCAATTTTTACCATGTCGCCTTCTACATCAGCGATAGTAATGATTTGAGTTCCTTGAGCTGTTTGTGCATGAAACTGAGCACCAGCAACCAGATTTTCATCTTCAATGCCTTCAAACATGGTGCGAGGAACTGCTTCGGTGAGGTTAGGGTCACGTTCGCCGTATGCATCCGCAGGTGCAACAATTAGATTAAAACTATCATTTACTTCTTTGTTTTCTAAAGCTTTTTCTAAGCCTTTAATTATTCCGCCAGTGCCGTGCATATATAAAAATGGTGATTCGTTGTCAGCTTTATCTAGAATCGCTCCATCATCATTTTTAAGAGTGTAACTAAGTGAAGCAATTTTGTTATCGCTAATTTTCATGACCATTCCGTTGAGATTTCAAAGGGATCGGATTCTGCCATAAATTCATCATAATTTACAGTGTTACATGGTATCCTTTTATTTTTTTTAAGCACAGCTTGGGGATATGTCTGAATGTCGTTTAGGCGTGGGCTTTACTCCGTATTTTTGTACGTAATTTTTCCATTTGTATTACTCAAATTATTATGGCGAAGTAGATCTAATTCTTGCTATCGAAAAAGAATTTCTGAACGCTTTGGGTTTGTTTCGATTAAGTCACTTTCACAATCACAGTTACCTGTAATTTGGTTGCATGCAGTATCGGTGGGTGAAGCGATTGCAGCAAAGCCCTTGGTTGAATTACTGCTCGAGAAATACCCGGCATATCAATTATTAATTACCACCACCACTCCAACAGGTTCAGATAGAGTCACCTCCATGTTTGGAGATCGAGTTTCACATGTCTACTTTCCTTATGACTTGCCTGATGCAATTGCTCGTTTTATCAATACGATAAATCCTAGTCTATTAATTGTGATGGAGACCGAAATTTGGCCAAATTTGTATGCTAAGTGTCAACAGCTGTCTATTCCAATTCTAATTGCTAATGCGCGTTTGTCGGAGAAATCTACAAAGTCCTATTTAAAGATAAGGAATTTGGTAAAAGAAACATTATCCAGAGTGAGTACCATTGCCGTCAGATCTACAACAGATGCAGAAAGGTTTGTAAAACTCGGCGCAAAACCAGAGCAGATAGAAATTATTGGTAATATTAAATTCGATGTTCAACTCAATCAACAGCAAATTGCAGAAGGCAAACAAAGGCAACAAGATTGGGGAGAGCATCGACCCGTTTGGGTAGCTGCTAGCACACACAAAGGTGAAGATGAGATCATTCTCAGATTACATCAAAAACTATTAAAAGATTTTCCTGATCTGTTGTTAATCATAGTACCAAGGCATCCTGAGCGTTTTGAAGAAGTTCATTTGCTTTGCATGAATATTGGTATGAATAAAAATGAGTATTTGCGCCATAGTCTGCAAACGCATTATCAAAATAACAATGTGAGTTTAATTCTAGGTGACTCAATGGGAGAATTACAATCCTGGTACGCAACAGCGAATGTGGTTTTTATCGGAGGTAGCTTAGTGAATACAGGTGGGCATAATCCATTAGAAGCCACAGCCCTGGAAGTCCCTGTAGTTAGTGGGAAATTTATGTTTAATTTTGATGATATTGCAAATCAACTAACCGGGGAAGGTTTGCTGACTATTTGTGAGGGTGAAGAGGAACTTAAAAATTCCTTACATAAGTGGTTGGTTCAGTCTTTTTCTATGGAGTATAAAAATAGATTCAGAAACAAAGCGTCGAAGTTTGTGCAGCAACACCGAGGCGTTACTGCACGTTTGGATTATTTAGTTTCTAAGCTTTTCTGAAGGATTTCTTCCATTTTTTTTATCTCTTCTGCATCTTTTTTGTCTTCGGCTAAACGTCTAGCAATCTTATCATCCATTATTTCTTGAGGGGTTTTTAATATTTTATTTTCTTCATCTGGTTCTGGTTTTCCATCATCCATTTCCTGTAAAGAAAGATTACCAAATGCAAGATCAATAGCGGCTTGCTCTTCTTCGGTAGCATCTTCATCGGAAGTCATATTAGAGTAAGTGCTATCTTCCAGATTGAGCTTCACCTGTAAGTTACTAGGTGAATCAGCATTTTTTAGTGCTTCTTCAAGCGAAATGATTCCCTGCTTATGAAGTTTGTAGATATGGCTGTCGAAGGTCTGCATGCCTAATTCTTCAGACTTTTCCATGATTTCTTTTATTCCTGCTACATCACCTTTCATGATCAGATCACGAATAGTCTGAGTACCAATTAAAATTTCAATGGCAGCTACACGTTTACCATCAACAGTTGGTATGAGTCGTTGAGAAATAAAGGCTTGAATATTAAGTCCAATATCCATTAATAATTGATTGTGACGTTCTTCCGGGAAGAAGTTGATAATGCGATCAAGTGCCTGATTGGCGTTATTCGCATGCAGTGTAGATAAACACAGATGACCCGTTTCAGCAAATGCCAACGCATGTTCCATTGTTTCTTCAGTACGAATTTCACCGATCAGGATAACATCAGGTGCCTGACGTAAAGTATTCTCGAGAGCATCTTCATAATTATCTGTGTCTACGCCAACTTCTCTTTGGCTGACTAATGATTTCTTATGTGGGTGAACGTATTCAATTGGGTCTTCTATAGTAACAATATGTCCCGCTGCATTGGCATTTCTGTGATCGATAAGCGCTGCAAGTGAGGTTGATTTACCTGAACCTGTACCACCAACAAATAAAATGAGACCACGCTTTTTCATGATGATCTCTTTCAGAATTTCAGGTAGCCCTAAATCATCGGCATTGGGTATTTCAACTTTAATATTACGAATTACCATCGCAAGATGCGTGCGCTGTTTGAAAATATTAATACGAAAACGTCCAATATCTGGCTCATCCAGAGCTAAGTTCATTTCTGGTTTGTGTTCAAATTGCTCCATCTGTTCTTTGTTCATAAGAAATTTTGCAATTTCATGAAGCTGTTCTGAAGTCATTCTGTCACGGCTTAATGCTTTGAGTTCACCCTGGAATTTTGCTGAAGGTGGAGCATTAAAAGTTAAGTAAAGATCTGAACCATCATTTTGAACAAGAATGCGGAGGAATTTTTTAAAGTCCATTTACGGTACCCTTTTATTATTAGAATTATTTGCTGATACTGTGATTTTAAAATATCAGCTTATTGTAGGTAAAGTGGATTCCGACTAGCTGTTAGATTAAAAAAGTGCTTAAAAGTAGGGGGGTGTGTATTTTTATTATTTTACTTCAATAATCACTCTCTAAATATTACTCCCCAATAAGGGTAATTGTCAGCTTTCTTTGAAAAGCACTGGTTCTATGTTCCCAAAGAAAAAGTCCTTGCCAGGTTCCCAAACCTGATTGGCCACGAGTTATAGGCAATGTAATTTCTGTTTGAGTTAGCATATTACGGCCATGAGCACTCATATCGTCTTCTCCTTCAAGCGTGTGCCAATATTCCGGATCATTATCCGGTGATAGTCTTTTAATGATTGTTTCAAGATCCCTTCTCACGTCTGGGTCGGCATTTTCAGTGATGAGCAAAGATGCACTGGTGTGATGAATGAAAATATGACAAGTACCTGTTTTAATATTACTTTGGCTAATGGCTGCTTCTATGTGATGAGTAATATCGTAGGTATTTCTGCCCTGTGTATTTATTTGCAATGATGATTGTTCAATTTTCATATTAATTCCTTATTCATTGTTTAATCTTAAGTAGGTGAGTACTATTTTGTATTTATTCTGACTAAATAAACAGGTTTTTGAACTTAGGTACAATATCGTAGTCTTTTTATCCAGGTTTTTATGTTTTTAGCATGCTGATCAATTTGATTGAGCGTCTCTAATCATGGCTCAAACACTTAGCGTCTAAAGTTGATAAGTGTTATTATTGCTCGGATAAGTCGTTGATTTGTATTTCAATGGTATGCAAGTCTGCGAATAAAGTTATTTTATTTATAATAAAAGTATTGGATTATGGGTGTTTTGAGCCATTTTTGGGAGTGCGGTCATTGTTTGCTAAGTTAAATTTGGGTGGTTTGGGGTTGCTGGGTTATAAAAAAATTGCCAGTTCTTTGGTATTAGCTATAACAGTTTCTGTTACTTTATCTCCAAGTGTTTATGCCGAAGAATCAGCCCAGATAAATTTGCGCGATGTAGAAATTCCTACATTGATTGAGACTGTTTCAAGAATCACCGGCAAAAGTTTTATTATCGACCCTCGTGTAAAGGGAAGGGTCACGGTAATAACAAGCAGTGATATCGATAAGAATGAATTGTATGAGACATTTCTTTCGATTCTTCAGGTGCATGGTTTTTCTGCTGTTCCATCAGGAGCAGGTAGTAATTTAATAAAAGTTGTTCCTTCTAATCAGGCTAAACAGCAGCCTGTGCCAGTGATTGGTGTTAAAGAAGAGCAGAGTAAAAAGAAAAGTACACGAAACTCTGATGAATTAATTACTCGTGTAATTCGTGTTGAACATGTACCAGCTGCGATGTTGGTACCAATCTTACGTCCCTTGGTTCCTAGTACGGGTCAACTTCAAGCTTATGGCCCAAGCAATACGATCTTAATTTCAGATAGAGCAGCAAATATTGAGCGTTTGATCAAAGTTATCAAACGTATGGATAGAGCAGATGATGAGGAGTTAGAGGTTATTCCACTAAAATATGCATCGGCTAAAGACCTTGCCGCTACTATCCAGAAATTACAACAGTCCTCGGTTAAGGGGGCACCTACAAAAAATAAAATTTCAGCAGATGACAGAACTAATAGTTTATTAATTAGTGGTGATAAATCTTCTCGTCAACAGGTTAGAAAAATCATTGCAAAGCTGGATACCAGCCAACCTCTTCAAGAGAAAACCAAAGTTATTTATTTGAAATATGCAAAGGCTGTGGATTTAGCTAAAGTATTAACGGGTTTTTCTGCGGTTCAAAAAACAACCAAAGCGACAACTAAAGGTGCTGCTGGTACGCAAAAAGCAGATATCGATATTCAGGCTGATGAGGCTTCAAACTCGTTAATTATTACCGCCGAGCCAGATGTGCAAAGAAATCTGGCAAAAGTTATCAGTCGTTTAGATGTTCGTCGTGCACAGGTTATGGTAGAGGCTGTAATAGCGGAAGTATCAGCGAATTTATCGAAGACTTTAAGTGTTAATTTGGGTTTATCTAGTACAGAAGGCATAGTTGGTGCCTCAGGAACCGTTGCCGGTGTTAGTGCGCTATTGAATATCTTTACCGCTGACGCTGATAATGTGGCTTCAGGCTTGGGTGGAAATGGTGGAAGATTGGGCTTAGTAGACAATGTCGGTAGTAATAAATTTGGCTTGTTAATTGATGCTTTATCGGGAGATGGCGCAACCAATGTGCTCTCTACACCTACTGTACTGGCATTAGATAATGAAGAAGCCAGTATTGTTATTGGTGAAGAAGTACCATTTGTTACGGGAAGCTATACGTCAACAGGTGATACCACAAACCCATCCAACCCTTTCCAGACGATAGAAAGAAAAGACATAGGTATAACCCTGAAAATCAAGCCACAAATTAATGATGGTAGTAGTGTTCGACTGGATATAGAGCAAGAAGTATCAAGTATATCAGCATCGTCTACGGGCGCTGATGATAGAATTACCAACAAACGTTCAATCGCGACAAGTGTCATGGTCGAGGATGATCAAGTGTTAGTTTTAGGTGGTTTAATGAGAGACCGCTTTACCGACTCGGTTTCAAAAGTACCTTTACTAGGAGATGTTCCTGTTTTAGGAAAGCTGTTTCGAAGTACTACTACAGAAAAAACTAAAACAAATTTGATGGTATTTATTCATCCGATGATAATGCGTGATGTTTTAAGTGGAGATCACTATACCCGTCAAAAGTATAACAAGCTTAAGAAAGCGCAATCATTATCAAATGTTACGAGACGAGGTATTCTTAAAGACAAGGCTACTGAATTCCCAGCTGACCTGCGTCATAACCTTGCACAAAAACTAACCCCAGAACAGAAAAGGCAAATTATCATACGTGAGCAGCAACAGCGTGAACTTGAATATAAGAACAGAATTCAACAAGCTAAAATGGCTCAGCAAAGACAGGCCGCTGCACTACAGGCCAAAAGAAGCGGCGTGACAACTGTAAATCGTGCTCAACCTCAACCTGTTGCTAAAATGCAGATTCCTGCGCGTCTTAAGCAAGTAATGCCTGTAAAGAGACGCTATCAGGAAGAAGAACGTCCAAATCAATAAACGTTGAATGATATGAACAAACCTGTCGAACTAGAGGACCTGGAAGCACAAGGCGAAACTCAAGATGTCTTGGACTTTCCCTATAGCTTTGCTAAAAGAAATGGTGTTGTGCTTCAGCGCGACATTAATGGTGAGCTGACTGTTCATTATAAGCAGGGTATTACTCCAGCTATTGCCAGTGAAGTTAATCGTTTTTTAAATCAGAAAGTTAGCTTTAAGCAAATAGATAACGAAGCCTTTGAGCATATGTTAGCTCGTCAATATGATAATAGTGGTGCTGCTGGGGCAAGCGCCATGATGGATGATTTTGGAGAAGAATTTGATCTTCACGATGTGGCTGATTCGTTACCCGAGCCAGAAGATTTATTAGAATCTGAAGATGATGCACCCATCATTCGTTTGATCAATGCGATTTTGACTCAGGCAGTAAAAGAAAATGCATCTGATATTCATATAGAAACCTTTGAGAATCGTATGATTGTTCGTATGCGAGTCGACGGTGTACTTCGAGAAATTTTAGAGCCCCCAAGAACACTGGCTGCATTAGTTATTTCACGTATTAAGGTAATGGCTAAGCTTGATATTGCTGAAAAGCGTGTTCCACAGGATGGTCGTATTTCTTTACGTGTTGCTGGCCGTGGAGTTGATGTTCGTGTTTCCACACTGCCTTCTGGGCATAATGAACGCATTGTAATGCGTTTATTGGATAAATCTGCTGGTAGATTAAATTTAGAACATCTGGGTATGGATCCGGTTACTCATGAAAGACTAAAACAACTTATCAAAAAGCCGCATGGAATCATCTTAGTTACGGGCCCTACAGGTTCAGGTAAAACAACTACCTTATATGCTGCGTTGACTCACTTGAATGAAACCAGCCGTAATATTCTTACCGTTGAAGATCCGATTGAATACTATATCGATGGAATTGGCCAAACTCAGGTTAATAATAAAGTCGATATGAGTTTTGCCAGAGGGCTAAGAGCAATTTTACGTCAAGATCCAGACGTCGTAATGATTGGTGAAATCCGTGATTTGGAAACCGCAGAAATTGCGGTACAGGCTTCGTTAACAGGTCATTTGGTATTTTCAACATTACACACAAACACCGCTGTGGGTGCAGTCACTCGTTTGCGTGATATGGGTGTTGAACCATTCCTGCTATCTTCAAGTTTAATCGGGGTCGTAGCACAACGATTAGTCAGACTACTGTGTGAGGAATGTAAAGAACCATATATCCCTAATCAAGCACAGTGTGATTTGCTAAGAATAGATTCTTTTAATCCACCTACTCTTTTTCATCATAAAGGATGCAATGTTTGTAATCATTCAGGTTATTCTGGCAGAAATGGTATTTATGAATTTATTGAGATTGATAATAATATGAGTAACTTAATTCATGATGGTGCAAGTGAGCAGATACTTGAGCAGTATGTTCACCAGACGGTTCCAACCATTAGACAAGATGGTGTACGTTTGATATTGGCTGGAAAAACTTCCCTGGAAGAAGTGTTACGTGTTACCCGTGAAGATATTACAGAAGTCAGAAATTCAGACCGAAAATTTATAGAGCATGCCAGCATTTGAATACATTGCCCTTAATGCAAAAGGTCAAGAAGAAAAAGGAATGCTCGAGGCTGATAATGCCAAACAAATTCGACAAATTTTACGAGATGGTAATCTCACTCCGCTAGAAGTTAACCAGGTTGAGAAATCTGAGAATAATAATAAAATTAAAGCGAGAAGGGCGGGTAAAGTAAAAGCTTCTGAGCTTGCTTTGCTAACTAGGCAGCTGGCAACATTGGTCCAGTCAGGTTCACCACTAGAAGAAGCCCTTGCAACTACTGCAAAACAAAGTGAAAAACGTAATGTCCAACACATCCTGTCTGCGGTTCGTTCTCGAGTTGTTGAAGGCTATTCGTTCGCAGATGGATTGAAAACATTTCCTTCCGTATTTCCAGATATGTATCGCGCAACTGTAGCAGCAGGCGAGCAGTCAGGTCATTTGGATGCAGTATTAGAAAGAATGGCAGATTACACTGAATCCCGTCAAGAAACGCAGCAACGCATATCAACGGCATTGTTTTATCCTGTTATATTAACAATTTTATCGATAGCCATTGTTGCCGGGTTATTAGCATTTATTGTTCCTAAAATTGTTGATGTTTTCGATAATGTGGGACAGACATTACCTGCTATGACTCAGGTGTTAATAGCCGTTAGTGATTTTGTAAGAGCGTATGGTATTTATATTGCTGTGTTACTTGTCATTCTGTACATTATTTTTAAGCAAATGATAAAAATTCCAAAATGGAGATTTCGGTATCATTCGTTTTTATTGAAAGTACCTTTGATCAAAAAAATGGTAAGAGGTCTAAATACCGCACGTTTTGCCAGAACATTGAGTATTTTGGCATCGAGTGGCGTACCTATTCTTGATGCGATGTCTATATCTGCTCAGGTAGTCCAGAATCTTCCAATGCGCGAAGCCGTAACGGATGCTGCTGTCAAAGTCAAAGAGGGTATGACGATTAATCGAGCCCTTGAGCAATCTCGTTATTTTCCTCCTATGACGGTCTATTTGATTGCAAGTGGTGAGAGTAGTGGACGATTGGATGACATGCTAGAGCGTGCAGCGATACAACAAGAAAGAGAAACAGATGCCATGCTAACCAATATGCTGGGAATATTTGAACCCGTTCTGATTTTAGTCATGGGGGCTGTGGTGCTATTGATTGTTTTATCAATATTGTTACCGATACTGAATTTGAACCAATTAGTGTTGTAAATGCCCTAATTGGTGAATAATTTTTTCAACTGAGGATAAAAAAATGGGTTTAAATTTTAGTTCTACTCTTCGCAAAGCAATTATGGGTGTTGTGTTTTCATTGATGCTTATTCCTGCTTTTGTTTCGGCATCTACTGAGTTTAAAGGTACTGAAACCGTCAATATTAACAAGGCTAATGCGGCGACTTTAGCAGCTTACTTGAAAGGTGTGGGGCCTAGCAAAGCTGAAGCGATTGTTAAGTACCGTAAATCAAATGGTAGTTTTAACAAAATTGATGATTTAAAGAATGTCCCCGGTATTGGTGATGAAACATATAAAGACATGAAGAAGAATGTTTCTACATCTCGCGGTAAAAGTGTTGCACCAAAGGGTTATAAGATGGGAAAAGCAAGTGCTTCTTCTAAGAAATCAACTTCTAAAAAAACGTCTTCAAAGAAATCATCCAGTTCTTCAAGCTCATCTAGTTCTACTAAGAAGAAGTCTTCAAAATTGGCCGATGTTGAGAAGAAATCACCAGTGAAGAAAACATCTAAGACATCATCTACAAGCAAAAAGACTACGTCTAAAAAAGCTGCTCCCAAGAAGACAAAAACAAGCAAAAAAGCGTCAACTAAGAAAAAAACAACGACTAAAAAGAAGAAGCCTGCTAAAAAGAAAACGACTAAAAAGAAAACTAGTTAATTAATTAGGCAGAGTTGTTAAGGCTGATAAATATATAGAGATAGCAGACTGTCGGTTAATAAGTACGGAATAGCCAGTTTCTTTTGAGAAAACTGGCTATTTTTTATACAGAAAGGTAATCTACTTTTAATTCATACAAACAGATTAAAATAAATTAATGAATATATTAGTTACCGGTGGCGCAGGTTATATTGGTTCACACACTTGTATTGAGCTTCTCGCAGCTGGGTACACCCCCATAGTTTTTGATAATTTATGTAATAGCTCTACTGTTTCTCTGGATAGAGTAAAAAAAATTACAGGAAAATCGGTTACCTTTATAGAAGGTGACATCAGAGATGCTGAGCTTTTGAATCAAGTTTTTCAAAAATACGATATTTATGGTGTGATTCATTTTGCTGGTTTAAAAGCTGTGGGTGAGTCGGTAGAAAAGCCGTTTATGTATTACGATAATAATATCGCTGGAAGCATTAGCCTTTTTAATGCGATGAATCACAATAATGTTAAACGTATTATTTTTAGCTCATCGGCAACTGTTTATGGTGATCCTGAAACAGTTCCTATACTAGAGAATTTTCCAGTCAGTGCAACAAATCCTTATGGTCGTTCAAAGCTTCATATAGAAGAAATTCTGCGTGATATTTATGTGTCAGACAATAGCTGGAACATTGCTTTACTTCGTTATTTTAATCCTGTTGGTGCTCATGAAAGTGGCCTGATTGGTGAAGATCCAAATGATACTCCCAATAACCTGATGCCTTATGTTTCAGGTGTGGCAGTTGGGCGGTACGAAAAGCTCTCTGTTTTTGGTGGAGATTACCCGACACCCGATGGCACAGGTGTAAGAGATTATATTCACGTGGTTGATCTTAGCAAAAGGCCACGTGAAAGCTTTACAGGCATTTGAGAACAGTGACGTAGATAACCTTTATACGGTGAACTTGGCACTGGTAAAGGTTATTCGGTATTAGAAATGGTAGAAG
>CAWEEB010000020.1:0-101925 GCA_963807855.1 uncultured Gammaproteobacteria bacterium | reverse complement strand
CTTATATGGTCTCCTCCATTTTTGCAAAATAAATTTCGTAACCTTTGACAGGGATAAGTTTGCTTCCTTATATCCGGCTTCTCTATGGGAGTTTTCTCCCGAGCCTTGATGAAGTTTGCACAGTCTGTCCTAAACTACTTTACGGATTATCATATCCTTAGGGGGGTTAAGGTTCTCAAACTGTCGGTCTTACCTATAGTGTCATCTGTTCTCATTCCTTTCGCAAAATCGGGCGAGCTACTTCTTACTTCTCTTAACTTTTTATTTCTCTTAACTTCTATCTTCTAATTAATCGACTTAAACCGCATAGTTTTCTTCATACGCCTTGCCACTGGTAATAATCGCCCACCCTATTCGCGCTAGCTTGTTCGCTAACGCTACCGTGGCTTTGTTTTTGCCACGCCTCTCTACCAGTTGCGTTACCCAAACGCTTAACGCATCGTCTTTCTTATGCGCATGGTTCACTACTGAACGGGCGCCATTGATCAGCATTTTTCGTAAATAGCTATCACCTCGTTTACTGATCCCCAGTAGCACTGTTTTATCGCCTGAGCTATGCTGTTTTGGGACAACTCCGAGTGAAGCGGATGCATCTCGACCTTTGGCAAAGGCTTTGCCATCACCTATCACGCTGTAGAAAGCACTGGATAGGATATCTCCATACCCTGGAGCACTCTGTAACAGTCCTATTTCCTGGTGCGCTTCACTGGATTCGTTGATCAGTTGCTTGAGCTCTCTGACTAGGTCATCTAGCTGAACAAACTGCGCGTGTTTAAGTGCTAGTGCAGCTCTTAAGGAATGCGTTAAGTCATTCTCTGCATCTTCTAACACTCCGTATAAACCGCCCCTGATGTGCTTTATGCCCTTGGGGAAGATAATACCAAATTCCGCGAGTAGTCCCCGCAGTTGACTACTCAATGCGGTTCGATCTCCAATCGCACTTTCTCGTAATCTATGCAGCGCTTGTATACTTTGTTGATCGATGGTTTTGGGCGTCACTTCTCTCATCTCAGGGACTCGGCTGGCCTCCGCTAAAGCCAACGCATCGTTGTAATCATTTTTATTCCCTCTAACATACGCTTTGACATGCTGCGCAGGTAAAATCTTTACCCTATGTCCCAGCTTTATCAACTCTCGTTTCCAGTAATAAGCACTTGCACAACCTTCTATCGCTATCGTGCACGGCGGCAAGTTAGCGAAATAGGTAAGAAGTTGAGATCGTCTCAGCTTCTTTTTAAGTACTTGCTTGCCGTGTTCGTTTAAACCAACAAGGTGGAAAATAATTTTTGCACTATCTAGTCCTATCGTTTTAATATTCATTCGTGGTCTCCTTTTCTGTTAATTGAATTATTTACTACTTTTCAATTATGGCACTTTGATGCCGCATTAAAGAGGAGGAGACCATTACATCTACTTTGTATGACTATTTTAAATACGACCAACAATTATCAGCTTTGTAAATTATCGAAATAATCAATAAGCTTTTTTCCAAAACCCACTAAAATCATTTAAGCTAATGATTTAAATATATAAATACTGTAGGAGAAGCAATTAATGGATAAAGCAATTGAAGCAATTAAAGTCAGTTTCTCTCTCGAAGCTAGTTTACTGATCCACTTTGCCACCCTCGGATATGAGCTTGGCTTTTTATTTAAAAGTCCGCTAATCCTGCGAATCCTTGTCCCTGCGTCTACCGTCCTCTAAATCGTTTACTACTATTACTTTCCAGCTCATCCTTTATGGGCTGCGATCATGGGCAGCAGTTTGATTTTTCTAGCAAACATCATAGGCACCATCTCCCTCTTCAATGATCGATTATCTATTAAAATTGATTCTGCACATATGCCTATTTTCAAGAGTTTGCAGGGTGTGAAGCCTGGTGACTTTAGACGATTATAAAAGACAGCCGAAGTTAAAACCGCATCAACTGACATAAGCTTAACAACTGAAAAATATACCTTTACCTTATACTATCTCGTACAAGGTAAAGGTATTTCAAATTAAAGGGGGCTGTCTTTTTCAATACCAGAAGGTCGTTTGGTTGGTCAAATTAGCTTTATCTTAGGCGGGAATGCAACAGCATCAGTGATGCTAAAGAAAGAAAGACAGTCAGTATTTATCGTGGGAAAAATCGGTACTCGCTAAACTACTAGAAAATAAACCAAAATTACAGCAAGTATTTGAAGCTTATATTGCACGCGATATGGCAACTAAATTGGCAACATCCCAATCCTTAATTCATTAACCCTTTCTTTGAGATTAAACTTTCTAGGTCTATAACTTTTTGATTATAAAAAAATGAATAAGTGCTGGATTTAAAATTTGTGCATCAAGCCAAAAATAATATGCCTTTCGTCGGGGTAAGCGAAAAGGCACTTGGGAGACTGGTAGTTATTTTTTTTTATATTTACTAAACTACTTTTCGACTCAGGGGCTTGCTAAAAAATTCATTGTTATAACTTACTATGGAGCAACGAGGATGCCAACTTTCTAAAAAACCATCTATCTCATTGTTATTTAAAACTTTACTCTATTTTTTAAATATAAATAATCAGAAATATTTTGACCTCATAAGATGACAAGTTCTCTCTGTTTTTGTCACCTATCCACACTTTGTCATAATCTGTTGTAGTCAGTAAAGGCGAGTGGCAGTCATTGTGTTAAAAAGAAAAGATTAATTAGAGCTTCCCCTACTTATAAGCGCTTTATATAGTAATCCCTTTCTACAACAGAGATTAAATTCTATTTGTTGTGTAGGTCGAGTTGTCTTCACTACGCCAGCAAAATCTAGATTATGTCGGCTAGAATTCTTTTACTGTAATTAAAATATCAAATATCTCTAACAATGAGATCTACTATTTCACATTATGTCAAGATGGTTGTTTATCTATCGTTTGGTTTACTGACAGTTTTTTAGTGGCACTGTGGCACGGTATTCGGTTTCTTTGGAACAGCGCCAGTCACACAAAATGATTTCTTTTAACGTATTGGCGTGATTCTTATCACCTTCATTTTGCCTCTATAATCACGGATATGATGGTTGCAAATCATCACAATGAGAATGCAATATTCCCTGATTTGCACGAAGAAAAAATCGAATTAAATACAGAACGAGTTGGGCTTATTACTCTGTTTGTTGGCTTACTGATAGAAATATGATAAGTATTTATGCCTCTGACCCCTATACAAATAGCTAATGCTTTTTTAGGTGTTTTATGTATCTCAGAAATAATTAAAATTGGATATAGCTTGTTCCTACTAAAGCGAGCCGTTTAATGTGGTGACCAAGCGACCTCCCATTACCAACCGCGTACGCGAGCTACGTGAAGCACACGGCTCTATGAGCAGTTCGCTATAGGCAATAACCCGTCAGACCATTAACACGATTGAACAAGGTCATTACTCCCCTAGCCTGTAAAGCGCATTTCGCATTTCCAGAGTGCTTGGCATTGGGGTTGAAGGTGTTAATGGATGGTAGGAATGATACCCGCCACACTTTAAGCTTATTATCCTCTCTACTCTCTGATTGTTTTTCTTTTACCTCAGATACCTCAGAATTCAGAATTAGAATTAGAATTAGAATTAGAATTAGAATTAGAATTAGAATTAGAATTATAAGTAACTAGAAACTTAACCCAACCCTAATTCTTTTAAACAGGTAGGAATTTACCTTCAGGAATATCCAAACGAGCAGCTACTGCCGCAGTTGCAATAACCGTTACAGTTTTCTGAATTGGGTCTTCTATATTTAATCCACCTTTAACCGTATTTACTGTGACACTGCCGAAGGGAATTTGAGCGGTAATCACTTCTTTATCAACCAGTTCAGGAATTTGCGTGCCAATCGTTACTTCCACCTGCATGCTATCGTGATCAATATTCATGGATCTAAATAACGAAATTGAGCTGTGGTGAAGCGCATCCTGCACTGCGCGAACGGCAGCCTTGGTGTAATCCTCACCAAACAAATCATTGCCAGTACCCATTTCTAAAATAATACGCTGAAGGCTCATGCTGCGTCCTCCGCAAAATTCAAATACACAACTGCAGCAGCATTCGCTACCACCGTGGTCTTGGTTTTACAATCGCTCAAGATATCTAGACCACCTTCAACCACTTCCACAGTTGCCTGCCCATAAGGTAAAACAGCTATAACAACATCTTTATCTACCTGATCTGGTTTAGCGACACCAATTGAGACTTCGATAATCATCTTCTCACGATCAAATCCGAACGCTGGCGCAATCGTCAAAGAGTTATGCCACAATGCATCCTTAAGCGCACGGACTGCGGCTTTCGTATAATCCTGCCCTTGTAGATCTGTACCCATTCCCATCTCTACAACCATTCTCTTCTTTGCCATAACAACTCCTAAACAGCTCAATAAAGGTTTCTGTGTAATTGATTAACTCTTTAATAGCATGATATTAGTACACCCCCCTACTTTCAGGGTATTTTTTAAAAATAAAGATTGGAGATGGTGTATGTATTTCAGGCAAAAAAAAGCCTACTATAAAATAGCAGGCTTTCTAGAATATGGTGGGGCGTGAGCGATTCGAACGCTCGACCAATTGATTAAAAGTCAACTGCTCTACCGACTGAGCTAACGCCCCTTTTCTAGATAATTCTTACGAAAAGACCTAAATACTTAAGCGCTCTCCTGCAAGAAGGCGGCTAGTATACACTACCGATTTCCGCTTTCAAGGGCTTTTTGTTACAAGATTTAATTATTTTTTAAACTACACCTTATTGAGTTTACGCTAATCATTAGGTAACAGTTTCATGCCTGCCAAACCAGCAACCAAGACCTCGCCATAACTGGCATCTTCTTAATATTCCATTTTGGAAAACTGGGTCTTCATTGTTAATGTGCTCCCGAAAATAATTGCAAAGAAGGTTAGGAATGAGCCCATTGCTTTTTATTACTGTAACCGGTACCAAAGGACATGCCTATACCTAATATTAATCTGCCAATAAGATCGCAAGCTGGTAAAGTTAGCAGCAAGATGGGCGGTATTACTCTCTCATTACTTGCTAAAAAGAAATTACATAAAGTCCTTCGACTAAGTAAGTACATAAAAGAACTAAAGTAATAATATCCACCTTATCTCCTCACAGGTGAATAAATATCGGAGATTTATATCAAGCTAATATCTCTATATGCTATTTCGATGAATGGATGAGCGGTAGACAAACTGTCTTGAACTGTCAGTTTTATCATTTTACCGTCATAAAGTGACACAAATAACCGACAAATGATTGTTATATTGATTTATCTAAAACAGCTAGAAAGAGTTATTTTTTATTATTAATCAGACACTTAAATTGTATTATACTTTTTTGGCACGGCAACTGCATTACTACCAGCGAACATATTGTTCAACCTGTTAAGTTCTTGTTAATGCCGTATTGCATAAAATAGAAACGGTAAGATAAGACAAACAGTGACAATTAACTTACTTACATTAATTAATGTATTAATCATAAAAATAAATTTTGGAGATTTAAAATGAAAAAGCAAGTACAAAAAGGTTTTACACTTATCGAATTAATGATCGTTGTAGCGATTATCGGTATCCTAGCTTCAATCGCTCTTCCTGCTTACCAGGATTATATTACTAAATCAAAATGGGGTGGCATAGTTGCAGAAATGGCCCCTCTTAAATCAGCAATTGCTGAATGTCTGCAAGATAATGCTGGTAACTCTGCAAGCTGTGATACTATTGCTGCTGGAGAATTAGCAGATTATGGTATACCTGCACTTCCTACACCAAAAAATGCTGGTGCAATAACTCTTGTAGCAGGTGGTGCAGCAGGAGATAATGACATAACATTAGCTACTACCGGTGTAGCAGCAGTTGGTGGTTATCAATATACAGTACAAAGCGCACTTGATGCTAGTAATACACGTCTAACATGGACTGCAACAGCTGCTGATACTGTACCAACTAAAATCCTTAAGCAACGATAATCTTTACTTTGCTTTATTAAAGTCGACAAAGCCCAGTTTACTCTGGGCTTTTTTTTAACTTTCAATACATAGCAATAAAGAAAAATATTGAAAACAAAATTTAAATTTTTTTTCTTCATTTACCAGCTTTAAAGAAATAGCATTAATACTGATAGCTGTTGATTTATCCATAGGAATATTATTAAAAATTTACTAGTCTAAGGAAAAACTAGAAGCTTTTGTCCTTAAAAATGGAAAAGCAGTCACTGATTATGCTTTGGTTCCTAAAGCCGAAAGCAGTAAAAATGATATTTCAATTTTAGAAAAATTATGAACAAGCAGTTAAACTCTTAGGTGTACGACCTAGTTTTATTGCCAGGAGATAATAATGAAAATTAAACAAACTGGTTTTACCCTCATTGAACTTATGATTGTAGTGGCGATTATTGGGATACTTGCTTCCATTGCTCTTCCTGCCTATCAGGATTATGTTACAAAAACAAAATGGACCGATAACCTGCAAACAGTAAGTGTACTGAAACTTGACCTCGCAGAATGTTTAAGTGATAACGCTGGTGATAGCATCAGCTGTGACACTGTTTTGGAACTTAACCCTTATAATGTTTCGGCACTTCCAATTCCAAAATATGCTACAGGAGCAGTTACAGTTACAGCGGGTGGAGTTCCTGGTGATAATGATTTAAAAATCACATTTACCGGTACTGCTGAAGTAGGTGGTTATACTTATGAAGCCCAAACTAATCTAGATGCTTCTAAAACAAGATTGACCTGGAATAAAACTGCACTAGACACAATTCCTCAAAAAATACTAAAAAACAGATAACTAAAGCTGTACCCTATTCTTAGGACAGTTTTAAATGCCATTAAAGAACTATTTTCTGTTTCTAATTGTGATATGAGGACACAGGGAATGAGAAAAAACGAAGTAACCATTCACCGGAATTAAAAGCTAACGTTTCATTGTACAAGCTATTACTATCAGGAGATAGAAAGCAATTATGATGAGCTGCTACTGATGCCTTGGATTGACAAGATTCATATTCACTATCCTTTCTTTGGGGGACAAGTAGAACTCAAATCATTTGGATAAAAAGAGGGAACTGTTCCAGATTAATATATGAAATAGTAATCTAAAGTATTTAGATTAGTTTTTTAAACGAATTTTGCATATTAATTTTTGATTAAGGAAACATTTTATAAAATGTACTTAATAAACTTAACTTTCGGCCAAGAAAAAGAAAAATGGAGATAATGATGCTCAAAATAAAGTTAAAAGCCTCTTTTATTCATTTAGCTCTTAGCGCAATTATTATTAGTGCTTTAATGTCATTAGTCATTCTTTTTTGGTTTCCAAGTATTTTTCTTGGGATCACAAACTTTAAAGAAGTTGCATTAATTCTAGTTATAATTGACCTGATTCTTGGACCACTGCTGACATTTGTAGTATTTAACCCTAATAAGAAAAGTTTAAAATTTGATCTTAGCGTTATTGTATCAATACAATTCGCGGCGTTAACTTACGGCTTATACATGCTTTACTTGTCCCACCCTTTATATATTACTTATTATGAAAATAGCTTTAATATCATAACGGCAAAACAAGCAAGTCCAGAAAAAGCAAAATATAACGATTTAAAGATATCTAAATTTTCATCTCCAACTTTAGCTTATCTAGACATCGCAGATAACGAAACTAAAGACCAACTTTTTAATGAGATGTTAAATGGTGACGCAGATATAGAAGCACGCGCAGAATATTACAAGCCTTATAAAAATCATCTTGATACTATTATGGCTAATAGCTTAGATGCCGATTTAATTTTCTCTGAAGAAGACAAAGCTACAAAAACATTCGTCAAAAAGTTTGGAAATATAAATGATTTTGCTTACTTTCCCATAGTGAGTACTACAAATGATGCGATCATTGTATTGGATAAAAAGTCCGGGAAAACAGTTACAACCATAAAAGCCAATCCATGGAAGTTTGTAAGAAAGTAAACTGGACTTCAATTCCTTTCTGTCAATTTCGACCCTTTATCTGAGAATATTAGGTATAAATATTTAAACAAGCGTAGGCTGGATGCTTTCCCGTTGGCATTAGTATTCATGAGAACAAAAATCGCCTTGCGTAATCTTTACATTAGCCAGGCAATTATTTTATTATTCTTGTTATTCGCTTATTTTACCTGGTTCCCATTTTCTTATTCATTGCTAGGGGGCTTCCACAAAACAGCTTTGATGCTGATATTTGTAGATATAGTGCTAGGTCCTTTGCTGGTTTTTATTGTTTATAAAAAAGATAAAAAATATCTAACCTTTGACATAAATGTATTGCTCAGCATTCAGTTGGCTGCATTTTTCTATGGAGCCTATGCTTTATATCTAAAACATCCTGCATATAACGTGTTTGTGAATGATCGCTTTAAGTTGGTGAATATTAGCTTCACTTCACCAGATAAAATACGCTACGAAAGTTTAAAAACGTCTTTTTTCAGTAAGCCTAAAATGGCTTACACTGAACTACCTACTGACTTAAATGAACGGGCTCAATTTATGCTTGGGGTTGATTTATTTGGAGAGCCTGGTATTGATCAACGTGCTGATTTATATCAACCACACACACAAGCTATAGATAAAATACTTAATAAACAGCTCGATCCATTGTTGCTGTTTAATTCAAGCTTTTCCAAATTAAAATTGAAAAAATTCACTAATCGGCACGGTGGAGTAGTATCTAACTATGCTTTTTTCCCAATCAGTGGAAATAATAAAAAAGAAGCTGTCTTTGTAGTAAATAAAAAAAGCGCTGAAGCAGTAGGAATTATTGATATGAGTCCAAAGATTGAACTGGTTAAATTCAATAATATAACTCTTGAGTAAATTCAGAATACTTAAGAAAGCTAATATCATCACCCCAATCACCTAGCACTACTCTCTTAACTATACCACCACCCATTAAAAACTCATGCTCCGCTGGCCGATGTGTATGCCCATGGATGAGCAATGACACCCCCCTACTTTTAAGGGCTTTTTCTACTGCTTGCTGATTTACATCTAGTATTTTGTAATCTTTCAGTCTAGTTTGCTTGCTGGTTTTACTTCGAATTTGACTGGCTTTTTTATTACGTTTTTCTGGGCTCATTGCAAGGTAGATTTTCTGTACTATTTTCCAACGGAAGATTTTTCGCATGCGTTGATACGCTTTGTCGTCGGTGCACAAAGTATCTCCATGCATGATTAAGGTTGGAGTACCATAGAGGTCTATTACAACTTCATCAGGTAAAAGCTCACCACCGATTCGATTCATAAATTTCTGGCCGATTAAAAAGTCTCGATTTCCCTGTATAAAGTATATTTTGGTTCCGGAATCAGAGAGTGATCTCAATTGCTCGATAATCGGCAAATAGGGCTTACCTATGGGTAAGTCTATAATGTCATCGCCTATCCAGAATTCAAAAAGATCGCCCAGGATATATAACGCTTCAGCATCGTTTCTAATTTTTTCGATGAATTCGTTAAATAACTTGTATAGATGAGGCCGTGATGGATCCAGGTGTAGATCAGAAATGAAATAGGTTTTATTCATTGCGAATAAAATAGTAATCACTCCTCATATATGAGGAGTGATTGATAGCAACTTATTCTACTGTAGCTTTAATAATTGTTACAGGCTCTAAAGGTACATCGCCGTGGTGACCATGGTTGCCAGTTTTAACAGCTGCTATTGCATCAATAACATCTTCACCTTCTACGAGCTTACCAAATACTGCATAACCCCAACCTGCTGGTGATTCGCTGGTGTGATTTAAGAAGTCATTATCTTTCAGATTGATAAAGAATTGAGATGTAGCCGAATGAGGATCGTTTGTACGTGCCATTGCAACCGTACCACGGTCATTCTTAAGACCATTGTTAGCTTCATTTTGGATTGGTGTTTTATTACCTTTCTCGCTCATATCAGGATTCATGCCACCACCCTGAACCATGAAGTTAGGAATAACACGGTGGAAGATTAATCCATCATAAAATCCATCTTTTACGTAATTCACGAAGTTCTCGCTTGATTTAGGCGCTTTTTCAGCATCAAGCTCAAGTACCATTGTACCTTTGCTTGTTTCTAATTTAATTTTTGGGTTCGCAGACATTTTCTCTCCAGATTTTTTAGTTTCAACAGTGGGGGGATTTTTTGTAGATTGCTCAGTTTTTGTAGTTTGCGCATTAGTTTTTTGCTTGCTGCTGCATCTCTCAGTAGCATTACAACCTGCCATCAAAAAGAAGAACGAAAACAATAAAGTAAGTAATTGACTAGGTCTGATAATATTGATCATTTTTTATACGCCTTTAAGCAATTTCAAAAGCCGAATAATAGCGGAATTAATGTACTTCTGCTACCATTGCCAGCGTTTATTAGCCCTCATAACTGATCCTATAAGAATTCAAAAAATGTTAAAAATTTATAATAGTCTAAGCAATCAAAAAGAAGTTTTTACCCCTATTACAGAAAATAAAATCAAAATGTATGTGTGTGGCATGACGGTTTATGATTACTGTCACTTAGGCCATGCGCGCGTTATGGTGGCGTTTGATGTGGTTTATCGTTACCTGAATAGCAAAGGGTTATGATGTCACTTATGTTCGCAATATCACCGATATTGACGACAAGATAATTCAGCGCGCCAATGAAAACGGCGAAGATTTCAAGCAGCTAACCGAACGTTTCATCGATGCTATGCATGAAGATGAAAAAGCATTAGGAATACACCCCCCCACTTTTGAGCCAAAAGCCACAGACAACATCGAAGCGATTATCGATATGATTTCAACGCTTATTGATAAAGGCTACGCGTATCAAGGGGCTTCAGACAACGGCTGTACTGACGTCTATTATTCCGTATCCAAGTTTGAAGGGTACGGAAAACTATCTGGTAGAAATCCAGATGACTTACGCGCTGGTGAGCGTATTGCAGTAAATACAGACAAACAAGACCCATTAGATTTTGTACTTGTGGAAATGCGCCAAGCCTGATGAACCTTACTGGGATTCTCCATGGGGAAAAGGTCGTCCAGGATGGCATATCGAATGTTCAGCGATGTCGACTCAAATCCTTGGCAATCATTTTGATATTCATGGTGGTGGACACGATTTACAGTTTCCTCATCACGAAAATGAAATAGCACAATCTGAAGCATGCACGGGTGAGCACTTTGCAAATTACTGGATGCATAACGGCTTTATCCGCATTGATGAAGAAAAGATGTCCAAGTCTTTAAACAATTTCTTCACCATCCGCGATGTATTAAAGGACTATAAAGCAGAAGTGATTCGTTACTTTATGCTAACCAGTCAGTACCGTAGCCCACTTAATTACAGCACAGATCAGTTAGATGCTGCACATGCGGCTTTAGATAGATTTTACACTGCACTGCGTGGTCTTGATCTTTCTGCTAGTGACAGTTCTAATCAAGATAAGTCTAGTTATGAAGAACGCTATGAAGAAGCGATGGACGATGATTTCAACACGCCTGAAGCACTTGCCGTTTTATTTGAATTAGCACGAGAAGTTAATCGTGCTAGACAAGCTGAAGATAAAAAAGAAGATAAGTCTGAATCACTTCGACTAGCTAGTATTCTTTTCAAACTGACATCTCAGCTTGGCCTGCTTACAGGCAATATCGAAGATTGGTTTAAAGGCGATGCCGGTTCTGATGGTATCAGCAATGAAGAAATTGAAACCCTAATTCAACAACGTTTAGATGCCAAAGCGAATAAAGATTGGGCGTTGGCAGATAAAATTCGTGATGAATTAGTTGCGCAGAATATCTCTCTCGAAGATAAAGGGCCAAATACAATCTGGAGACGTGACTAAGCTTAAGAAGCGATCCAAGATATTGATCTAATACAACTCTAAGTAGTTAATAGATCAAAAAACCCATATAAGTAGGGGGGTGTATTTATACAAATACACCCCCTACTTTTAACTACTTTTTTATAAACAACCTTTTTAACCTAAACAAATTAATTGCTCAGATTATGTCTGGTTTGCACGAATCCAAGGCGGAGAATGGTGAGCTTGCAACTGCAAGTGATCAATCTCCAACACAGGAGTCGGGTAAACCAGACGTGAACTGAGTAATTAATCAGCTTGATTACGTAAAAAAGCTGGTATATCCAGGTAGTTAGACTCTGTAGCAGTTGTTGATTTCGGCGTGCTTTCGTAGTGAGGCTGTGTATGCCCACCGTTAGCTACCATACGAGGCTGCTCAAGCTCAACAGGACGTAGCGTACTGTTTCTTTGTCTTTCCTGAGTAGGCACTGCCTGTAGCTCTGCCCCTTGCTTATCAAGACCTGTAGCTACCAATGTTACGCGAATCTCTTCACTCATATCAGGATCAATTACAGTACCAACAACTACTGTTGCATCATCATGAGCAAATTTACGAACTGCAGCACCCACTTCTTCAAACTCATGGATTCCCATATCAAGACCAGCAGTGATATTTACCAAAATACCTTTAGCGCCATTTAGGTTGATATCATCAAGCAGTGGACTTGAGATTGCCGCTTCAGCAGCTTTAGTCGCTCTATCATCGCCACGTGCAACACCTGTGCCCATCATTGACATGCCCATTTCGCTCATGACTGTTCTTACGTCAGCGAAATCCACATTGATCAAACCAGGACGAGTAATTAAGTCTGCAATACCTTGTACAGCGCCTAATAGAACATCGTTAGCTGCTTTGAAAGCGTCTAGTAATGTTGTGTTTTTACCCAAAGAAGTCAATAACTTAGCATTTGGAATAGTGATGATTGAATCAACATATTTACCAAGTTCAGCAATACCTTCTTCTGCCGCTTTCATACGCTTAGGACCTTCAAATGGGAATGGTTTAGTAACAACTGCTACCGTTAAAACACCCATTTCTCTAGCCATTTCAGCAACGACTGGTGCAGCACCTGTACCTGTTCCGCCACCCATACCAGCAGTGATGAATAACATATCAGTACCTGAAACCAACTCTTTGATACGCTCACGATCTTCAAGTGCTGCTTCACGACCAATTTCCGGATTTGCACCTGCACCTAAACCTTTAGTCAATGCATTACCTAATTGAATAAGATTTTTCACAGGTGATCCATCAAGTGCCTGTGCATCTGTATTTGCACAGATAAACTCTACCCCTTCAACACCAGCATCAACCATATTTTGAACAGCATTTCCGCCGCCGCCGCCAACTCCGATGACTTTAATATTCGCATTTGTTGCTTCTGTATCCATTAATTCAAACATTAGCCCTAACTCCTTTTATTTATTTACTTTCGATGTGATTACTTTCGATTTAATTAAAAAATGAAAAATGCTTCCTTCTAAACATTTTTTTTACTGCTTTGTACTACTTAAACTTCTAACTTTGATTTCTACTTTCTTTCTACAAATTACTACCAAACCAATTCTTCATTTTGTCCCACAAATTTTCTTGTGAGACATGAGAAAATCCTTTGCCACCAGAAAATTCATTCTGCGCAGCTCCATATAACAACAAGCCAACACCTGTTGAATGAATTGGGTTTTCTACTTCCCCTTTTAAACCACCAATATTCATTGGTGCTCCAATACGCACAGGCATATGGAAGATTTCTTCTGCTAATTCAACTGCACCACGAATCTTTGATGACCCGCCCGTTAAAACAATTCCTGCTCCAATACGTTCTTCGAATCCGCTGCGTCTTATTTCAGCATGAATCATTGAGAATAACTCCTCATAACGTGGCTCGATTACTGATGCCAATGTTTGTGGAGAAAGTCCTCGAGATTCACGCTCACCAATTCCCGGCACTTCGATTACCTCATCATCCGTCACTAACTGACGTAGTGCATATCCGTGCTCAATTTTTAGTTTTTCAGCAAACTGAGAGGTAGTGCGTACTGCAACAGCGATATCATTTGTTACCTGATCTCCAGCAACTGGGATAACTGCTGTATGCTGAATTGCACCATCCAGGAAGATCGCGATATCACTGGTACCACCACCGATATCAACCATACAAACACCAAGTTCTTTCTCATCGTTTTCTAATACAGCATAACTAGAGGCAACTTGCTCAAGAATGATGTCATCAACATCCAGACCACAACGATCCACACATTTAATGATGTTCTGAGCGGCACTTTGTGCACCTGTTATCAAATGCACCCGTGCCTCTAAACGAACTCCAGACATTCCCACTGGCTCGCGGATACCTTCTTGCTGATCAATCACGTAATCTTGCGGTAAAACATGCAAGATTCGTTGATCTGCAGGGATCGCAACCGCTCTAGCAGCATCCATTACTCGCTCAAGATCACCTTCGGTAACTTCTTTATCTTTGATAGCCACAATACCGTGTGAGTTAAGACTCTGGATATGACTACCTGCAATTCCGGCATATGCAGAGTTAATATTCACTCCAGCCATTAATTCAGCCTCTTCAACTGCTCGTTGAATCGCTTCGATGGTTGAATCAATATTAACCACAACACCTTTTTTCATTCCGCGGGAAGGATGTTTGCCTATGCCAACAATCTCTACCCCGCCTTCCTCGTTGACCTCACCAATGAGTGCAACAATTTTTGAAGTTCCTATATCCAGAGCAACAACCATATTGCCTTCATTACTCACAGACATTGTTATTTCTTTTAATGGTTTCCCCATAACAATTCTCCTAACCCTTCTTCATAAATAAGAAATTTAGCCTTCCTTCGTAAAAACTAAACGTTCTTTTAACCTTTAAAAATACTGCTTGATGACAGCCCCTTTTTCCATTTAACTGCAAGGCCATTGGTATATCGAAGATCGACTACACTAATCTTTTCTACCACGTCCTTTAAACTCTGTTGATATGCAACCATAAATCTTTTAAGACGCTTTTCCTGATGTTCACGTCCTACTTTTAATGTCATACCATTTTCTAACTTTATCTTCCACGAACCACGTGCATCTTCTTTGAACTCAACCAGCTTTACCGGAAAGCCTTTCATCATCTTTCTAATCTTCAAAAAGCCTGATGCCATATTTCTACCCTTGTTTTCTGGGCTATAAAGCAACGGTAAGTCATTCGACTTATCAGCTAACACGGCTTTAATAATTTCACCATTCTCAGCTAGCATTGCTTTATCACCCCAGTAAGCGACAGGTTGTTGTTCGTAAATCCTTACTGTTAACTTATCTGGCCAAACATGTGTCATCGAAGCGGAGTGTACCCAAGGATTACTTTCGATTTTCTTTTCCAAGCCTTCTACATCAAGTAGATACAAATTCGTTTTCGCATATGACTCAATAATTGGCTGTAACTGTGTTTTATTCAGTACAGACAAATCACCAGTTACCTCTACCGATTTAATCGTTAAGTTCTCTGGATTTTGAATCCAAAAATAGCCACTAGTAATAGCCACTATTGGCAGCAAGAATTAATGCTGTCCACATTACTGGTTTCCAGGAAATGGATAAGACTTTTTATGATTGAATCACTCTTCGACACACGCACAGTTGCTTGTGGTCGTTTTACTCTTCTATTTGGCCTTTTTTTATTCACTGTTTTCATTGCTCTCCCGAAAGCTTAAGTATTTCAAAAGTTAAATCTGAAAAGCTCAAACCATGCTGTTTAGCTGCCATTGGCACTAAAGAATGGTCAGTCATACCAGGACATGTATTCACTTCAATCAACCAGAAAGTACCGACATTATCCTGCATTACATCAACACGTCCCCAACCTCTGCCACCAACAATTTCAAAGGCTGTTTTAGACAAGGCTCTCAATGCTTCTTCAGAAGCATCGTCTAAACCACTAGGGCAGTTATACTGAGTATCATCCGATTCATATTTGGCATCAAAATCATAGAATTCTGTATCAGTCACTACGTTTATCGATGGCAATACTTCATCGCCTAAAATGGCAACGGTGTATTCTTTACCCGTAACCCATTGCTCGGCAAAAACCACATCATCAAATTCAGCGGCTTTTTCATAAGCAGCCTTTAAATCATTGGCATCGTTGACTTTACTCATGCCAATACTCGAACCTTCTTGTGCAGGTTTTACGATGACGGGTAAACCAAGTTTTTCTACTACCGCATCAAAATTTGACTCGCTATTTAAAATTTCAAATGCAGGAGTCGGAAGACCTGAGCCCGTCCAGATGCGCTTAGTCATCAATTTATCCATACTGATTGCAGATGCCATCACACCACAACCGGTATACGGGATTTGTAGAATCTCTAGAGCTCCTTGAATCACTCCATCTTCACCACCACGACCATGCAGGATGTTAAATAAGCGATCAAACTTTCCTTCTCGAACTACATCGATAATATTTCTATCAACATCGATTTTATGTGCATCAATTCCTTTTTCTAAAAGTCCTTCTAAAACAGCTTGACCACTTTTTAAAGACACACTGCGTTCTGCTGCCCAGCCTCCCATTAAAACACCTACTTTTCCGAAGCGTTTTTTCATATTCTCGTCAATGGCAGTTACTTCTGACATTAAATCAAGGTTCCTTTTGATAACTGGGCAGGTAAACCAGCAGAAATAGTACCGACACTACCTGCACCTAAAGTTAGTAATACATCTCCATCCTGAAGCTGGTTTTGAAGCACTTCGACAATATCTTCCTGATCTGCTACAAACAGCGGATCAACACTACCTCTGTTTCTAATTGAACGCGCTAATGCACGACCATCAGCACCGGCAATAGGTTCTTCACTTGCCGCATAGACATCCATCAAAACCAACACATCTGGCTCTGATAATACTTGTGAGAAATCTTCAAAAAGATCACGTGTACGCGTATATCTATGTGGCTGAAATAAAACCACCATACGTCTATCCGGCCATGCACTTCTCACCGCTTTCATGGTTGCTTCCATTTCTGTTGGGTGATGACCATAATCATCGACCAAGCATCACGGTTCCTTGATGTGTTTTGATTTCGCCATAACACTGGAAACGACGTCCGACACCCTGGAATTTATCCAAGCCACTTAATATTGCCTCATCACTAACTTCTAGTTCAGTAGCAATTGCAATAGCTGCTAAAGCATTTTGAATATTATGCTCACCCGGCATATTCAAGGTGACATCGAGCGTTGGTTTATCTTTGCGTTCAACGGTAAAAAAGCTTTGTGTACCAGCATAACGAACATTCTTAGCACGAACATCGGCATCATAATGGATACCATAGCTAACAATCGTTCTGGTGATCTCAGGCAAGATATCACAAACATTGTCATCATCGACACATAACACTGCCAAACCATAGAAAGGTAAGTGATGCAGGAACTCGACAAAGGTATCTTTTAATTTCTCAAAATCATTGTCATAAGTTGAGAGGTGATCAGCATCGATATTGGTAACAACAGAAATCATAGGTTGCAACAATAAGAATGAAGCATCACTTTCATCTGCCTCAGCAACAAGGTATTCACCAGTACCAAGACGAGAGTTACTTGCCGTACTGTTTAATCGTCCACCTATCACAAATGTTGGATCTAATCCACCTTCTGCCAACAAACTTGTGACTAAACTGGTTGTAGTGGTTTTTCCATGAGTACCTGCTACCGCAATACCATTACTAAAACGCATGATCTCTGCCAGCATTTCAGCACGTGGAACTACAGGGATATTCATCTCTTTAGCAGCGATCACTTCTGGATTATCATCACTGACGGCTGAAGATGTAACAACTACATTTGCGCCTTCAATGTTACTAGCAGCATGACCTTTAAATATTTTTGCACCTAATGATGCGAGACGATCAGTCATCGCATTTTGAGCCAAATCAGAACCTGTTACCTGATAGCCTATATTAGTCAATACCTCAGCAATGCCGCCCATACCGGAGCCACCAATACCAACAAAATGCACTTGTTTTATTCGACGACGAGCTAAATCATTAGGCTGCTTCATAATTCACACCCTTGCCTGAATTAGCTTTTGTAATACTACTTTCATTTAACTTCCCATCACCATCAATTGTCTCTACAAATGTTTCCCAGCCATCATCTTCACTTACTTTTCTATGATTAGAGATGACATCTTGCGTGTTCTCTTGTTTATCTTGATATTTATTATTTTCAATATCATTTGAATCTGACTTATCAAAATCATATCCAGCATATTCTGCACAAATCGCGGCAACTTCTTTTGTTGCATCTGGCTTCGCTAATTTTCTAGCTTTAATACTCATTTCGATCAGTTTATTTCTATTGCCACACAGCTCAACAAGTAAGACAGATAATGACTCTTTAGTAAGATCATTTTGTGAGATCAAGATCCCTGCCCCAGATTCACTTAAATATTTAGCATTCGCCGTCTGATGATCGTCAACAGCATATAGATATGGAACCATGATTGAAGCAACACCTGCTGCAGCTAACTCTGCCACAGTTAAAGCACCTGAACGACATATCACTAGATCTGCCCATTCGTATGCCTCAGCCATATCTTCAATAAACGGTGTGACTTCCGCTATCACACCCATCTTTTCATAAAGATTTTTGGTAGCCTGGTCTTTATTCTTTCCTGCTTGATGTCTGACTAAAGGTCGCTTATCAATGGGCAATTCATCTAACGCCATCGGTACAACTTCATTAAGTACTTGCGCACCTAAGCTACCACCAAAAATCAGGACATTAACCTGCCCCCAACGATCACCCATACGCTCAGTTGGTGGTGCTATTGATGCAATATCTTGTCTAACCGGATTACCGATCCCAATCGAATTATTTTTAGAAAAGGTTCCCGGAAAACCTTCTAATATTTTTTTACTCACTTTGCTGAGTAATTTATTTGTCAATCCGGGTATGGCATTTTGCTCATGAATGATAACTGGCTTACCAAGAAGAGCCGCCACCAAACCTCCCGGCCCAGCAACAAACCCACCCATACCCAGTACTGCTGAAGGCTTTACCTTAAGCATGATATTTAAGGACTGGAACAATGCTTTGATCAACTGAAATGGAGCAGCTAAAAAAGCAGTTACACCTTTACCCCTTAAACCATTAACAGATAAATACACCATATCGATACCTGCTTCTGGTATCACTCTGGCTTCCAAACCTTTATGAGTACCCATCCAGATCACAGGAATATTCTGCTCTTGTAAAGCTCTTGCTACAGCTAATCCTGGGTACACATGACCACCAGTACCACCCGCAGTAATCAGTATTGGGCCTTTCTGAGTATTGTTCATATTGTCTATGGTTTTATCTTGCATAACTCGCCTTTGTTCTGGCCTTGTTTTTGTTACGAGCAGTTTTCTCAATCATTTTACTTTTAGCTTTTTGCGCTTCTTTATCACTGAGCCCAAACAATGCAATTTGAGTATCCCGATGCACACGCATCAACAATGCAATTGCCATCAACGTAACCAGCAGACTACTTCCACCATAGCTAATTAATGGCAAGGTAAGTCCTTTTGGAGGTAATAGAGCCAGGTTGACACCAATATGAAATAACACCTGGAATCCCATCCAGAAACCAATACCATATGCTAAATATGCCGCAAAATTTAATTTTGCCCTATCAGCTCTAAAACCAATAACAAAGGCTCGTTGCACAAACCAGGCGTACAGGAAAAGAACAAATACAATCCCTACAAAGCCCATTTCTTCAGCTAACACTGCAAAAATAAAATCATTATGTGCTTCTGGAAGATAGAATAATTTTTGCACACTAGCGCCAAGCCCAGCGCCAAACCAGCCACCATCACCTACTGCCATCAACGCATGAACTGTCTGGTAAGCTTTTCCTGATGCGTGTGACCAAGGGTCTAAAAATGCAGTAACTCGAGCCCCACGATAACCCATCATCACCAATGGAATCATCAAAGCGATAGCACCAACAAACAGGAACGATAAGCGAGATAATTTCACACCACCAAGATATAAAAGTGCTATACCTGTAGCCGTCAAAACGACTACCGAACCAAAGTCAGGCTCAAGCATTAACAAGGCATCTGTAACACCCAAAACAACCAATGGGATCATCAAAGGCTTGTAAGAATTTGAATGCGCCAATTCCTTACCATGGCGTACTAAATAACCCGACATATACATAATAATAATCAGCTTTGCCATTTCAGAAACCTGCAATGAAACAGGTCCAAGGTTTATCCAGCGATGACTTCCATTTACTTCTTTACCAATTACAGGTAACAACACAGCGACCAGTAATATGAGAACGACCGGCAGCAATCTTGCACCCATGCGTTGCCATACCGATGTTCTTATTCGATAGACAAAATAACCAACAATCAATCCCAGACATAAGAAAACTAGCTGACGATTGAAAAAGAAATACATATTGCCATAGTTTTTCTCAGCTACAGCAATTGAGGCTGACATCATAGTCACCAGCCCTAAACCCAAGAGCATTATGACGCTCATCAGCAGACCACGATCAACATAACGCTGCCAGGAAGGCTGGAAGTTTGAACAGTAATCTTCGATTATTGCTTTCATTGACTAATGACCTCCTGCTCGATTTTCTTCACAGCCTCAATAAACATCAGGCCACGTTCGATATAATTTTTAAACATGTCAAAGCTTGCGCAAGCTGGCGACAACAGCACATTGTCATTCTCATCTGATTTAGCTAGTTTATAAGCCTCTGTAACTGCTTGCTCCATACTATTCACAAAAACCAATGGGATGGATTTATCAACAAATTCAGATATTTTCTCTGCATCCTCACCCATTAGAATGACTGCTCGAGCTTTATTCTTAATGACATCTTGTAGTGGTAAAAAATCCGCACCCTTGCCTTGCCCACCTGCGATCAACACAGTCTTACCAGGCAAACCAGAGAGTGCGGCAAGCGTCGCCCCTACGTTCGTACCTTTTGAATCGTTGTACCAATTTACATTCTGTATTTCTGCAACCCACTCAGTTCGATGCTCCATACCAGCAAACTCTTCAAGCGCTTCAAGCATTGAACTCATAGTTAAGCCAGCGGCTTCACCTAACGCTAATGCCGCCAAAGAATTAGCAATATTATGACGACCTGGCTGTTTGATTTTTGAAACAGGTAATAACAATTCTTCACCTTTTACCAACCATTCAACATTGCTGTTCGTATCCATTCGCAAGCCGAAATCACTGTTTTCAGGTTCATTCAAACCAAAACTAACCAGCGATTTAACCAACGGTGAATCTAATGAACTTTGCTTTGCAAAATCTGTTGAATACTTATCTTCCCGATTGTAAATAATGTATTCACAGTTTCTGTAAATAAGTGCTTTCGCCTGAGCATATTGCTCAATATTATTATCGTAGCGATCAAGATGATCTTCGGAGACATTCAAAATCACTGCAGCCAAGGTTTGCAGCGACGGTGTTGTTTCTAATTGATAGCTGGAAAGCTCTAATACAAACAACTCAGTGTCTTTATCTTTAATATTCTCTAAGAGCTCTAAAGCAGGAGTACCAATATTTCCACCAGTGCCGACTTTGATCCCGGATTTTTTCGCCATAAAATCGAGCAAACTGGTAACGGTAGTTTTACCATTTGATCCAGTAATTGCGACAACTGGAATCGGAGGCTGAGCTTTATTCACTTCGCGAGCAAACAACTCAATATCACCGACCACTTCAACACCAGAGTTTTTCGCCTTTGCAATCTCGGGCGTAGAAACTGCGATACCAGGGTTCACTATAAGTTGTTTGGCTTGTGAAAATAGCTCACCGTCAAAACTACCAAAGTAATGTCTCATGGGTAGATCAACAGACTTTTCCAATTCTATAAGTTCATCTGCGCATGGAGGTGTTGGGCGGCTATCTACCACAGTAAAACAACGTTGTTGATTTGCCAAATAACGCGCAACAGAAAGTCCTGTGGTGCCAAGGCCCACAATTACTGTCTCTGATGTATTTTGTTGCGTGTTCATTGCTTAAATTACTTTCTCTCTTATCTCTTAGTTTTTTAATTTGTTACATTTAAATTAAAATGTCACCCCCCTACTTTTGACTCGTTTTACTCGCCCTTCGGGTCAGCTAAAGCTGCTGTCTTCGCTGCGCTCCGGCTGAGGGTTTTTGTATTACTCTGCTTATCTAACTTTCAATGTCGCCAATCCGACCAATACCAAAACGATAGTAATTATCCAGAAACGAACAATCACTTTTGGTTCTGCCCAGCCTTTTAATTCAAAGTGATGATGAATAGGTGCCATGCGGAAAATCCTTCTTCCGGTCAGTTTAAAAGATGCTACTTGCAAAATTACTGACACAGCCTCCATGACAAACACTCCACCCATAATAAACAGCACTAATTCCTGTCTAACCATCACAGCAATTATCCCCAGTGCCGCACCCAACGAAAGCGCCCCTACGTCGCCCATGAATACTTGTGCGGGATAGGTGTTAAACCACAAGAAACCTAAACCAGCACCAAAAATTGCGCCGCAGAAGATCAGGATTTCACCAACACCTGCCACATACGGAATACCCAAATAGGCTGAAAACTTGATATTTCCACCTGCCAGTACAAACACACCTAAAGCAGCTGCAACCAAAATGGTCGGCATAATCGCCAAGCCATCCAAACCATCGGTTAAGTTGACAGCATTACTCGTACCAACGATTACGAGATAGCTCCACGGGATAAACATCCATCCCATATCCCAGAACCAATCTTTAACTACCGGAAAATACAACGTAGTTTCCACGGGAGTTTTCGCAACTAGATATAAATAGGTGACCGCAATAAAACCGATTAAAGACAGCCCAAAGTATTTCCAACGAGAAGCGAGTCCTTTACTACTCTTTTCTTTCAGTTTTAGAAAATCATCATATCCACCAATAAGACCAGAACCTACAGTGACAAAAAGCGCCACCCAAACATAATGATTAGTTAGATCTGACCACAACAATGTTGCCAGCAAGATCCCCAGGAGTATTAATGCACCACCCATGGTTGGCGTACCTGCTTTCACCAAATGCGTTTGTGGCCCATCACCACGGATTGGCTGTCCCATTTTAAGACTAGTCAACGCTCTAATCATCCAGGGCCCCATAAGCATTGAGACACCAAGTGCGGTCAAAACACCCAGAATAGTTCGGAACGTTGAATACTGGAATACATTGAAGCCTGAGTAGAACTGCGATAACCATTCAAAAATTGGAAGCAACATTAAGCTGTCTCCCCGTATTCAATGGATAATGCTTCTACCGCTCTTTCCATTCGCATAAAACGCGAGCCCTTAACTAAAATTGTTGTACTGTCAGGCAAGTCATCTTGAAGATCTGACTTTAAATCGTTCAAAAGATCGTCCATTTCATTAAAACTCTTACCGTTCTCACCAAAACTATTACAGGCATTAGCGCTGTAATCACCTAAACAATACATATGGTTTATACCCACTGCTTTTGCTTTTTCTCCGATTTTTTCGTGCACTTTTTCAGGATTTTCTCCAAGTTCACCTAAATCACCCAAAACAAATACAGTGTTCTTTCTTTGCGCGAGCACTTCGAGTGCCGCCGCGACAGAGTCTGGATTTGCATTGTATGTATCATCCAGAATCTGTGAGTTATTAATGCCAGCGACAGGGGCAAGACGCCCCTTAACTGGCAACATGGATTCCAAACCTTTGACTATAGTCTCCAGCTTGATCCCCAAAGCGGACGTTGCCGCCGCTGCCGCGAGTGCATTCATTGCATTATGACGACCAAGTAACTTGAGATTAGCCCTAATCTCGTTGTCACCCGCTTTTATCATCAGACCCCCATCCGATAATAAACGGCCGCTTATTGTTGCTTCATTATTAATGCCAAATGCTATGACCTCGCGGTCTTTGTTGGAATCCTTCCAATAATCGGCAAATGTATCATCTGCATTGATTACGGCGATTCCCTGAGTCCCCAACCCAATAAAAATTTCTCCTTTAGCTCTTGCCACTCCCTCGAGATTAATAAATCCCTCAAGGTGAGCTGCACCAGCATTATTCACAACAGCTACGTCAGGTTGTGCAATTGTTGTTAAAAATTCGATTTCACCAAAATGGTTTGCGCCCATTTCGATTACAGCGAAGTCGTGATCTTCACGAAGTCGCAATAAAGTCAGCGGCATGCCAATATTATTATTAAGGTTGCCGAGAGTCGCTAGTACCTTGCCTTGTTGAGACAAAATAGCAGCAATCATTTCTTTTAAAGTGGTTTTGCCATTACTGCCCGTTAATGCGATAACTGGCTTAGTGAATTGTTGCGCCACGCTGCAGCCAAATCAGCCAACGCTTGCAGGGTATCTTCAACGACGATTTGAGGTAGATCACAATCTATTTTTCTACTAACCAATGCAGCTCCAGCCACTCCTGCTAAATCTGCAACAAAATCATGCGCATCAAAGCGTTCACCTTTGATTGCGATGAATAATTGATCGCTTTTAACTAAGCGTGAATCCGTTGCTACAGAATCGATCATCAAATCAGCGCCATGGAGGACACCCCCCACCTTTTGGGCGATTTCTGACAAGCTTAAAAAGCTGTTAGTTGCAGTAACCATTAAGCTGCCAGCTCCTGCAATACTTTATTTGCTTGTTCGCGATCACTAAATGGGATACTCCCATTAGCTAGAATCTGTACTTTTTCATGGCCTTTACCCGCTATCAGAACAGTGTCGCCCTTCTTTGCCTGGGTTAAAGCTTTTTGAATTGCAATAGCACGATCGTGCTCAATGATTACCGCAGCAGGCTTAACAAAACCAGCTACGATATCTTTCATAATTTCTTCAGGGTTCTCAGTACGAGGATTATCATCAGTGACAATAACCGTATCTGCATTCTCTTCAGCTATTTTAGCCATCAATGGACGTTTACCCGCATCACGATCACCACCGCATCCAAACACACAGATCAGATTATTTTCCGTATGCTCGCGTAATGCTTTTAAGTACGGTTTCTAATGCATTCGGCGTATGGGCATAATCAACAACTGCCAACACATCCGAATCTGATACTTTTTCCATACGACCTGCAACAGTTTCAACCTGGTTTAATTTTACAAGGGCCGACTCTAATGAATCACCTAAAGCAAGCATTGCACCTAAAGCTGCCAGCAAATTACTCAAATTAAAACGCCCAAGCACAGAAGCATTTAGCTTAGCTTGTTCACCAGCAAAGTGAATATCTGCTGATATGCCTTGATGTGTAAAGTTAGCATTTACAGCTACCAAAGAACCTTCTGGGTAATCAGCTAATTGACCAATACCGTAAGCAATGACACCCCCCAGCTTTTGGGCCATTTTTCTTCCGAATTCGTCATCGAGATTCACTACGATAGCTTTTAAATCTTGCCAATCAAATAGTCTTTCTTTGGCTTCGGCATAAGCTTCAATTGTTTTGTGATAATCAAGATGATCACGACTTAGATTGGTTAATACTGCAACATCAAATGCTACACCTGCAACACGCCCTTGATCCAAGGCATGCGATGAAACCTCCATTGCTACCGTTTTGATATTTTTATCTTTTAATGTAGCCAGGCTTCTATGCACACTAATCACATCTGGCGTTGTATGCGTTGCATTCTGCAAATCGGAAAGTGAACCAATACCCAATGTTCCGATTACGGCACTATCATTCATTGCCTGCGCAATAAAGTGACTAACACTGGTTTTACCGTCGGTTCCGGTAATCCCAATCATATTTAGTTGCTGTGTAGGCGAACCAAAAAAGCGATTTGAGATTTCACCCAGATACTCTCGCAAATCTGCAACTTCAAATTGAGGAATTTCTAATTCTGTAGACTCGAGTTAAGCCATCCGACTCCCAGATTATGGCTGCTGCACCTTGTGCTTCTACGGCGCCAGCATAATCAAGACCATGTTGCTGCGTACCTTTTAGCGCCACAAACAATGTACCTGCTTTGACTTCTCGGCTATCTAGCGTTAACGATGTAATATTACAATCCATCTCTGGCATCACATTCGCAATACCTTGTAACAATTCAGATAATTTTATGCTGTTGAGGTTATTCACGCCTCTCCTTCCTTTTCAACTAAACCAGTATGTCTGGGAGAGTCAAACGTAACTGGGCTCGTTGAGCTTGAAGGAGAGTGTGGTTTTGCCTGTTTTAACTGGGGTAAATTGTCCGGCGCGATATCCATGATACGCAACGCATTAGTCATAATCTTAGAGAACAACGGTGCGGCCAAACGACCCCCACTGGCTTTCTCTACCTTTGGCTCATCGATCATTACCGCAACAACCAATCGAGGATTTGTTGCCGGAGCCATGCCTATAAAGCTAACGATTAAATGATCTTTACTGTATCGACCATTTTTTAATTTGTACGCAGTGCCTGTTTTACCCGCAACATTGTAGCCATCTACAGCAGCATTCTTTCCCGTTGCATCTGCCTGAACTACAGCGGTCATCATTTTTAATACGGCATTAGCATTAGCTTTCGTCATAACTTGCTGACCAAGGGGCTGACTATCTCTTTTAAAGATACTAACCGGGTTTAAAATTCCGCCTGTAGCAAATACAGTATAAGCATGAGCCAGTTGCAACAAACTTGCCGACACACCATAGCCGTACCCATGAGAAGCTCTATCAACATTTCCCCATTTATCGTAATAAACCAGTTTGCCTTCGGTTTCGCTAAAGAAACCAGCATCGGGCTTACGGCCAAAACCAACACGATTCAAGAACTTCCAGTGCTCACTAGATTTCATCAACAGTGCAACTTTACTCGCCCCAACATTACTAGACTTGGCAAGTAATTTAGACAGAGTGATGGATCCATAGTTCTTAGGATCTTTTACTGTAACCTTCCCAACTTTAAACTTACCAGGAGATGTTTCAATCGATACATCCTCACCAATTGCGCGCGCCTCCAGTGCAGCTGCAATCGTGATAGGTTTTAATGTCGATCCTGGCTCGAAAGCATCTACAACTGCACGATTACGATATTGATAAGGCTTTAGTGATTTACGATCGTTAGGATTAAAGCCGGGCATATTTGCCATCGCCAAGACTTCACCAGACACCGTATCCAGAACTACAACCGAACCAGACCTGGCGTTAAGCTTGTACACCTCGCCCTTCAATAACTTATAAGCGGCATATTGAATGCGATGATCCAGACTTAGCTGAACGGTTTCACCAGGCACCATTGTTTCAATTTCTTCAATACTTTCTACTAATCGACCACGACCATCTCTTATTACCCTATTTCTTCCGGACAGCCCTGCCAAACGCTCATTCATTGAACGCTCCACACCTTCAATACCCTGATCATCAATATTAGTAAAACCCACCACATGGGAAGTGGTTTCAGCCATTGGATAGAAACGACGATATTCTCTTTTTACATTTACCGCAGGGATATGCAGGTCAGCAATTTCCTGTGCTTTTTCTGGCTCTATATGACGCCCTAAATAATGAAATCGTCTTCCCCGACATCGAATCCAATTTAGTTTGCAATGACCCATCCGGCATTTCCAACAAAAGCTCAACACCCTTTAGTTTTGCATCCAGAATTTCAAGATCTTGTTTTGCCAAAGCACCATTTTCATCGCCTTCTAATGAAATTTTATTCATTTCACGTTTAGCGTCTGCAAGCTTTCGAGGATCTATCGAAATCGAAGAAACAGGAGAACTAATAGCCAGTGCCTCACCATTTCTATCAACGATCATTCCTCTATATGGAGGTACCGTCAATGTTCTAAGCTGTCGCTTACCCGCCTGCTTTTTTAACCAACTTTGTTGAAACACATCCAGATAAGCTGCGCGCATCAGCAACACACAGATACCTGCCAACAACAAAAGCATAAGGATCAAACGTCGACCACGATAGACAGGCGAAACTTTCGCTGAATTTCGTCTATTAGCTGCGCGACTATTATTAATGACGCGGTTATTGGCAGTTTTTCGCCTATTAGTCACTTAGACTTACCTTAGATAGGTTTTTATCATCAACAATAGACTGATTAGAAGCCACCTCTTTCTTTATGACTTGCGGCTCTCTTACGATTCTAATCTCAGACGCTTTCGGAATTTTCATCTCAAGATCCCAGCGAGCATATTGCTCAACACGCACCTGATTCAATGCGGTACCCTGCTCTAATTTCAATCGACTCCATTGAGCCGCCAGCTTATCCCTCTCTTTTTCAAGCGTTTGCAACTTCATATAGGCAGTTCGTGACTCATGACGCTGAACCACCGTTTTAATCGCGACAAATACTATTGAAACAAATAGAATTGCCAACAATGGCAATTGCCAATTAGTCACTGAATCTACAGTTAGCTGTTTATTAGTTTGATCTCCAGCCGGGTCTTGAACACTCATTGCTTTTCTCCAATTCTCATGATGGCACTTCGCGAACGAACATTAACCTGCACCTCAGACTTTGAGGGCTTAACTGCTTTTCCAATTGACTTTAATAATGGAGTCGACATTTCATCTTCCATAATAGGCAGACCACGAGGGAGCACTGGAGCACTGGAGTGCAACTTCAAGAATCGCTTTACGATTCGATCTTCCAGAGAGTGAAAACTAATCACCACTAATCTTCCTTTGGTAGCCAACAACTCTTTCGAGTTATCAAGACAATCAATTAAGTCCTCAAGCTCACGATTTATAAATATCCGAATAGCCTGAAAACTACGGGTTGCCGGGTGCTTTCCCGGTTCTTTTCTCTGTATTTTTCTAGGAATAGAAGATGCAACGATCTCAGCCAACTGAAGAGTTGTACTGATAGGGGTAGCTGCTCTTTTCTCCACTATTTTTCTCGCAATGCGTCGCGAGAGTCTTTCATCGCCATACTGATAGAGGACATTGGCAATCTCTTCTTCTGGGGCTTTGCCAAGCCACTCGGCAGCGCTCAAACCCACATCGGGATTCATTCGCATATCGAGTTCGCCATCACGCATAAAACTAAAACCACGTGACGCGTCATCCAACTGAGGTGACGAAACACCTAAGTCCAGCAACAGCCCATCCATTTCTTGAAGCCCTATTTCTTCTAGAGCATCAGGAAAATCCTTGAAAGACCCCTGCCAAACAAAAACCCGCTTATCATCTTCGTAAACTTCCTTCGCATAAGCGATGGCAAGCGGATCTTTATCTATTAACAGCATTCGCCCATCAGGACCAAGCTGTTCAATTATCTTTGCCGAGTGACCTCCTCGACCAAAAGTGGCATCTATATAAACACCATTTTTTTTAATATCTAATGCTTCTACTGCCTCATCTAGCAGTACCGTTTCGTGTTTGAATTTATCTGACATGGGCATCCCATCATTAGATTGATAGCCCTTTCAGGGATTCGTCATTCTGAATATTTACCGGCACAGACTCTCTCATATTGTCGCAACCTACATTCCAGGCATTCTCATCCCACAATTCAAACTTGTCACCCTGCCCAATCATAATTAACTTTTTTTCCATGCCTGCATAATCCCTTAAAGGTGACGCCAACATAATTCTTCCCTGTCCATCCATCTCAACATCTGATGCATGACCAATCACTAAACGCTTAATTTCACGAGCAGCTTCAGAGAGATTAGGCAAACTTAGAATATTCTGCTCCGTCTCCACCCATTTCGACATCGGATACAAAACCAGGCAACGAACACCATAATCCACTGTCAAAATCATCTGCCCTTTAAAGTCAGACGTTATCTCATCACGATACTTGGTCGGGATTGCTATCCGTCCTTTTGCATCTAAATTTAGATTTGAGATACCTCTGAACACTTTCTTATTTAGATCCTTATAGAAGTTCAAGTTATGATTAAGTCAAATTAACCACTATTTACCACAAATATACACTTATTTTCCCATATTACCACTTATTAACCACAAAACAAGTACTCTTTTAGTAAAAAACCTCTTTAAAAGACAAGTAGTTAGAGGCACCGAAAAGAATTCGACACAAGTGGACTGTGTTATACATCTTTAATTAGATAGATAGAGTAAAACTCTAGATATTACATTAGGTATGTATTCTTTTTGTTCCAATCATGGGTATATAGGTAATTTCTATGAGTGAGCTAGATTTGTCACTTGATGATTTTTTAATCTTAAATTGCGAATGCAATATTTTGTTATCCGGGCTTAGCTTTCTCTCCTGTGATTCAAGCACATTTGATCTTCAGTTATACTCTCGCATTGACTAGCACTTCCTTCAAAGGCTACTTTATCTAAACTTAAAATCAAATTACCCCCATTCCTTAAATAAAGCTCAAGATGACTAAATTCTTCTTGAGTTAAACCAGGTTCAGCAACAATAAAAGGACAATATGCTGGATTGCAGAGAAGAAAATTATTATCTATTTTTTGATGACTATATCCGAGCGGTCTTAAAGCTGCAGATAAACCAAATTCTGCATCATATCCAGTCATTTCTGGAAAACACACGACTCCATCTCCTCCTGCTCCATGATTCAGTTGTGCAAAAGCTGCCCAAAGCAATTCCAATCTAGAACTATAAGACCACACCCTCAACAACATGTCCGAAATTTTCTGCGGGAGAATAGCAATGGTACTCTTGTCCACCATACCGTATATCACCATTGCCAGATAAGGTTCTTGTACTTCTATTATTTTTTTCAGAGAAAAGTACTTCGGAAGTCTGTTCAGTTTTAGCTTCAGAATAAAGAAAACTTAAATTGGTAAGTCTTCGCTTTATACCAATATTTTAGCAATAGATTGTTTGACTATCATATTCCTGACCAAGAAGGGTCTCGGTCAAATTTAAAAGTATTGTTTCATTTGGATCCAACGCATGACTCGCAAGCATATCAACTCCTTATGATGAAAAGCACCCATTCAAATGCTTACATTTCATAAGCACATAACATGCCAACACCACCAGGATTAATTTCTTTTTACTTTCAATTGCTTAGGATTACATAGAACCAGCAATTATTTACTAATTAATAAAATGCAAACAATCAACTATTGTTTCGCAAAAAATGTCGCACCTATTCTGAAGTAAATTTGCAGTTAAACAGTAAGAGTTCTGGATTGAAAATCCATAGATTAAAGTGTGAGTTGACCTATAAGCCGGGTTCTGTCGTAAACAATCATTCATCTGGATGATACGTCGCCGCACACCTCAAGCGATCTACCCGGATGCAGTGCGGGTCACACCTATTGCATCCCTATTTGATCTTGCTCCGAACGGGGTTTACCTTGCCACAAACTGTTACCAGTTGTGCGGTGCGCTCTTACCGCACCCTTTCACCCTTACCCTTTACCCGAAGGTAAAAGGCGGTCTACTCTCTGCTGCACTAGCCGTCAGCTTGCGCTGCCCAGACGTTATCTGGCGTCCTACCCTATGGAGCCCGGACTTTCCTCGATTCAGGTCTAGCCTGAAGCGCGATTGCTCGGTCAACTCACCCACGCAGTGTAACAAAGTGATTCCAAAAGTAACTATAAAAGTTGCCTACCGGATCGCTTATTTAAGATTTCTGCAAATTTGTCTCACAAGGGGTCACCTCATCAAGACAAGCAGCACGATAAATCAACTGCAAACAGCTTTCCGCATAATCATCAACAGTCTGCTCTGCCTGATGATACTTCCAGGGCTTAAGATAACGCTCCTGGATTATTGCCAATGCCATAGTCGCAACAAACCCGGACTTATGACAAGATTTTAAGTCAGGCGCGAGTATAGAAATTAACTTCTCTAACTCTCCTACTTGCGCCAACTCTAAATTCTTAGATTCTTCCTGGTCTATTTGCGGCAAACACTTGGTTTCAAAATATAAAAAGTTAAACCAAGGCTGCATCAGAGTTGACGCATAAAGATAGCCTTTCACCAACACTCTCAAAGCTTCTAAAGTATCTTCCTGCTCCCTAGACTCTTCTACTATTTCCTCACAAATAACGGCAACCACATCTTTGACGATGATCGCAATCGACTCTTTACTTGAAATGCTTGAGTAAAGCCCTCCCATACTCAAGCCGGTTTCTGCCGACAAATCTCTCAACGACATCGCTTCAAAGCCAATTTTAGGAGATAAGAGAAAGGTAGCATCAAAAATTTTTTGTAAATTACGCACTGCAAACTTTTCTTTGCTGACCTTTATCTTGTCTTTATTCCTCTCGAAGATCATTGAATATAAACGCTCACCTTTATATTCAAAGTTTTCTTCAAACTCTTTATAAGTAGTAAATGTCTGGTGAAGTTTTTGTGGTGAAACTGAAGACACGTAATAAACCCTTAGTTACTGACGATAGTGAATGATAACGAATTTACACAATAAAGATAATTTTCTTGACAAAAAGCATACTACAGTCTTTAATAAAAAGCGAACGCTCGCTCTATTTTATATTTTTGAGTAAGCCATGCCCATTTAAACTAAGAAATCAGGATTAAAAAAATGTTAAACCTTTTACTAATATTCATCGCTGTCGCAGGGTTTACTGCAATTGCTTATCGCGGTGATCGCATTATGTTTGCAAGCATCTTTGCAGGCGCTATAACAATCTTTGCACTTTTTAGCAGCGCTAGTGTGATTTTAGCCATAGTGTTTGCTTTAATAACTGCAGCAACCTTGGTCTTCTCTATTCCGAGTGTACGCACTAAGCTGATATCAGCGCCAATGTTATCGATGGTACGTAAAATATTGCCACCTATTTCAGAAACAGAACAAGAAGCGATTGATGCTGGAACTGTTTGGTGGGATGGCGAATTATTCAGTGGCAAGCCAAACTGGAACAAGCTACTAAGCGCAGCGAAACCAGAAGTAACTGAAGAAGAACAAGCGTTCCTGGATGGTCCGGTGAATGAGCTATCACGCATGTCAGATGCCTGGAAAATCAACCACGACTGGAGCATTATTCCAGATCACATTATTAAATATGTGCTTGAAAATGGATTCCTGGGAATGATTATTCCAAAAAAATATGGTGGTCTGGATTTCTCAGCAGTAGCGCAATCTAAAGTACTCCTTAAGCTAAGTAATACAGGTAGTGGTATCAGTTATCTAGTCGGTGTTCCAAATTCATTAGGCCCCGGGGAGCTATTAATAAAATACGGCACAGAAGCACAAAAGGAATATTACTTACCACGGTTAGCTAGTGGTCAGGAAGTTCCCTGTTTCGCCCTTACCAGTCCAACAGCGGGTTCAGATGCAACATCAATATCTGATACTGGTGTGGTATGTATGGGAGAGTATGAAGGCGAAGAAGTACTCGGAATCAAACTTACCTTCTCTAAGCGTTACATTACCTTAGCACCTATCGCAACACTGATTGGCCTGGCTTTCCGCCTACAAGATCCAGATGGATTAATCGGCGACACTGACGATTACGGCATCACTTGTGCCCTTATTCCTCGTTCTACTCCAGGTTTAGAAATTGGCCGCAGACATCTACCCGTTGGTGATGCTTTCTTAAATGGTCCAATCAAAGGTGATGGAATTTTTGTACCACTTGATTCAATCATTGGTGGCAAAGAAATGGCCGGTAAAGGCTGGCGTATGTTGGTCAACTGTTTATCAGTAGGCCGCGCAGTTACATTACCTACTACAGGTCAGGTAATCAGTAAGCGTTGTACTTTAGGTACCAGTGCTTATGCAAACTTACGCAGCCAGTTTGGCGTCAACATCGCCAAGTTCGAAGGCGTACAAAAGCCACTCGCTCGCATGGCTGGCTTAACCTACATTATTGAAGCGGCAAGTATCCAGACCATCCAATCGATTGTTGATGGCAACAAGCCGAGCGTACCTTCAGCGATACTTAAATATCACTGTACCGAAATGGCGCGCCAGTGTGTGATTGATGCGATGGATATTCACGGTGGCAAGGCAGTGATGAAAGGACCAAGCAACTATATTTCAGCTTTGTATGAATCAGTTCCTGTAGCGATAACCGTCGAAGGTGCAAACATCCTTACGCGTAACCTAATGATCTTTGGTCAAGGTGCTATCCGTTCTCATCCGTATGTATTGGAAGAAATGGAATTAGCCCACGCAGAAGATAATCAAGAAACCTTAAAAGGCTTTGATAAAACGTTAGCTGCACACATCGGTTATGGCGCAACTAACTTCGCGCGTTCATTAGTATTAGGTCTGGGATTCCCTGGCGCTAGCATTAATGAGAATAAGAATGCTGACCCTTATTACAAACACATCAATCGTTTGAGTGGTGTGTTCGCTTTAGCGGCAGATGCTTCAATGTTGAGCTTAGGCGCAAAACTTAAATTCAAAGAAAATCTATCTGCGCGTTTAGGTGATTTACTCAGCACCCTATTCCTTGCCAGCATGGTACTTAAGCATCACAAGGATACCGACTATAACGAAGAGGAATGGCCGATTGTTCAGTGGTCCTTGGATCATCTGCTTCACGAATATCAAGTAGCTTTTGATGAGTTAATGGCCAACTTTCCGAACCGTGCAGTTGCAACAATGGTTAAGACAGCGGCATTCCCTATTGGCCGACGCTTTAAAGCACCTTCAGACAACCTTGAGAAAGAAGTTGTAGAGGTGATTAGCACAAACAATGCATCAAGAGATCGTTTGACTGATGGTTTATATATGGAGCTTGTAGAATTGAATCCATTAGCTAAAGCCAATCGTATATTCCTTGATAGTCTTGAACTAGAGCCATTACAGAGCAAAATAAAAGCGGCTATAAAAGAAGGAATCTTACCGAAGACTTCTGGAAAAGCTTTACTGGATGCAGCTATTGAACAAGACATCATCAGCAATCAAGAAGCTGAACTATTGAGCGAACATCATGCCGAAGTCATGGAAGTTGTAAACGTAGATGACTTTGATGAATCAGAATTGATTCGCGTACCTTATGAAAAAACCAAGAGCTAAGAAAGCAGCTCTCAAGGAAGTCAGTTGATACGCTAGTAAATTCGTTCGTATTAAAGAACATAACAAAAAGTCACCCCCCACCTTTTAGGCTATTTTTCTTTTGAAGAATAGCTTTGGGAACAATCAGGAGTATTTAAATCATGGCAGAAGTTGCCCTCGCTGATATCAACAAGATACCAGTCATCAAAAAAGTCGCTATTCTTGGCGCAGGCGTCATGGGCGCACAAATTGCAGCACATTTTGCGAATGCAGGCATCCCTGCTCTATTATTCGATTTACCAGCAGAAGGTAAGGATAATGGTGCCACAGCTGATAAGAGTGCCACAGCAAGAGCGCACAGCACAAAGTGCGATTAAAGCTCTAGCTAAACAAAAGCCAGAGCCATTGGCACTAGGTCGTTTCAGCAAACTCATTACCCCCTGCAACTACGATGATGATTTGGATAAGCTGGATGATTGTTTCCTGATTATTGAAGTTATCGCAGAACGCGCTGACTGGAAAATAGACCTATACAAAAAGTTAGCTCCGCACTTGAATGAAAACACCATTCTTGCGACTAACACTTCTGGTATCTCAATTGAGTTATTGGCAGAAGGCGTACCGGATACCTTTAAGGATCAGTTCCTGGGCATTCACTTCTTTAACCCGCCGCGCTATATGCCGCTGGTTGAAATCATCGCACACCCTGGCACACGTCCTGATGTCATGGATAAAATTGAAGCATTCCTGGTTAGTACCCTGGGGAAAGGCGTAGTCAGAGCAAAAGACACCACCAACTTTATCGCCAACCGTATCGGCGTTTTCTCAATTTTAGCCACGCTATATCATGCCGAGCGTTTAGGCATTAACTTTGAAACAGTTGATGAACTCACAGGCGCCAAAATTGGACGCCCTAAAAGCGCGACTTTACGCACAGCGGATGTGGTTGGTTTAGATACCTTGCGTCATGTTATTAATGGCGTGGTAGAAAACCTCCATGACGATCCATGGGCTCACCTATTCAAAGTACCCGCGTGGATGGATACATTAGTCGAAAATGGTGCACTGGGTGCTAAAACCAGGAAAGGTGTTTACAAGAAAGAAGGTAAAGACATACTCGTATTCGAACCGAAAGATGGTTCTTATCGCAAACGTAAAATCAAAATCCCGGGCAAAGTTGAAAAAGCCGTTAAAGATTTCAGAAACCCAGACAGACTTGCAAACCTGCGCGATATCAATGACCCTCATGCATGAATTCCTTTGGTGTATTCATCGTGATGCGATGCATTATTGCGCGTACATGTTAGAAGGTATAGCCGACAACGCACGCGATATCGATATGGCAATCCGCTGGGGCTTTGGCTGGAAACAGGGACCCTTTGAAATCTGGCAATCAGCTGGCTGGAACAAAGTGGCTGATATGATCAAAGAAGATATTGCCGCAGGTAAAACACCTTGTCCGCTCCCTCTGCCTGAGTGGGTTTCGCAAATCGATGCGGTACATAACGAACAAGGCTCATGGTCTGCCAGCGCAAATGAATATCAAGCGCCATCCACACTCGATGTATACCAGCGTCAACGTTGGCCAGAAAGTGTTGTTGGAGCAAAGCAGCCAGAACAGAAAACCATCTTTGAAAACGATGCGTGTCACTTCTGGCTAACCGATGATGATATCGGTGTCATTAGTTTCAAAACCAAAATGCACACCATCAGCGACCCCGTTTTAGAAAGCCTGAATCTAGCGCTCGATATCAGCGAAAAGCAACTACGTGGGATGGTTATCTGGCATCCAGATGCACCATTTAGTGCGGGTGCCGATCTAAAATCATTTATGCCGATCGCGATGAAAAGCATACTCCCGGGCAACAATGGTCTTGATGAGTTACTAGCACGATTCCAGGCAACACTATGTCGTCTACGTAAATCCAATGTACCTGTCGTTTCTGGTGTACAAGGTCTAACGCTGGGTGGCGGTTGCGAAATGATGATGCAAACCGATCGTGCAGTAGTCGCGCTAGAAAGTTATATCGGTCTCGTAGAAGTTGGCGTTGGTTTGATACCTGCGGCAAGTGGCTGTATGGAATTCGCACGCCGCGCGAGTATTGCAGCAAAAGGTGGCGATGTATTTGAACACATCAAAAACGCTTTCGAAGTTATCGGCATGGGCAAGGTTGCGACCAGCGCTCACCAGGCTAAAGACTTCGGCTTCCTACGTGAAACTGACGTCATTGTGATGAATAAAGATGAAGTGCTGCACGCGGCGATCGGTCAGGTACGCGCTTTAGATGCAGCCAACTACCGACCACAGCCAGAACTACCCATTACCGCAGCGGGTCGTGGCGCAATTGCCAATATCAAAGCAGCCATGACGAATATGCATGCTGGCCAGTTCATCTCTGATTATGATATGGAAATCGGCGTGAAAGTGGCAGAAGCACTCTGCGGTGGCGATGTCGATACAGGCACACCACTGACTGAAGAATGGTATTTACGCATAGAACGCGAAGGTTTCCGCAGTTTGATCAAGAACCTGAAAACGCACAAACGTGTTAAGCACATGCTAGATACCGGCAAGCCTTTACGTAACTAAGAGTGTAATTAACCACGTAAACAAACAAAATGACACCCCCCACCTTTTGAATGATATTACGTTTTTGTCGTTTAAAAACGTAAATAGAATTTATGCTTCACGAGGCACTTTTTAGTTAAGTGAAAGGGGTTGAGAAAAATAATGAGTGCTTTGGATGAGAAAATGACGAGAGAAAAATAAGCGTAATTTCACAGATACTTTTTAAAAATGAGGAGAATAGCAGCGCTCTTCGCCGAATTTTTAGGAAGTATCTGGGGAATTTAAGCTATTTTTATCCGTCATCTTTCTCGTGCAAAGGGCTCATCACAAACTTACAGGATTATATAAAATGACAGAACAAGCATATATCGTTGCTGCAAGAAGAACCCCGGTTGGCAAAGCGCCACGTGGTGTTTTCAGCACAACGCGACCAGATGATTTGATGGTACATGCATTGCAAGGCGCGATCGAAGATTGCGGCGGATTAAAAGGACAACAAATCGATGACCTAATTATCGGGTGTGCAATGCCAGAAGCAGAGCAAGGCCTCAACGTGGCACGCATTGTAGGTTTGCTCGCGGGCTTACCCGATACCGTACCTGGTTACACGGTAAATCGTTTTTGTGCATCAGGATTACAAAGTGTGGCAAATGCCGCTGACCAGATTCGTTTAGGCCAAGCCGATATCGTTATTGCTGGTGGTCTGGAATCAATGAGCATGGTGCCGATGATGGGCCACAAAATATCAATGAACCCGGCGATATTTGAAAATGACGATGTCGCGATTGCCTACGGCATGGGAATCACCGCAGAAAACGTAGCAAAAAAATGGAAAATCAGCCGTGCTGCACAGGATGAATTCGCACTAAACAGCCACTTGAAAGCATTAGCTGCTCAAGAAGCGGGACACTTCGATGCAGAAATACTTCCGTATGAAGTAAGACAACACGTACCGGGTGCTGATGGCACCGTACAAATTGTGAAAAAGATGGTATCAGCAGACGAAGGACCACGTGCAGGCAGTACGCTTGAAGGTCTCGCAAAACTACGCCCAGTATTTGCCGCAGAAGGCAGTGTCACTGCAGGTAATAGCTCGCAGATGAGTGATGGCGCAGGCGCAGTTGTGTTAATGAGCGAATCAAAAATGAAACAGCTTGGCCTAGAGCCACTAGCTCGTTTCGTGGGTTACTCGGTTGCAGGTGTTCCACCAGAAATTATGGGTATCGGTCCAAAAGAAGCGATTCCAAAAGTGCTCAAGCAAACAGGCGTTAGTTTAAATAGCGTTGACTGGATAGAACTTAACGAAGCTTTCGCTGCTCAAGCACTCGCCGTCATGCAAGAAGTTAACCTCGATCCAAGCAAAGTAAATCCATTGGGTGGCGCAATTGCATGGGGACATCCTCTAGGTGCAACTGGCGCAGTTCGTACCGCCACTATGGTGCACGGCTTGCAACGCACCGGCGGCTCACATGGTATGGTATCTATGTGTATCGGCACAGGTATGGGAGCGGCAGGGCTATTTGAACGCTGCTAAAAATTAGTTGGATTAAAATGGCTTGAATTCCCCAGCTTCCCCCTAAAAACTCGTCGAATAGGCACACTATTCGACTCTCTTTTATGAAAAATCTGGGAAATTACGCTCATTTTCCTCTCAACAAATTTGGAATAAATAATAGGAATAAATAAGTAAAAAGTAAAAAACTATATAATAGAGTTATATGCAAGGTGGTGGAGCGCTTCTCCTTGAACTTCATCACTTTGCTTTTTTATTCTTGATTCGATCTGTATTTACTCTCGCTTTCACAAAGACGTTTAAAAAGGCTAACTATGACGAACCCATTAAAGTTTATTGATAAAACCGTATTCGTTGCTGGCGGAACCAGTGGCATCAATTTAGGTATTGCTGAAAACTTCGCAGCATGTGGCGCTAATGTCGCGGTAATGAGCCGCTCAGAAGAAAAAGTAAACGCAGCCGTGGAAAAGCTACAAAGCTATGGCACCAAAGCAGTAGGATTCTCAGCCGATGTTCGCGATTACGACGCAGTCGAAAACGCACTCGCTGAAACCGAAAAACTCTTTGGCAAAATTGATGTATTGATTTCAGGTGCCGCAGGTAACTTTCCCGCAAAAGCCAGTGATATGTCACCCAATGCCTTTAAGTCAGTAGTGGATATAGATCTATTGGGTAGCTATCACGTATTACGTGCAGCCTATCCACACCTGCAAAAACCTGGCGCATCAGTAGTCAATATCTCAGCCCCGCAAGCATTTGTTCCGATGCAATTACAATCTCACGTATGTGCCGCCAAAGCAGGCGTCGATATGCTTACGCGGGTACTCGCAATGGAATGGGGTGAAGAAAAAGTCAGAGTCAATTCAATCGTACCCGGCCCGATTCAAAACACCGAAGGCATGGCGCGATTAGCTCCTTCTGAAGAAATGATAAATGCAGTTAAAAATTCAGTACCGTTACAAGAACTAGGTACAGCAGACGACATCGCCAATGCCGCGATGTTCTTATCATCACCGATGGCAAGTTATATTAGTGGCGTTGTTTTACCTGTTGATGGTGGCTGGTCGCTCAATGGCGCGGGACAGATGATGGATACTCTGGCTAGGCAGCTGGCTAAATAGGACATTTAAGAAAAAGTGCCTATAAGTTGGGGGGTGACCTAATGTCTAAAATGATATTGGTATTACTCGATCACTGCACATCGACGATTCCTTGCGGAATCTACGATGGAGTTTTTAGTGAGTTACCGTTTTATAAAAACGGTTAACTCAATTATGGCGCAACGCTCTTGGTGAGCCTAAGAAAGCCACCCCTACTTTTGGGCACTTTTATTAGCTTTCTTGAAATGCACTACTGCTTTTAAAGCTAGGATAACCCATGGAAATCCATGCAAAAGCAGGTCAAACCAGTCTATTGGTTTTATTAGATTACCGTTTATTAAAAGGGATAATTTTTCAACAATGTGTGGTGGTGAAAATGGGGCAAGGCCAAGTGTCGCACACAATACTATAATGATGGTCCAATCTAATTTATCAATTAAGGATAATAGTTTTTTCATGTTTTAAATCCGTTTAAGTCGCCCAATCAAGGAGCATTAAATAGCTTCTTAAGGATCTCTGATTAAGTCCCATAAATCTAATCTAATAAGCCACCCCCCTACTTTTGGATGGTTTTTATAATTTATTACTTACCTTTCAACTCCATCGCCAAACGATACAATTCATTCTTCTTTCTACCCGTTATCTTCGCAGCTATTGCAGCAGCCTGCTTAACCGGTAACTCATCCAGTAATATTGTTAGTAATTCTTCGCTGGAACTATTAATCGCTTCGCTTTCGGTTTCTTCTTCGTGACCATCGACCATTAACACGAATTCACCTTTTTGATGCATTGGGTCTGCGTTAATCCAATCGAGCAGCCCTGCTAAATCTCCACGAAAAACCTGTTCGTACATTTTGGTTAATTCGCGCGCTAATACCGACTTTTCTGTCTGCACCAAAGATGCTGTGCATGGCTTCGATGGTGTGGTCGATTCTATGGCTGGATTCGTAATAAACCTGAGTACGCGTTTCTTTGACATTCGCCTGTAGTGCTTTATTTCTGCCGACTGACTTTGCAGGTAGAAAGCCTTCGAAGGTAAAACGATCTGTGGGTAAGCCTGCGATTGAAAGCGCGGTGATTATTGCACTCGCGCCAGGAATCGGTTCTATTCGATAATCCTCAGCTCCCAGCTCATTAACCAGGTGGTAACCCGGATCACTGATCAATGGAGTTCCTGCATCGCTGACGAGTGCAATATTCTCCCCTGCATCTAACCAGTTTTTAATCTGTGCAATTTTGTGTTGCTCGTTATGATCGTGCAGCGCTTGTAAGTCTGCTTGAATACCAAAATGGGTCAGCAGTTTGCGCGTATTTCGGGTGTCTTCTGCGCACACTTTATCGACCTTTTTCAATGTCTCTATGGCTCGATGGGTGATATCACCGAGATTGCCTATGGGTGTCGCTACGATATATAAGATACCGTGACCTGTGTCTGTGTTTTTTGTCGTCATTAATGATATATTCTTATCTGGCTTTGCTTAAATTTTATACATTTTAAAATATGTGTGTGCTAGTAACTGTGTAAACTAATAACTACGCAAACTAATAAAACAGCAAACTAAAAACTGCGAACTAAAAAATAAATGGGGATTTATTATGAAAAGTAAACTGGCTAGCGTTAGCTCGTTACTTCTTACTGTCTTGATGCTTGGCGGCTGTGCGTCACTGCCGAATATTGTACCGCAATTACCTTTACCCCGAGCTGATAATTACTCTTTACCGGCAGGTCAGGATATTGGACAGGCTAATGCGCTATTAACTCAAGGCAAAAAACGTGAAGCGGCGGCAGCTTATTTTGCAGCATCGAATAATTACCGATCTCCTGAACGCGAGCGACTGATTTTACAAGCCGCTGAATTAGCCGCGGCATTAAAAGATACGCCACTCACTCAACGCTATTTAGGACCTGTTAATTTCGAAAGTTTAAATACGGAAAATCAGGCTCGTTTTCGCTTCACCCAGGCGCAGCTTGCTTTAAACGATAATAACTACCGCGAGACGTTGCGTATTCTTCCACAGCGTGTGAATACCTTACCGGCGGAGCTTGGTACTAAAATATTGAATGCACGCATGAGTGCCGCACAATCGAGCGGTGACAAACTGGCGCTAGTACAAGAGTTAGTCCTTCAGGAGCCAAGCCTTAAAGAGCAATACCAGATTGATCTAAACCATGATCGCATCTGGAACCATGCGCAGCAGATACCTAATTACCAGCTCGATGAAGGCATTGGTAGAATCAACCACGGCTGTGCTTAAAAACTGGCTAACACTGGCGAAACTTGGCAAAATTTCTAGCAGTAATAACACTACCCTGAAGAAATCATTACGTAGTGACACTGCTTCCTGGTTACAACAAAACCCGAATCATCCGGGTAAAAATAAAGCGATTGAATTGCTGAATGTTGCACCAACTACTGTGGTTACACCTTACGCAGCAGAAACTCAAACAACCACAGTTAGTCCGACACCTGCAAGCAGTGCTAAGCCAGCAAAGAGCTCGAAAAAACAAATTGCAGTGCTGTTACCCCTTACAGGAAACCTTGCGGGTATAGGTAAAACTCTACTTAGCGGCATTCAGGATGCTCACAAATTAAACCCGAACAATAGCGAAATCAAAGTGCTAAACACATCCAGTGGCAGCATTGATGGCATCTACAAAACGGCACTAAACGGAGGAGCACAAACAATTATTGGGCCATTTATTAAACCTGCATTGAGTAGCCTGTCTAAAAGCACTACGCCAGTGACTACCATTGGTTTGAATTACGTTGACGGTTTACAAAACACTTCGGGCAACCTCTATCAGTTTGGCCTTTCTCCAGAAGATGAAGCCAGGCAAATTGTTCAATATGCCTTGAGCAAAGGCCAGCAGCGCGTTGCCATTTTGACCCCGGATTCTGCATGGGGTAGACGTTTGCAAGATGCGATGCGTACCGCAGCTATCGAGAGACAAGGTAAAGTTGTAATCATCGAGAGTTATCGGGATAAAGCAATTAGTTATGCCAAGACTGCAGAAAGTGTCGGCGCACGCGAAAATGAACTGGATGCCATTTTGATAGCCGCTTCACCCACACAGGCTAGACGTTTATACCCAGACTTACGCCAGCAGGTTCGATCATTGCCCATCTACGCGACTTCGCATGTCTATAGCGGCTTGCCAGATGTTGATAAAGATTCGGTACTGGAAGGTTTGATCTTTACAGAAACGCCCTGGGTGCTAGAAAGCGCAGCACGCACAAATAAAGCTGCAAGTAGCTTCCCGCGTTTATATGCGATGGGTATGGATGCCTATACACTATCTTCAAGCACCGAATCACTGAAAGCTTATGGCAGTTCAATTAACGGCAAAACAGGAACCATCAGCCTGAATAAGGATGGAAGCCTACACCGTAAATCTCGCCTGGCCAGATTTAATAAGGGCGCTGTAATGCCTTATGGTGGCTAGCTATTGTGTCTATGCTCTTAATGGCTAATCTCTAGTGGCCAAGCAGCTATCATTGTTTGCGAAACAGATTGATAAGTTAAAGTCGTTTAAATTAAACGCTCAGAAATCTGCCGCCAACAAACTCACCGCCAAAAGAAAACAGGGCAATAAGGCCGAAGAGCTTGCGTGCAACTTCCTCATCGATAAAGGACTAATTCTTCAACAGAAGAATTTCAGCACTCAAGCCGGTGAAGTTGATTTGATTATGCTTGATACCAGAAACTCTAACGAGTCACTCGTTTTCATCGAAGTACGCTACCGTAAAAATGATGATTTTGGAGGAGCGGCTGCCAGTGTGACACCCAAAAAGCAGCAAAGAATCATTAAAGCGGCGCTTGCCTATCAGCAGCAGAATGCCCCCCAATCGTCTATGCGTTTTGACGTGGTTGCCATAGAAGGCGATAATATCAACAATAAGCCGAAAATCGACTGGATAGAAAATGCTTTCAGTGGTTTTTAAACCATAAATTAGCTGTAAAAAAGATATGAATAACTCACGCATCGACTTTCTTCGGGAGGCGGCACCTTACATCCACAAGCATCGTGGCAAGATTTTTGTCATCGCCTTTGCCGGTGAGGTGATCGAGTGCGAGAAGTTTTCACAACTGATCGAAGATATCGCGATTCTTTCTGCGCTTGGTACTCAGATTGTATTGGTGCATGGCGCACGCCCACAAGTAGATAAGCATCTGCAAGCACTCAATCACGACATTCAAGTGGTTGACGATATGCGGGTAACTGATGCGGTAACCTTGCAAACTGCCAAAGAATCGATTGGCGCATTACGGGTTGAGATAGAAAACCAACTTAGCCACGCTTTGAGTATGCCACCCGTTGTTAATGAAAGTCTGGGTGTGCTCTCAGGTAACTTTATTACGGCGCAACCGTTAGGTATTCATAATGGTACTGATTACCAACACACCGGAACGGTTAGGAAAATCAATGCCAAACTGATCAAGCAATTAACCGAAGCTGGCAGCATTGTTTTATTATCATCACTTGGGTTTTCACCATCAGGTGAAGCATTTAATTTGCGTTATGAGGATGTGGCAAGTTTTGCCGCAAAATCATTACAGGCTGACAAACTGATCTTCATCCATGCGGATGCTGCCACCCCTACACTCGATGTAGACCTGCAACAGCTTGATAGTTTTATCGCAGCGAATCCGGAACAAAAACGTTTACTCAATCACATTAAAGCCGCGATGCACGACGGTGTTCAACGAGTGCATTTAGTCAGCACCGAAACCAAAGACGGTTTATTGTTAGAGATCTATACACGCGATGGTATCGGCACCATGTTCAACGCCAGCCAGTATGAAAATATTCGTCAGGCTAAAACTGAAGATGTCAGCGGTATTATCGATTTGATTGAGCCATTGGAAGAAAAAGGCGCACTGATTAAACGTTCACGCGAACAGCTGGAACTCGAAATTGATAAATTCAGTGTCATCGAACGCGATGAAAAAATCATTGCCTGTGCCGCCCTATATCTGATTCCAAAGACAAATATGGCTGAACTCGCATGTCTTGCCGTACACCCAGATTACAAAGGCGGCGAACGTGGCGATAGACTGTTAAAACGCATTAGTCAGGAAGCGATGAATCTAAAGCTAAGTCAATTATTAGTGTTAACTACGCAATCAATAGACTGGTTTAAAGAGCGCGGATTTCAACCCGGCGAGGTAGAAGATTTGCCAGAGCAAAAAAAGGCGCTGTATAACTTCCAGAGAAAATCGAAAGATTCTGTTAAAAGATCTGATTATTAAAGCGTGAGGCTAAGCTTTATTTAATAGAATTTAAATAGAGCCTCCCCCTACTGTATGACATTTGTTCTGGTCACATACTAAGAAAATGAATATTAAAGACATTTTTAACTTCATTGAAATAACTGACTCTATAAGTACTTCAGGTCAACCTACCCCTTTCGAATTTCAAACCATTGCAGATGCGGGTTTCCAACACGTAATAAACCTTGCGATGCACGATTCAGATAATGCCTTACCAGAAGAAGGTAGCTTTGTAGCAGAAGCAGGAATGAACTACTTTCATATTCCTGTCCCCTTTGATGCTCCGACGAAGGAACATCTGCAAATATTTCTTAAGCAGATGAGTATCTTGGAAGGTGATAAAATCTGGGTGCACTGTGCTTTAAACTATAGAATTTCTGCTTTTATGCAGCATTATCAACGCAGTGTTTTGCATCGATCTGAAGAACAGATAATCCCTATAATTTCCAGCTGGGAGCCTAGTGAAGCCTGGTTAGACTTTATGCAACTTCATCCAAGCAGATTGTTTATTTAAAAAAAATGCCTAAAGACTTTTAATATCTAAATACTTCGTATAACCCTAATAACGCGCTAAACTCAGCACAAGGTTCCTACATTATAAATACTGTAATCAAATTAACAATATGCCTAAACATAAGAACCATCTCTCACGATCGTATGATCTCCAGACAGTAGAAGATACCCAGAAATTTTACTCTGACTGGGCGGCAACCTATGATGCAGAAATTATTGAAAATGGTTATATCACTCCGAATCGTTGCAGTAAGGCGTTAGCAAGCTTTACACCAAATCTTAATATCTCAATTTTAGATATTGGCTGTGGAACAGGTCTATCCGGAAAAATCCTATCAGCCACAGGGTTTACTCACATTGATGGATGTGACATCAATGGTGAGATGTTGAAAGTCGCTAAAACACGGGGCATCTATGATCGGCTCTGGCTCTCTGATCTTGATGACCCTTTTCCCTTTAAGCCTGGTACCTATGATGCTATTAGCGCCATTGGTGTTATTGGTGCAGGCGCTGCTCCTATTGAAGTGTTCTATTCAGTCCTCAAAAAACTAGACAAAGATGGCTTGTTTGTTTTTTCATTTAACGATCACACCCTTGAAGACTCAAGTTTTGAAGCTGCGATTAATCAACAGATTAAAAACAACAACTTTGAATTGTTATTGAAAAAATATGGAGACCATTTGCCTGGAAGAAACATTAAAGCAAATGTCTATGTGATGAAGAAAACGTAGATAACAGATCTATTTCAATCTGACTAAAAAACAAGCTAAAAGTTGGAGGGTGTCATTTATAATTGTCACCCCCCTACTTTTAGGCACTTTTTTTGTTTTATTACTAAATTTGCCTAACTAAGATTGGTCTTCAAAAACTCCGTAGTTCGTTTCCAGGCCGTTGCAGCATCTTCTGCATCGTATCTTGAACCTGTCGGATTAGCGAAAGCGTGATTGGCATCGTACCAATTGACTGAGAGTGAGTCTTTCTTACCTGCTTTTTCCATTTCAGCTTCAAAACCACCAACCATTTCTTTATTGATATTTTGATCTTGTGTACCAAAGTGACCTAAGCACTGGACCTTTTAATGATTTAAGCTGATCTGCTTTTTGTGTAACGTAACCGTAATAGACGATGGTTGCATCGACAGGGGTTGCGATCGATGCGTTCACCGACCAGCCACCACCGAAACACCAACCCATGGTGGCGACTTTGCCGCTAGACTGTTTGTGATTCTTAAGATAATCAACCCAGCCAACCAACGTTTCAGTTGCCTTATCTTTATCAACAGCAGACATCAATGCCTTGGCTGATGGTGCGTCTGTACCTACTTTTCCGCCATATAAATCGACTGCTAAAGCCACATAACCCATTTCCGCCAGTTCGGCAGCGACTGCTTTGATTTGGTCATTCAGACCCCACCATTCATGAATCAATAGTACAGTAGGTGCTTTCTCGGCTTTTGGTAATGCAATTGCCGCATTCACTTCTGTACCATCTGCCAGTTTAATCGACACGTTATCGAGCTTTGCAGCTGCCGCCTGAGATAGCTCAGGAAAAGCCAGTACTGATGCCAAAGGCAAACTCGCTAGTCCTTTTAAAAATAAACGTCTTTCTTCTGGTTTAACTTCTAATTTCTGGTAGGTGGCTCTGATCACCACACCCATCTAAATCACACATAATTGATCTCCCTGTTGTTTGCAATTGCATATTTTCTTCTTTATTATCAATTGTAGTACAGAAAAAGTCTTTCAAATATATGTGAAATTTATCTCTTTATCATATTTATACTGATGAGTTTTCAGATTTTGTTTGAATAATGAAATAAGCCCAAAAGGTGGGGGTGTATTTTTTGCTTATTGACAAATATCAAAAGATCTTCAAAAGTTGGGGATTGAGTTTTTATGCCTACTAGCATAACGTACTGATAAATATATAAAATAATAACTATATCAATATTCTTCGATGTTTTTCAGATCAACAATCAATTAACATAGATCAATGCTTCAAACAATTCACTCTGTTTTACTGAGTTCTCCTAATAAAGAATTATGAGTGATTCCTCCATGAAAAAAGTTTTATTAATAAGTCTGCTATCCGCTTCAACTGGAGTCGCTGTTGCTGATGGTGATATTCTTGATGAAGTCATCTTTACCGCAACTCGTTCTGAGATTGATACTGCAGAAGCTCCCGGTAGTGTTACTGTAATCAATCGAAAAGAAATTGAGCAAAAAGGTGGCGAGAGTGTACTCGATTTAATTCGCGGAACAGCTGGAATCAGTATGCAAGGTATCGGTTCTGGTGGTAGAAAAACGCTGAGCCTGCGCGGTTTAGAAAGTAGACACACGCTGATTTTAGTCGATGGAAAACGTATTCCTGGAAGTAATGATACGCTTGGCCCGAATACCGATTACCAATACGACTGGGTTCCTACGAACCAAATAGATCGCATCGAAGTGGTTCGCGGTCCGATGTCGGTATTGTACGGTGCTGATGCTTTGGGTGGTGTCATCAATATAATTACCCGCAGACCTGGAAAAAAACTGACGGGAAATGTAAAACTAACCAGCCGACTAGCAAATGGCGATCGTAATGACGATGGAGATGGCCATGATGCTGATTTCAATGTTAGTGGTGGCGTCACTGATAATCTTCAATTAAGTGTAGGCGCTCAACATACCAGACGCGCTTCTGTTGAAAGCAAACTTAACCCGGGACAGTCTGCGATTGAAGGTCGTAAAAAACAACAATTATCGCTTGGCGCTGACTGGCAACCCGTCGAAAACCACAATATCGAACTAGAATATAGCAGAGGTGAGGAAGACCGCTGGTATGACACCGCTACCCGTACAAATACACTCTATCAAAGTCAGTATGATATCGAACGCGATCAGCTCTCATTGGGCTGGAAAGGAACCATTGGTAAAACCACAAGTTCTCTCCGTGCTTATCAAAGCAAAATCGATATTAACAATAAAGCAACCAATGGCGTTGCAGCGACTGCCCCACAAAAGCTCACGGATACCGTTGTGGAAGGTAATATCAGCGTTCCATTAGGAGAAAAGCATTTAATTACTGCGGGCATGGAACATCGTATTGAAGAATTGGAAAACTCCAATTTGATTAACAACAAAGATGATTTCTCGCTTAACTCAGTTTATTTTCAGGATGAAATAGACATCACAGACAGTACCCTGATTACTCTAGGCGCTAGATTTGATGACCATGAAGCCTTTGGCAGTGAAGTCAGCCCACGCGCTTCCGTCGTCTGGAGCGCTACTGATAAATTAAAGTTAAAAGCAAGCTATGGCCATGGTTTTCGCGCACCTACGATTAAACAGGCTTCTTCTGATTATGTATTTTCAATCGGCATAATCAATATCACCGGAAACTCTGAATTAGAACCTGAAACCAGTGACGCGTTTGAGCTAGGTGCAAACTACAGCACCGACAAATACAGTATTAATACGGCTGTGTTCGACAATAAAGTTAAAAACCTAATTGAACTAACGGGGCCGATTACCAATAGAACCTATCAGAATATCAGTGAAGCTCGATTAAGAGGTGCTGAAATCTCTACCAAGGTTTTGTTGAAAGAAGGGTTAGCACTGAATGCTGCTTATCAATACCTAGATGCTAAAGATGGAGATGGTGTTCGCTTAAATCAGCGCGCCCAACATACACTCTCAAGTGGTATCACATGGGATATAAATAGCTGGCAGTGGAGCCTAAATGCAGAATATCTATCAGGTCAAACGATAGAAAAAAATAACGTTTCAGCAGATGTTCCTGGCTATACCCTTTTGAATGCTGGTGTTAGCAGGTCTCTGAATAAGAATTTAGACTTGGCTATTCGTGTTAATAATCTGACCGATGTACGCCTGGAAGATAAATCAGCAGCTTTCCTGCATGAAGAATATCCACGTACTTTGGCTTTGGAGTTGCGAGGAAAGTTCTAAGCAGACCGGATGATTATTTCTTATGATAAAAAAGCCCCAGCTTGTGCTGGGGCTTTTTTATTCTCGGATATTTTTTATTTGATTCATTATAATGTAGAAAGATATAACGAAAGTGCAGTAATTTCTTCATCACTAACTGCAGCCATAATGCCTTTCATTACAACTGACTGACCATTGCTACGCGCACCACTCTTGATATCTTTCAATTGTTGTTCAGTATATTCTTTACTCTGACCTGCTAATTTTGGATAAGCAGGCGTCATCGGTGTATTTGCATCTGCACCGTGACAAGCAAGACAGCCTTTAGTTGTGTAAAGTTCTTTTCCATCAGCTGCAAATGAAGCACTGCTGATCGAAATTAGTGCCGCAGATAAAATCAGTGTGGCGGTAGTAGATAATTTTATACTCATGATTGTCGTGCTCCTGTTTATAAATTATTTGTTAAATTTTAACTATGTTTTAATACTGTACAAGCTGTTTATATCGATTTCGCTAGTTGCTTGCCTTGAGATATATCAAGACAAGTTAACACAGTTTAACTTCAGGAATAACCTCTTTCAATCAATACTGCTAATAAGTCAGTAATACGCCATCGCTTAAAAAAGTGACAGCTGGAGCTCAGCGAAGACAACGCTGCAGTGCAATGGCGAGGACCCGAAGGGTGTGTATGTTTTTGATATGAACAAAAACATATAAAAAGGTAGGGGGTGGTGTACTTGAATACCCTTCTACTTTTAATAAGTTATTATCTATGTTACTTGCAACATTTATACTTTTTTCAAATTGGGTACATTGAGTTGACTATCAATTGTCTGTTTAAAATGTTATTTAAAATCAACCAATACGACTTCCCTTAAAAATCACATTATGGATATGACATTATAAACATGAAAAGTATCGCTTTTTTAACACACAATCACGGTTGCACATACAAACCGTTTTTCTTTATTTTATTTCTTTTCAGTTTGCCTTTATTGTCAGTATCGGCGAAAGAAAATGTAACTTTAAAAAAACCACCTGCCTCACTCCAGCAATGGTATAAGCCAGGCAATAAACGTAATGTTTTTCAACATAATATGTTTAAACTTCGACGAGAATTACAAGCTATTAACCAATATAGAGCAGAAGAGGATTTGGTACACACACAAAAATGGGTTGCTGAATTTGTCGAACATTATCGAAAAATACCCGATATGGTGCCTGAATGGAAAAGTGAGATTAATCTAAAAGGAGCAAAACAATTAGAGCTTGGAGCTAAACAGGGTAATTTTAAAGCTATAGAAAGGGCTATAAAAAAATTACAGAAAAGTTGTAGAGACTGCCACGAAGATTACCGGACTCAGGTCGCCGCAATCTATCGTGTTCCTGATTACAGTCAAATTAGCATTTTATTGAATGAAGAAAAAACTGACTACAATCACTTCATGAAGCTGCTAATGCGCGATGTAAATCGGATTAAAATTTATGCCGATGATGATAATAAAATAAAAGCCAAAGTTGCATTTAATGATCTAGAAAAAAAAATGACCACATTGCGTTCTAGCTGTGTTAATTGTCATGAGGGTGACAAGGCAAGAGACTATTACCTAGGCAAAGAAACAACGGTGTTGATGGATAAATTACAAGCTTCAATCGAAACTGGTAATAGTGGTCGCCCTCTTGGAGAGTTTGCTGTAAAAGCCTGCGCTCTTTGTCATGGCACGCATCGAATAGTTTATGATCTTAAAGAGAAAATTAAATAATAAAGAATAAAATGATCAGGAATTACTGTGTTACTTTGTTTCAGTAACAGTCCAGGAATTCATATTTATGCTTGTAACGCCCGATTTATTTAAAAAAGGCACTAAAAGGTGGGGGGTGTCATTTAAAATGTTTACACTACTTACTGCAAGATTAGGAATCTGCTCAAGAGTAATTGTAGCAATGGTTTGGCGCGCATCCAGCTGAATTACCTCAACTTTTTTATCTCTGGCGATAAAGAACAATCCACTAACCGGGTAAAAATAATAGGAAGAAATAGGGATATTGGTTCTGCTGGCAGGTTTTATTATCCTAACCGGAAAATCACTCTCGTCTTTTACCAGCCCCTCACTCATTCGATAGTCATGCATTAAGCCATTATAGACTGGCAAAGGATTTTCTTCGTAGAGTATTTCCCAAATCAGGTTACTACTACCCATCCCAATGATAAAACTTTGTCGAGAAACAGCATTATAAATAAAGTCTATTTTTTTATTATGTTGAGCCATCTCCTTTTTTGGTATTGGCATGGATTTTATCAAACTGAAATCTGTGGCATTCAGCAACTCTAAAATTTGTGACTGCTTACGTACCACCAATAAGTACTGACCATTTGCAGATATCGCATAATCACTGATGCTTTCCTGAGTATCTATTCTTTGTTTTGTTATGCTGAATTGTGGCGTGACGCTATCTGCAAAAATTGAGAGTTGAGATAGAAGCATTAATAGAAGAAACAGTCTAGTTAACAATTGTATATAACCTGTATTTTGTAGTTATAAAAAAGCCCCCTTCCTTTACAGGTAGGGGGCTAATACTTTGCTAATATTTCAAGGAGGAGGTCTAGTAAATATCGTGCAAGGTATTGGTCAAGTTGAACTTGCCTGTTGGTGTTACGATGCGTTCATCGTCGATCACTTTTTTAAGTTTTCGGGTCTTATCATCGATTACCACCAATGCAGATTTTTTGTCTTTGGTATTCCACACCGAGAACCAGACTTCGTCACCTGCCTTATTATATTCTGGCTGTACCACACGTTTTGGTCCTTCACCCAAATCAGCCCATTCTGCTATCGGTAGTACTTTGAAGCCAGCAGCGAAGTTATCTATGTCAAAGACAGCGATAGACTGACTGATTTTTTCTGCAGGATTCAATGCTGTATCGACGTATAGATTCTTCGATTTTGGATGGGTTTTAATAAATAGCGAACCACCACCCTGACCTTTCAACGTTCTTACAACCTTCCACGCTTGATCTTTATGGCCTACAGGATCAGTTCCTATAAGTGAGATAGTATCATCGCCCAAATGGCTGGTTGCCCAGACAGGTCCAAACTCAGGATCAATAAAGTTAGCTCCACGACCTGGATGAGGAATCTTACCCACATCAACCAATGCGGTGAGCTTGCCTTCTTTCGAGTCTACTACCGCAACCTTGTTCGATTGATTCGCGGCCGTTAAGAAATAACGCTTAGTCGAATCCCAACCACCATCATGCAAGAAACGTGCTGCACCAATACTGGTTATTTTCAAGTTCTCGATATCTGAATAGTTCACCATCAGAATCTTGCCAGTTTCTTTCACATTGACAATAAATTCAGGATGCTCATGAGAAGCAACAATAGCTGCAACACGTGGCTCTGGATGATATTCCTTGGTATCCACCGTCATGCCGCGAGTACTAACAATTTGTAGAGGTTCTAGCGTATTACCATCCATGATGGCAAATTGCGGAGGCCAGTATGATCCAGCAATAGCATATTGATCTTCGGTACCTTTAAATTTAGAGGTTTCAACAGAACGCGCTTCCAGACCCACTTTAATTTCCGCAACGGTATCTGGTTTTTCCATCCATAAATCGATTAGATTAATCTTGGCATCACGACCAATAACAAAAAGGTAACGACCTGATGCAGATATTCGAGAAATATGAACGGCGTAACCCGTTTTGATAATACTGACAATTTCTTTACTATCACCCTCAATCAAAGCAATTTCACCAGTATCACGCAATGTTACTGACATGAGATTAGTCAAATCAAGTTTATTCATTTGCTTTTTAGGGCGATCTTCAGGCTTGACTACGATCTTCCAGGAATCTTTCATATCCTGCATACTCCACTCGGGAGGCGTAGGTGGCTCGTGCTGTAAGTAGCGCGCCATTATGTCGATTTCTTCTTTTGTCAGATCGCCCGATGTTCCCCAGTTAGGCATACCTGCTGGTGAACCATACGTAATTAAAGCGGTAAGTACTGCAGTGCCACGCTTTTGAGTAATGTCCGGTGTTAATGGTTTTCCGGTTGCGCCTTTACGCAACACACCATGACAACCAGCACAACGCTGGAAGAAGGTTTTCTTGGCAAATTCAAATTCTTCTGGCGTTATTGGAGGCGCTTTGGGGTCAAGTGTATCTCTGGTTGATGCAGGATCAATCCCTATTGGAGCACTTTCATACTTGGTTTCGCCTTTCTCACCCACAGCCGGAGCGGCTGTTTTAGCCGCATCGGGTGCAGCCACTGTTTCAGCATAGGAAAGTTGCACCGCAAAAGCCAAGGCCGTCAACATAAGTAATTTGCTACCGGATACTGCTAGTTTCAATCTCATAATCTTCACCAATAATATTTTTTAGGGGAGTTAATTCTCACCGTTAATATAGTGATACCAAAAAGTTTAAGCCTTGATGTGTATCAACAAGCGCCAGTTAGAGTTGATATATATCAAACTTTGATTAAATAATGAGTTTTTAGTTGAAGTTAGATTTTGAAATAGTTGATTTGAAAAAAATAAAGAATAAATGAATGCGAAAAACTTTGATTCAAAGAACTCGAATTAAGAAGGTTATATTGGTACTTTGTTTTATTTATATGAATAACATTTCTCTTAATTTGGCAGGATCATTTACCACAATATGTTCATCATGTACTTCTATCAATTTATCTTTTGAGAGATTTTTCAGGGTACGTGAAAAGGTTTCAGGAGTAATTGATATCCTTGAAGCAATGATACGTTTTGGCGCACCCAGTTTTACTTCGGTTCTTTCAATACTTCCATTGGGAATATCTTCAAGTAAATAACTAATCAAACGATAGGACGCATTGTGTAGACTTAAACGCTCCATTTCATTCATCAACCAATGCAGGCGAGCACTTAAACGTCCAATAACTTTGAGGCAGGCTTCAGGTGAATTGTTCAACACTTGAAGATATTTTTTAGCATTAATACGGAATACTGTAGCGTGACTCAATGCTTTTGCATTAACTGGATACCCTGCCATCCCATTAAAAATAATCACTTCCGCAAAGGTGTTTCCAGGGTTGATAATATCAACGACCTTTTCTGTCCCTTCAAATGACAACAAACTAATTTGAATCATTCCTTCAACTAACAAGAAAAATTCAGTCGCCGGTTGCTGTTGGGAAAATAAAGTCTCACCTGACTCGCAATTCATTAACAGTGGTTCCCTGCACAAGTCGCTGGAAAATCCTGCTCGGTCAATATCCATAAATAAGTGATTGCTACGCATTGCTTCTTGATATTCAGGGTCTAATATTGACATTGTAACCTTCAATTAATTGTTCGTTTTTTGCGACCGTTTGAGTCTTTAAGTCCTTGCAAATCAGTATACCTAATCGACACATCGTTGCATCACTTGATTCACATCAAGGCTTAGAGATCGGTATCTAGCTACAGTCGAGAAAACAACTAATGGACTGGAGTGTAAATTGCTATGAGAGAGACCTTTACAAAAGGTATGGCTCGCAATATTTATTATGGAGGGGGTGTTTTCTTCTTCCTGGTACTTATTGGATTAACCGTGGATACGGTGAGAGGCCTACCAAAAACAGATAATTCTGAAAATATTACTGAGCAGGTTGCTGCAGGTAAACATTTATGGGAAGTCAATAATTGTGTCGGCTGTCATAGTTTACTCGGCGAAGGTGCTTATTTTGCCCCTGAATTAGGCAATGTTTACACCCGTTTTGGTAACAGTACGGATGCCATCAAAGGCTTTATTATGAGCCGCCCCAAAGACGGAATCCCCGGTCGCCGTAGCATGCCGCAATTTAACTTTTCGCCAGAGGAGCTGGAAGAAATTGCGCAGTTTTTGAAATATGTTGATGGCATTAAAGTCGCTAGAGACTGGCCACCAAATATTGAAGGGTAAGGAAAAAAATTATGAATAATCTTCTGAAATATGAATCACAATTAGTCGCTAAACCCTACTTCATTGCAGCAATAGGACTGTTCGTTGGTCAAATTCTGTTTGGGGTCATACTAGGTCTTCAATACGTAATGGGCGATTTTCTATTCCCCGAGATTCCATTTAATGTTGCCAGAATGGTGCACACCAACCTGTTAATCGTTTGGCTGTTGTTTGGTTTTATGGGCGCAGCTTATTATCTGGTTCCTGAAGAATCTGAACGCGAACTTTACGCCCCATGGCTAGCGAAAATAATGTTCTGGATCTTCCTGATTGCCGGTGCGCTAACGGTATTGGGCTATTTACTGGTGCCTTATGCAACGTTGGCAGAACTCACCATGAATCACTTGTTACCTACGATGGGCCGAGAATTCCTGGAACAACCCACAATCACCAAGATTGGTATTGTCGTTGTCGCCTTAGCGTTCTTGTTTAATATAGGCATGACGATTCTCACGGGCCGCAAAACTGTAATCTCGGTGGTATTGCTAACAGGACTGGTTGGTTTGGCTGTTTTCTTCCTTTTCGCATTCTATAACCCTGACAACCTTGTAATGGATAAATACTTCTGGTGGTTTGTGGTACACCTCTGGGTAGAAGGCGTGTGGGAATTGATCCTGCGGCGATGCTTGCCTTCGTGTTGATCAAAGTCACCGGTGTTGACCGTGAAGTGATCGAAAAATGGGTGTATATGATCATCGCTATGGCACTGATTACCGGTCTTATTGGAACGGGTCATCATTTCTTCTGGATTGGCGCACCTGAATACTGGCAGTGGTGGGGTTCTATATTCTCTGCGATGGAACCTATTCCATTCTTTATGATGACTTTGTTTGCTTTCAATATGGTAAATAAACGACGCCGCGACCACCCTAATAAAGCTGCCGTTTTATGGGCGTTGGGTACCGGCGTCATGGCATTTCTTGGTGCGGGTGTGTGGGGCTTCTTACATACATTAGCACCGGTTAACTTCTATACACACGGCACGCAAATCACTGCAGCCCATGGTCACATGGCTTTCTACGGTGCTTATGTCATGGTTGTTTTAACCATGATCTCTTATGCCATGCCTATCATGCGCGGCAAAATAGCAGCGAATGCCAGAGCACAGGTCATTGAAATGTGGTCTTTCTGGTTGATGACCGTAGCGATGGTATTTATAACGCTATTCCTAACGGGTGCTGGAATCTTGCAGGTGTATCTACAGCGTTACTCAGATACACCGCTTGCCTTTATGGCAACACAGGATAAGCTTGAGATCTTCTACTGGATGCGTGAAGTATCTGGTCTTGTATTCCTGATTGGTTTGATACTATATATCTACAGTTTCTTTGCCAAGGGTGAAGAAGTTGAGCATGTAGACACCGTAGACATGGAAGGTAGAGTTCTGAAAGAAGCAACAAGCTAGAGCAGCAGCAACTAGCAAATAAGAAAAATACCGCTGTTATGGCGGTATTTTTTTTACAATCAACATTTGATTTATGGTGAAAACATGCCTGATACGAAATCCAATAGTAACAAAACGGCTCTTAAAAATGCCTCAAATGCTGCTCTGGCATCGTTACTTAATTTAACGATTTTACCGGTATTTAGTTTTATCGCTTTACTGTTAATTTATAGGAAAACTGAACCGGGTAATATTGATCACTATCACGCGGTTTTAGGCATCAAAATAAATATCATTGCAGCGATAGCTTTATTTGTAGTCAGTGCTTTAATGATTTTACTGGGTGGATTTGATTCTGCATGGACCTGGGTCTATGTCATCACTTACTTTACTATTGTGCATACGACCTTCATCGTATTTGCAATCTGGGCATTCGGTGCGATCCTGGTCGGGTGATAAATTAAGGTCTAAATCCAAATAATAGATCATTAGAGTCACCCCCCTACTTTTGATGTGTTTTTATTCATTCTAAATATAAATCACATCCTTTGGCTCGTCTGCACTTAGGCTGGCATTTTTTATCGATAATTCATTCCTAAGCGCTTGATTATCATCAAGGCTTCTAGCGCCTATCAACCATAGAGTTAGACATTAAGATTTAAAAGAAAACTGAGATGACCAAAAAGCCAGAAGTTGACATAGAACTGCCCAAGCTACTCCCAGGTGATTTAGCCCTGTGGTTATTCATTTTTATGGAATTACTGGTATTTGGAGCTGCATTTATTGGCTATGCCGTGGTTCGTGTACAAAATAAGGAAATGTTTAATCAGTTTCAATTAACCCTAAACACCGAGTTTGGTGCTGCCAATACCATCATTTTAATTACATCGAGTTACTTTGTGATACGCGCCATCCATGCGATTAGACACGATAATGATCATCGCGCTTGTTCCCACTGGCTTTACTATGCTATTGGATGTGGAGGGTTGTTTCTTATATTGAAGTCGATAGAGTACTACGAAAAGTTTTCTGCGGGTATTAGCCTCAGCACTAATACGTTTTACATGTTTTATTTAGGGCTCACCCTTTTCCATTTTTTACATGTGATTTTAGGCATGATTATTTTGCTGGCGGTTGCAATTAAAGCGCAGCTAGGAAAATACAGTTCAAGCAATCATATCGGTGTTGAATCAGGCGCAAGCTATTGGCATATGGTTGATCTGGTCTGGATTATTTTATTTCCCCTGGTTTACATAATCCGTTGAGGGCAGAAAAATGAAAAGCTATTACAATATTCACACCATCTGGATCGTAATGATATTGCTAACGCTGTCTACTTACACGATGGGAAAACTTGGCTATAGCGGCTTGATCACTGTTTTCCTTTTGCTGTTAACATCAGCCATTAAAGGCGTGTTTATCATTCGCGATTATATGGAATTAGAAGGTGTTTCGTTGATCTGGCGAGTTATTATGTATGGCTGGCTTTGGATCGTCATTCTCTCGATTGCGACAACATACGCAATCACACTTTAGAAATTAGAGACTTTTAATTGAAAAGGTCTCAGTTAAAAACAGGCAAAATTAAATGAGTGAACTCCCTTTCTACCAAAGCCAGAATAACGAAATTGAGCTATTTGGCCACGCCTACAACAATCAACTTCCGCTGTTGATTAAAGGGCCTACAGGCTGTGGTAAAACACGTTTTATTCAACACATGGCGGCCAAATTAAACCGCCCACTATATACCGTTGCCTGTCACGATGACCTTACTGCGGCAGACCTTGTTGGCAGACATTTAATTGGTGATGGTGAAACCTATTGGCAAGATGGACCACTAACCAAAGCGGTACGCGAAGGGGCTATCTGCTATCTGGATGAAGTTGTGGAAGCGCGTAAAGATACGACGGTAGTGCTACATCCGTTATCGGATGATCGCCGCATGTTACCCATTGAACGCACAGGTGAAGTACTGACTGCAGCACCAGAATTTATGCTGGTGGTTTCCTATAATCCTGGTTATCAAAACCTGCTCAAAGGCATGAAGCCTTCCACACGCCAACGTTTTATTTCGATGCGTTTCGATTACCCGGATGAAGCTACCGAAACTAAAATTGTCGAACAAGAAACTGCCATTGATAACGGCACCGCGACCCAGTTAATCGAACTCGCGCACGCCCTTCGTGTGTTGAAAGATCACGATCTGGAAGAATCTGCCTCAACGCGTTTATTGGTTTATGCCGCCACGCTGATCAAATCCGGATTCGATCCAATAGATGCCTGTCGTGCCGCTATCATCGAGCCTTTGACTGATGATGAAGAAACCGTTGCCGCACTAATGGAAGTGGTCAAGGCAAAGTTTGGAGTGAACGGAGGATAGATTGTATGAGTAGTATCAACTCTATTGAATCAAAGCCAACAGAAGACCATACGGGTACTATTGCCGAAGCCCTGTTCATCGCCAATTTACTATTTGTGGGAATCTTTTATTTGTTTCTTTGGGGATTGTATTTCATCAGCTATGAAAATGCCTCTGCCGTCAGCAAGAACCATCTAAAACAAACATTGATCGCCAGTAGTATCAGCACTTTTATTGTCATAATAATTAATATCATAATTATCATGACTACTGGATACGCATCCGCAACCGCATTAATTTTAGCCGAAGTTTATTTAATGTTAATTGTTCCTCTGTTTTTGATTATCGGTATTTTAGGATTTACCAAAGCAGTTCAAGGATTGGATTTTACATTCCCTCTGATTGGAAGATTTGTGAGAAAACCAATAACTGATAATGAACTATGAATGCAATAACACATCCAGCCCGCCCCTTTGGAGCCAAGCCCAGAAAAATTCCTGGTAGCCTGGCGATATGGGCAGCAATTCTCGCAGAAATGAGCGAATTTGCGATTATGTTTATCGTTTATTTTCTGGCAAAAGTTCATAACCCAGAAATTTTTGCAGAAGGCCCACTAAAACTAAACACCACGGCTGGCACCTTAAATACGTTGATCATGTTAACCAGCAGCTTCTTTGTTGTTAGAGCTGTAATTGCAGTTCGAAACGATAATATGGTTGCCTGTAGCCGCTGGCTATGGGGAGCGGTTATCTGTGGTGGGCTTTATCTTGTTATTAAATATTTTGAATATCGCTGGAATACCGCACAAGGGCTCGAAACAGAGACCAATATATTTTATGGAGTGTACTACTACATTACCTTTAACCATTTTTTACATGTCGGCTGGGGCAGCGCTGCGATAGTCTGGGTAATTTATCGTGTAAATTCTGGTATTTATACCAACACAGAACATGAAGGTTTGTTAAATATTGCGGTTTACTGGCATATGATTGACCTGGCATGGATCACCATTTTTCCTTTGCTGTACGTGATACGATGAGGTTTGAAAGATGAAGACTAAGATGAATCATATTAAACTTATTAACAACTTATGGATCATTCTCATAGCCCTGACTCTGTTTAGTGCTTATATGGCGGAACAGGCTAAACCGGGGCTCACCAGCATCCTGATTATGTCGCTGGTACTCGCCATTAAAGGCCGCATTATTGTCGACTATTTTATGGAACTAAAAGAATCACACGTAGTGTTACGCACACTTATGCGCGTGTATTTTTACGTGATACCAGCACTGATTATTCTGGTTTATTTATTCCCGGAACAGATTGCGATATGGACGGTGCTATAAAAATGTGGATTAAGCAAAAAAGTGGCAAAAAGGTGGGGGGTGTCATTTTGGCTTCGCTCAATACAAGCCTTCCCTTCGACAAGCTCAGGATAAACCAAGTCCGCTCAGCAACCAAACTTGTTCAAGTTCAGCTGAACTGTTTTGACAAGCTCTCTTCCACTGCTCTTATTGACCCATGGGTTAGGCCTAAATGAGAACCTTAGAATGCGCTCACTGCGGAAAAATAATTGGCAATGACGATCAAGCCTGCCCACATTGCGGCTTACCACTCGCACCGCATAAAAGAAAATCTCCCCAGCGGAAATTTATTTGGTGGTTTATTGCCATCGTCATTTTCTGTTTGTTGATGATTTACTTTTTACCTTTCTTTGGTGCAACAAGGCATCTCTGATGGCGTCCAATAAAATTCTGCATGGCTACAGGCTGTCATATTCTAAGCGCACTTCGCAGGGAATGGATGCTCCCTTCACAAGAGGTGCAACAACGAAGATGGCAGCCTGTAGCCTTGCCCTGTGGGTCTTAGCCAAAAACCCAGACTCTGCGTTATGGTCATTTAAAAGGCAATTAGCATTTCTACATAACCATGCCTTGATTCTGAATTTTTGGCGTTGCCAGAATTTATTGGACACCATCAGACATGCCTTTAGACACTTGGGTCGTTAGTATATGCTAGAAGAATTTGTTGGCGAAAAATGGCATAGCTTTATCACCAAACGGGCTGATAAAAGCTACCCAGATGCTATTGTTTATCTCGACGATGTTCGCCGCACTGCGGGAATTTTCTTTCGAGCGCTCGGAGGCGAAGGTGGGTTGCGCGTAGAAAATGCAACCGATTCCGACGTCCATGCACGGCGAACATTGTTGCAACGTATCGCTGGCATTGGCAGTAAAACCCAATACGCATGGCGTGATGAAGAAACTCTACGTTTACCTGATAGCATCGCCCTGTTCCCAACTCGCCAGCTCAATCAAGATTTGTATCTGTGGTTGACGGCAATCTCTGTGGTTGATATCAACGATGCAAAAACCAATAACTGGTTGAGTCGCAACCAATTTCGCACATCAAAAACCTTGGAAATCTGGCCTGGTCTGGAAAGCCGCTATCAGAACTTGCTGCAAGCCCATTTGCTGCTGCGACCCAATCCACAAGACCTAGCTAAAGACGAAGGCAGTCAGGAACAGGCAATTCAATCAGCTCTGCAGGATTCTACAAAAACGGTAGAGCTACAATACGCTAAAAGACCGCCCCAGCCTGTTCCATTGTGGTTGCACCCATCACCACCAGCAGCAGAATTTACCAGTTCCAAACCACCGCAAGATCCTGACATGTCGGAAGCAGCGCAGTCGAAACCGGAGGAGAAAAAGGAGCAGCAAAAACAACAAAAGCGCAAAAAAGGTGACCGCACCGATATGCCCGAAGGAAATTCTGGTCTAATGAGTTTTCGCCTGGAAAGCCTCTGGAGTTGGGCGGAGTACACAAAAGTCGATCGCACCAGTACCGAAGATGACGATGATGATGCGATGCGTACCGCCGAAGACATGGACACCATAACGGTCGCACAAGACAGCCAAACGACTTCAAGCAAAATAAAATTAGACCTCGATTTACCTTCGAGTGACTATGACGATATCGTACTCGGAGAAGGACTCCCTATTGATGAATGGGATTACAAGCAACAGCGTTTATTAAAAGACCACTGCCGTTTACAAACCATGATGTTTCGCGATGCTATTCCCACTGAATTACCTGTAAGACTTAAGTCACAGGCGCATAAAATCAGGCGTCAGTTTGAAATTATAAAACCGCAACGTGTTTGGAAAAATCGCCAGAACGATGGCACTGAATTAGATCTGGAAAACTATATTAATTACCTAACAGATCGCAAACATGGCCATGTTAATAGTGATACACCCGTGTATCGCGAATTAAGAGATGATAGCCGCGATTTGTCTTGTTTATTGCTGGCTGATCTTTCGCTGTCAACCGATGCCCATATCAATAATGAATCCCGTGTAATAGACGTGATTCGCGATTCATTGTTTCTGTTTTCAGAAGCGCTGAATGTAACTGGAGATCGATTTGCGTTACATGGCTTCTCTTCGCGTAATCGCAATCACATCCGTTTTTACGATATCAAAAACTTCGATGAAAAATACAATGATGATGTACGTGGACAAATAAATGCCATCAGACCCGGTTATTACACGCGCATGGGGGCAGCGATTCGCCATGCTACTGAGCAATTATCACAGCAAGCAACCACCCAGAAATTATTACTGATACTGACTGACGGCAAACCCAATGATTTAGACAAATACGAAGGTCGTTACGGCATCGAGGATACGCGCATGGCAGTGCTAGAAGCTGAAAAGCTTGGTATTCGCCCATTTTGTGTGACGATAGATGAGCAAGCTGAAGACTATCTCCCCTATCTTTTTGGGAGTCGTTCCTATGTGCTAATTCGTAATGCTGCAGAATTACCGAAAAAACTCCCTGCATTGTATTTACGCCTAACTAAAAACTAGCAAGCCGAGGCGCAGCCTAGACAATCTTGGAGCGTAGCCACGACAGCCCAAAGGGTGAGGTTTTCTTTATTTTGAAAGTAAAACCGCATATAAGTAGGGGGGTGTCATTTCTAATTATGTTTAGATATGAATCGAATGTTTTTTCAATCGGTACAATAGTTTATCTCTAGTTAAACCTAATAAGCGCGCTGCTTTGGATTTGTTACCGCCGCTAGTGCGCAAAGCCTGTTGCATTAAGTCAACTTCAATACTATCTAACTGCACGCCAGATTCTGGGAGGGTAATAATCGAGTTAGAACTTTTCCTGTTATGGTGTTGTATCTCTGCCGGCAGATTAGTTACATCAATTTGTTGGCTATGGAATAGCAGGAACATGCGTTCACAGAAATTTTTGAGCTCCTGAATATTTCCTGGCCAGTTATAGCCTCTAAGTTTTTCTTTGGCAGCATTAGTGAAACCAGGGGCTGATCGTAGATGTTCCTCAACTAGCCTTCTAAAAAAGTGATCCATCAGCAATAATAAATCATCGTCTCTATCTGCAAGTTGCGGAAGTTCAACGGGAATACTGCCTAAACGATAGAATAAATCAGCGCTGAATTTACCTTGATCAACGAGCTTTCTTAAGTCTTTATCACTGCTGGCAATGATACGTACATCTAACTTTTGCTGTTTGAGTGGCTGGGCAGACAATACATTTTCATTATCAATTAAATACAATAATTGAGCTTGTGCTTCTAAAGTTAAACTAGAAACATCCTGCAAGTACAGGGTGCCTTTGTGAGCCTGAAAAACATAGCCATTCTGTTCAAGATCTAAGGTATTACTTAGTGAAAATAATAGAGCCTCACAGGATTCTTTAGGTATCGCTGTACAATTTACATTAACAAAATTACTACGATTGCTTTGAGCGTGTAAATGCTTTGCGATTGAATGTTTACCTGAACCTGTTTCCCCTAAAATCAATACAGGCACATTGAGCTTTGCGATTAATCCAGTCACTCTAAGCACTTCCTGAAATGATGCGGAAGAGCCTATGAGCTTAGGCATCTGTCGATGTTCCTGTTGAGATTTTTGCCGATGATTCATACGTAAACTGCTCTATCAAAAGACTCTAAAATGTAACTGATGATGTAAGTCAGGATATATTGCTAATAACAAGCTAACAATACCCATAATGATCAGTAAAAGACCTGATAAATATCGTATCTTCTTCGAATTCCTAAACTGTGTAATCTTCCCAGTTAAAAAACCAGTAATCATCAATGGTAAAAGAGTACCTAATCCAAAAGCCAACATAAATAATGCTGAATTAATTGCGCCATCATTAGCGGGCGACATTAACAGCATATAATAAACCAGGCCACAGGGCAGCCAGCCCCACACCATGCCAAAAAAGAATGCTTTCCAGATTCTGTCTACGGGTAATAGCATTTGTCCCAAAGGTTGTAAAATGGACCATATGGGAGTCCCTATTTTCTCTATCCGTGAAAACTGAGGTAACCAGCCAGCAATATAAAAACCCATGGCAATAATCATGATCGAAGCGATTAAACGCAGAAGTCCAATGCCATGCTCCGGCATTATGAAAGTCTTTGAAAACCTGACCTAATAAACCTATGAGTATTCCTGCAAATACATAACTCACAATTCGACCGATGTTATAAGCCAGCGTGTATTGCAGCAACTGTAGTTTATGTCCCCTAATATCAGAATTTAGGCTCATGGTCATGGCACCTACCAGCCCTCCACACATCCCTATACAGTGAATTGTGCTGAGTAAACCTACAACAAAAGCAACTAACATCCGTCTACCTTAACTTGTATGTGACAGGAATTGAGATTTGCCATTGTGATTTTCTCAGCTCTGCTGGGATCGGTAACTTCCCTGATATCCCTTGAACCGCTTTGATCGCAGCCTTATCCAGAACAGCATGCCCTGAACTCTTAATCGCTCGTATTTGGGTAATCTGTCCGTTTGCTAACAGCACAAAAGATACAGTGACTGTCCCTTGCTGGCGACGACGCTTGGCTCTGTTAGGGTAGCGTTTGTTCTTTGCTATTAATTGTCTAAGTCGTGCTTTATAGGATGCTTCAAGCTTTTTTAGCTGTGCGTTGTTATTAGCAGGTTTAGTGACTACTTGCGGATTTGATTGAGGTTTTCTTTGGGGAACGTTACGAACTGCGTTGTTCTTTTTTACTTGAGGTTTCGGAACCGCCCTGGCATTTGGCTTTGGTCTAGCTTGCACTTTTGGTCTTACCACAACTCGTGTTTTTTGTGGTGTTGGAAGTCTCTTTTTGGGTTTAACCACTGCCTTTTTAGGTATGGGTTTCTTAACAGGGATAACCTTTTTCTTTACTACTTTAACTGGTTTTTTCACCTGCTTTTTAGGCTTCACTTTTATTGGTTTTGGCTTTTTAACTTCTTTTTTAGCTGCTTCTTTTACTTCTTCTTTAACAAGAATTTTCTTTTCGGGCGTCAGTTTTTTTACCACAACCTCAGGAAGTTTTTTAACTGCAGGAACAGGAAGAACCTCAGGCACTAAAGTCGCCTGCTTAACGGGTTCTGGTTCTGGTTCTGGTTCTGGCTCTGGTTCTGGTTCTGGTCTCTGGCTCTGGCTCTGGCTCTGGCTCTGGCTTCTGGCTCTGGCTCTGGCTCTGGCTCTGGCTCTGGCTCTGGCTCTGGCTCTGGCTCTGGCTCTGGCTCCTGGCTCTGGCTCTGGCTCTGGCTCTGGCTCTGGCTCTGGCAAAGCTTTCTGTGTAAGTTTCGGGATGGCAACAGGTTCAGGTTTCTCCTGTTTTAAAGGCTCTTCTTTTTTAGCCTGTTCTTGAAACATGGATAGAGACAGAGAAATTTCTTCAGGCTCTTGTAACTTTGGCTCGTCCCTACCATTAAAGTTAACCACCAAAGCGACAACGCCTAGATGGAAAACTCCCGAGAGTATGAAGCCTGCTAAATAATTTCTCATCAGAACAAGAACTTCTGCTTATGGACCATCTTTGGTGATGATCTTGAGCTTTTCGAGTTTATTTTTCTTTAATAAATCAATCACATCAACGAAATGTTTAAAAGCCACGTCCTGATCGACTCTTAATAGAATTGGCGTTTCTTTTTCCAGGTTTTCCAGTTTGGTTTCGAGGTTTATACGCGATGATTGCTTGCCATCAATAAACAGTTCTTTATCTGTATTTATTGCAATTTCCATTGGTGTAAATTTAGCTTGTTGGGTCACAGGCTTTGCGCTTTGTGCTTCAGGCAGGTTTATATCTATAACTCCCTGAGAGATAAACGTAGCTGTTGTTAGAACTATCGCAAGCAATACCAACATGATGTCAATGAAGGGAATCATATTGATTTGATCAAAGCGTCTCATGAGAGCTTATCCGTGGAGGGTGTATCTTTGAACTCACGCCATCTCGCAGTGGCAACATCAACTTTTCTAAGAAGTCCGTTGTAAAACATAATCGCTGGCATAGCCACTAACAAACCACCCGCAGTTGCTTTCAAAGCTAAAGCAAGTCCAGTCATAATGTTTTGAACATCGATCTTTCCCCCCTGCCCCATATCGTAAAACGTAATAATGATTCCGAGAACGGTACCGAGTAATCCCACGTAAGGGGCATTCGCAGCAATTGTTGAAATAACAGTGAGGTTTTTAGTTAGGGCGACATTTAGATTGTCTTCATGATTAAAGTTTTCCACTTTTACTCTTGCAAAATAGAAATATCTTTCAATCACAAACCACAGCATAAAAAAGCTCATCAGGCCTAGAACCCCAAAGACCATATAGTCGAGATTGTCTCTCAAAAAATCCATTGTCATGTTGCTTCACTCAATTTCTAAAATGCAAAAGAGAATTTAACACTTATATTCTTTTGCAAACAATAATTACGCCAAAAGTGCGTGATATCACACACTTTTGTGTCAGATAACCCACCCCAAATATTATCAATATCACTCTCGAATACTAATTCAATATACTCGAAAGGTTTTCATTATAAGTCTTATTAACAGGTATAAACATGGTAAATAAAAACCTCTTTCTGCTGCTATCACTTTCTTTAGCAGTATCTCCGAGTATTTTAGCTGATGAGCTTGATAACATCATAATTGAAGATGTCTTAAGCATTAATCCAAACACATCAGAAGCAGAATCTGTTAATCGTGTAAGCCCTACGAGCTCAGATGGAGGCGATTTTTTAACGCAGGTCAATGGTGTTTCCATGAGTCGTTTTGGTGGTAGAGGCCTGGAACCCATCATCCGTGGTCAGACTCAAACCCGCTTAAATGTTTTACTGGATGGTGCTTATATTCATGGCGGCTGTCCAAATCGTATGGACCCGCCCGCAAGTTGGGCAGCATTAGAAACTTATGAAAATGTAACCGTACTCAAAGGCGTACAAACACTCGCATATGGCGGTGGTGGTAGTGGCGGAACGGTTTTATTCGAACGTGATACCCGTGATCTCGCACAAGATAAAGGCATTCATGGTCGGGTTAGTGCAACTGTAACCAATAACGCCATTTCTCATGATCTCCTTGCTGATGTAGTCGCAGCAGGTGAAAAAGGTTATGTCCGAGGCATTGGTGAAATCAAAAAAGCACAAAACTATGAAGATGGTGATGGCAATGAAGTTCGCTCATCCTATGATCACAAACAAGCTGGAATTATCGCGGGTTTCACACCTACAGAAGATAGGCTCTTCGAATTCAGTTTTGAGCGAAATTCATTTTCGGATGCTCTTTACCCTGGCGCAGGAATGGATAGTCCAACAGAAGATGCTGATATCATACGACTACGCTATGAAGACAAACCAGCAACAGACAAAATTGATAGCATCAAGGCGGAAGCTTATATCAGTGATGTAGATCATCTGATGGATAATTATAGCTTGCGCACACCCCCTACATATATGTCCTGGCACCCTAAAGCAGGTCAGGACATGTTACGCGCAACACCCACAACATCAAAAACCACGGGGGCCAGAGTCGTTCTCAATTCAAGCATTGGAGCTAATGATGAAAGTAATTGGGAATATGGTGTTGACCTGCAACGTAACAACAGGGATGCGGTGTTAAATAATATGGACAGTGGCACAGCTGTACCGTTATCGCTAATGTGGCCCGATATAACTATTCAACAGCTAGGCTTATTTGCAGAGAACACACAATCGCTGTCTAAAAAAGACACCTTGAAATACGGGCTTCGTATTGACCAGGTAGATATTTCAGCTGATAAAGCAGACGTTAAAGTTGGCACTATGCCAATGGGTGGGCATTCCGCTAATCAATCCTATACAGAGTATTATGGAACTACGGCTGACGATAAGGACGAAACCAATATCGGTGGTTTGCTTCGCTACGATAGAAACCTAGGCAAAGGATTATCATTGTTCACCGGCTTAAGCCGTAGCGTTAGAACAGCGGACAGTACCGAGAGAGGTATCAACAAATGGTCAGCTGTACCAGGTATTGCCCCTGAAATTGTACAAGAAGGTATTCTTAAAGGTCGCTGGATCGGTAACCCTGATATCAAGCCTGAAAAGCATCATCAGTTTGATATTGGTTTAAGTAAAACAGGGGACAAAATAGATTTTAGTGCAGTTGCTTTTTATGACAAAGTTGACGATTACATACTGCGTGATACCGCTAGAGGCCAAACAGGAATCTTAAAGTCAGATGGTGCTGATATTTATCGTAATGTTGATGCTGAACTCTATGGCCTTGAGCTGGAAAGTAAAATCAGATTATCAAAAAATCTAGACCTAAGCGGCAGTTTGGCTTTGGTTAGAGCCACAAATACTACAGATGATAATCGCCCTATAGCACAGACACCCCCGGTAAACGGAAAAATACAACTGGATTACTCAAGCAATAAATGGGGAGCAGGTGCCAGAATCAACTTTGCCTCCAGTCAAGACAGAATCGATCTCTTCAGTAAACAGGAAGTAGGTGAGACTGCCGGTTATGGAACACTTGATTTATACGGAAATTATAAAATAAATAAAACCGTTAGCTTGCGTGCTGGTATGGATAATGTACTGGATAAAACCTATGCAGAGCATGCTAGTCGATCAAACATTATGGACATTAATGCGATAAAAGTTAATGAGCCGGGACGTACAGCATGGCTTAAATTAACAGCGGAATTTTAACCATTAAATAATCATTGTAGTGTAATTGTGTGAATTTACAACTAACATTAACGCCTGTTAATTTCACACCCACTCTTGAGACTTTTGGACGTCTTTTTTAATCACTATTTCGTTACTGCGTATAAAAACGGAAAGGTGCCATCATTACACCACTATCTGTTTCTAAGTAAACTCGTGCCTCCCACTCCATTCTTGAATTAACACAGATTGGAATAATAAATTCACCGACATATTCATTTGGAGTTTCTGGCTGTAATTCACTGAGATTTAATCCCATATCCATATTTAAACCGATGAATTCTATTTTCACCGAAGTGGGCTGTAATACCATTAGTTTTAACCTTTAAGGTTAAAGGGCTTAAAATAGGAATGTCTTTAGGAGTAATTGAAAAACTAACGGTTTCACCATTAGGGAAGACATTAGTACAAGCTGCTTGCCGAAGATCACACGGCGCTTGTAATGTGGCTTCTGATATTACATTAGAAACTAAGTACTTTTTATAAAAATAGCTCGCTGTAATACCACCTGCAAAAACAAGCAAAGCAAAAATAGAAAGAAGATTCGAAGATTTCTTAGTGTCAGACATTTAAATACAACAACAGCTTTAAAATAATAACTTATTATAAGCTGGCTTCTATTGCGAAGACACACAAAGACATTAAAGCACCAGGTAAGATTCCCAGGGCTAAGACTGATAATCCATTCATGCTTAAAAGCAGTTTGAAATCAAAGCCCGACTTAGCAGGGATGAGTAATTCTTCATCTCCGACAAATTCATCAGGCTGGTCAAAGTACATAAGTTTTATTGCGCGTAAATAATAGTAAGCACCGATGACTGACATCACCACCGCAAACACTGCAAGCCAAACCACTTCTGCGCCAACAACCGCTTTTAATACTGATAGTTTTGCGTAGAAACCTACCGTTGGTGGCACGCCAGCCATAGAGAACAGGAACAGCATCATCATAAAAGCATACCAGGGATGACGTGTACTCAACCCTTGTAAATCAGTCAGTCGATCGGCTTCATAACCGTCCCTGCTGAGCAGAATAATAATGCCAAAAGCGCCCATTGCGACAATCGAATAAGTGATAATGTAAAACATCGATGCTGCATAACCCGCTTCACTACCCGCAAGGATTCCAAGCAGCACAAAACCCATGTGCGAAATTGTAGAATACGCCAGCATGCGTTTGATATTTGTTTGTGCGATGGCAATCACGTTACCAATAAATAGCGATAGCGCAGCCAGTAAAGATAGTATCTGCTGCCAACCTTGAAGCATTTCATCCAGACCTTCTACCAATAAACGAAACATCATCGCAAAAGCTGCAATTTTAGGCGCTGTTCCTAAAAACAACGTAACCGCTGTCGGAGAACCATCATATACATCTGGCACCCACATATGAAAAGGTACAACACCGAGTTTGAAACCAAGCCCAACGAGGATGAAAGATAAGCCAAGTAACAAGCCCATATTCTTCATCACATCATGACCCATCATAAAGCTATCAATATGATCAAGATGCAAGCTTCCAGTCACTCCGTAAATAATCGACATACCATAGAGCAACATGCCCGATGCGATAGCGCCCAGCACGAAATACTTCATGCCTGCTTCTGATGCTCTGCCATCATTTCTTCTAAAGGCTACCATTGCATACAAAGCTAGCGATAGAAGCTCTAAACCTAAATAGATGACCAGCATGGTTTTCGCCGAAACCATTACCATCATGCCCAATACTGCAAATAAACCTAAAGTGAAATATTCACCCTTGTACATTTGCCGGGTTTTCAAATACGGTCGAGAATAAACAAATACGCCGACGGTAATCAGCAAGATAGAAACCTTTAACACTTGTGATAATGGATCAAGCACAAACATATCACTAAAGGTGGTGATGCTGGCCTTACCAGTTGCTTGTAGAGACTCAGCCATACTGACATCGTTCATACCAGAAATAACCAGAACGGCAGTTATCAACAATACAACTTGTGACAGTAAGTAAGTAACATAACGATTTGAGTCTTTCAGAAACAAATCTACCAGCAGAACCAGACACGTCCCTGTTAGCAAAAATATTTCGGGTATTGCCGGAGCGAAATCAGGGATTGCAAATTGCATTGGAATTAATGTAGTTAGCAGCATTTTAATTCCCCAACTTACTGGTTGTGGCTTGTTCAATGACATGAACTAGTGAATCATTCATTACATGTACCAAAGGCTCTGGCCAAAGACCCAAAAGCAAGACAAAAAAGGCCAATGCGGCAAGTATGGCTGTTTCGCGCTTATTGATATCAGTAAGTGCCGCTACATTGTCGTTGGCAACCGCACCGAATATGACCCGTTTAACCAACCATAAGGTATACGCAGCACCTATAATTAATGTAGTGGCGGCAAGAAATGCAATCCAGAAATTTGCCTTGAAACTTGTTAGGATTACCATGAACTCGCCAACAAAACCTGAGGTACCCGGTAGGCCTGTGTTAGCCATCGCGAATAATACAAAAAATCCAGCAAACCATGGCATGCGATTGGAGACACCACCATAGGCAGTGATCTCACGTGTATGCATACGATCGTATAAAACACCGATACAAAGGAACATGGCTCCCGATATAAAACCATGAGACATCATTTGCACCATTCCGCCTTGCAGTCCTAACAGCGTACCCTCAGAGCTTCCGGTATTTGCGACAATCGGAAACAACACAAAGAAACCTAAAGTCACAAAGCCCATATGCGCGATGGATGAATACGCCACCAGCTTCTTCATATCGTTTTGTACCAAAGCGATAAAGCCGATATAGACCACTGCAGTCAATGACATAAAAATTACAAGCCAGGCAAGTTCGCTCGAAGCATCAGGAACCATTGGCAAAGAGAAGCGTAAGAAGCCATAGCCACCAATTTTCAGCATGACTGCTGCTAATATCACCGAACCACCGGTTGGTGCCTGTACGTGAGCATCAGGCAACCATGTGTGCACTGGCCACATTGGAACTTTGACACCAAATGCAACCAAGAATGATAGGAAAATTAATATCTGCGGCGTCATTCCCAATTTAACACTATGAAAATCAGCAATCGCAAAACTATCAGCTTGTGAATACATATACACCAGACTGACAAGCATGAATACAGAGCCAAAGAAGGTATAGAGGAAGAACTTGATAGTTGCATAGATACGGTTATCACCACCCCAGATTCCGATCACGATAAACATCGGAATTAGCATCGCTTCAAAGAACACATAAAACAAAATTGAGTCTTGGGCGGCAAACACACCATTGATGATGCCTTCCATAATCAAGAAGGCCGCCATGTATTGCGCAGGCTTGTGTTTAATTACTTCCCAGCCAGCGACAACAATCAATACAGTGATAAACGTATTCAATAGTATTAATGGCATTGAGATGCCATCAACACCCAGGTGATAATTTATCTTGAAGGCTTCAATCCAGGGAGCAAATTCAACAAACTGCATTTGATGACCGACAGGATTAAAGTCAGTCCAAAGTGCAATGCTGATCAAAAAGGTTAAGACACTGAATACTAATGCCACAGGGCGAGGGGCAAATTTATCGCCACTAAACAGCATTATGAAACCACCGATGATCGGCAGCCAAATCAAGACACTTAGCAAATAACCGTCAAACATTATTCGCTCCAAACAATAACCAACTCATAATTGCTAGAACACCAATAATGATTGAAAATGCATAGTGATATAAATAGCCGGTTTGCATATGCCTGATGATGGATGAGAACCAATCAGTTACTTTTGCAGAACCATTCACCAGTAATCCATCAATTAAGAAACGATCACCGACAGCCCACAAACCTTTTCCCAGAGCAATTGCTCCACCCGCAAATACTGCCATATTGAACTCATCAGCGAAGTATTTCTTATCCAGCAAAATATGTACCGGGCGCAATTTATCGTAAGCGATTTTCGCAATTTTGGGGTTTTTCATATAGATATAATAAGCGCTACCCAAACCGGCCATAGCCAGCCAGAAAGGTGGCATCATAATACCGTGGAGTACAAAACCAAATACACCATGGTAGCCTTCTTTGATTATTGCCATCGCTGGATGATTTGCATTGACTTGAATTACACCTTCAAAGAAATCACCTACAACCATAGGATTCAACAAATAACCGGTTAAAACTGCTGGAATAGCTAATGCAATCAAAGGCCACGTCACTACTTTTGCAGGCTCGTGTAAATGAGATTTGGTGTGTTCATCCATGCGTTCTTCACCATGGAAAACCAGGAAGAACATGCGGAAACTATAAAAAGCCGTGACAAACACACCGAGTAACACCATCCAGTAGGCGTAATGAGAACCTGTAATATTTGAAGCATGAACCGCTTCAATAATTAAATCTTTGGAGAAAAACCCAGAAAAGAATGGGAAACCAATCAAAGCTAAAGAACCTACCAACGAAGTCCAATAGGTAATCGGCAAATACTTTTTCAAGCCACCCATTTTGCGAATATCTTGTTCATGATGCATCGCAATGATTACCGAACCAGCAGCAAGGAATAACAAAGCTTTGAAGAATGCATGAGTCATCAAATGGAACACTGCCGCACTGTAAGCTGACGCACCTAGAGCTACAGTCATATAACCCAGTTGTGACAACGTTGAATAAGCCACAACACGTTTAATATCGTTTTGCACAATACCAATCAAACCCATGAAGAATGCTGTTGTGGCTCCAATGATTAACACCATACTTAACGCAGTGTCTGACATCTCAAAGATAGGCGACATACGTGCCACCATAAAGATACCTGCAGTAACCATTGTAGCTGCATGGATCAAGGCTGAGATAGGTGTTGGGCCTTCCATCGAATCAGGCAGCCACACATGCAACGGTACTTGAGCCGATTTACCCATTGCGCCAACGAATAGAGAGATCGCAATAACACTCACCAGCATCCATTCGGTATTAGGCAAAATAGTTAACGTAATGTGTTCAATTGCAGGGAGACGTTCAAACACTTCTTTATAATCAACTGAACCTGTGTATGTCCAGATTGCCGCTATCCCTAATAAAAACCCAAAGTCACCAACACGGTTTACCAGAAATGCTTTCATATTGGCAAAAATGGCTGTATCTCGAGTGGACCAGAAGCCAATCAACAAGTATGAAACCAGACCTACCGCTTCCCACCCAAAGAATAGCTGTAAGAAGTTATTTGACATAACCAGCATTAACATGGAGAAGGTGAATAGAGAAATATAAGAAAAGAAGCGCTGGTAACTATTATCACCACCACGACTATCTTCGGGCCAGTTGTGCTTGTCGTCTTCCATATAACCGATGGTGTAAATATGCACCATTAATGAGACGAACGTCACCACTACCATCATCATTGCAGTAAGGCGATCTATCTGGAAACCGATAGCAAATTTAGTGTTTCCCACTTGAGCCCAGGTATAAACATCACCGTAAAAAGTATTTCCGTCAATGCCTACATGTTTGAGTACCACAAAAGACAGTAAACACGAGATACCAACACCTAAAATAGTTACTGCATGTGCGCCTTTACGACCAATAACACCACCAAATAAACCAGCGATAATTGCACCAACCAGCGCAGTAAGAGGAATTGCTAAATAGATACTTTCCATAGCCGCTCCTAACCTTTCATCTCATCAAGTTCTTGCACATTGATGGTTCGACGATTACGGAAAACTGTGACCAATATTGCAAGCCCTATGGCCGCTTCAGCGGCTGCTACGGTGAGAATAAAGAATACAAATACTTGTCCTGCCATATCCCCCAAATAGTGAGAGAAAGCGATAAAGTTGATATTTACCGCGAGCAACATCAGCTCAATACACATCAACAGAATAATCATATTCTTACGATTTAGAAAGATACCAGCCACTGCGATTGAAAATAGTAAAGCGCCAACAATGAGGAAATGAGATAAAGGTATCATTATCTTTCAGCCTCACTTGCTTTAGCGTTTCTTGCTTCTGATTTCATTTTAACTATTCGTAATCGATCTTGTTTGCGGGTACGAACTTGCGCTCCCTGATCTTGCTTTTTAACGCCCTCTCTTCTGCGTAGCGTTAGGGCAATTGCAGCGATTATTGCCACAACCAATATGACCGCAGCAATTTCAAATGGATACACATATTCGGTGTATAAAATCTCACCCAATGCTTCTGTATTACTACTGCCCAATGGTGCAGCTTCAGGTATTGGGCGATCAAAAGTTTTTGATTTCATCACCAGAATCATTTCAGCGGCTACTGCTACTGCAACCAGAATTCCTAAAGGCATATATCGCGTAAAGCCTTCTTTCAAGGTATCTATATTGATATCCAGCATCATAATCACGAATAAAAACAACACCATGACAGCACCGACATAAACCAGTACCAGCACTACGCCAAGGAATTCTGCTTCAAGTAATACCCAGGTTGCAGCACTGGTAAAAAAAGCGAGTATCAAAAACAAAGCAGCATAAACAGGATTACGCGCAGTCACTACACCTACTGCAGAGAACAGTGTTACTGCTGCAAAAACGTAAAATATAAATAGCTCAAATGTCATTTTATTCCTTGTTTAAATCTTTTCTTTCTGGCTTTACCTGCGTCCTATTTGTAAGGCGCATCTGCTGCTTTTCGTTTTGCTATTTCAGCTTCGTGCTTATCACCAAAGGCTAATAATTCTTCTTTAGTGATGATGTTCTTTCCTCGCTCTTCAAAGTGATACTCAAAGATGTGAGTTTCTACAATGGCATCAACTGGACAGGCTTCTTCACAGAATCCGCAGTAAATACACTTAAAGAAATCGATATCGTATTTGGTAGTACGGCGGGTTCCATCTGCGCGCTCTTCCATTTCAATATCAATCGCCAAGGCCGGACAAACCGCTTCACACAATTTACAAGCGATACAACGCTCTTGTCCATTAGGGTATCTGCGTAATGCATGATGTCCTCTGAAACGAGGTGACATCGGTGTTTTCTGCTCTGGATATTGAATCGTTATTTTGCGTTTAAATAAGTATTTTCCAGTAACACCCAGGCCTTTAAACAATTCGAATAGGGTAAAGGATTTAATGAAATGTTTGATTGATCTAATCATTGCACTTTCCTTTATCGGCTACTTCATTAACTATTTCTTCAGTCGATTTAATCATTCCACAAAAAACTGCCCGGCCGAGCAAAGCGAGACAATGTCGAAACGCAGTGACGACCACCTGAAGGGTGAGGTTTTCTTTATTTAGTAAATAAAAAACCTCATAAAAGTGGGGGGGTGACTTTTTACCTATATTTTTAAGCATAACTACAACCATGGCTGCCACCCTAGAGCAATTGCCACACCCTCAGCAAAGATCCAGACTAATGTCACCGGTATTAAAATTTTCCAGCCCAGGCGCATGATTTGGTCATAGCGATATCTGGGGAATGTTGCTCTAAACCACAGATAACAGAATAGGAAGAACATTGCTTTAACAAGCAACCAGTGAATACCATCACCCATAATAAAACTAAGTACGGGAATATCATCAACCAAAGAGCCAAATGGAGACAGCCAACCACCGAAGAATAGCAATGCCGTTAAGGTTGAAATTAATATCATGCTGGCATATTCCGCGAGGAAGAATAATGCGAATGCCATGCCAGAATACTCAACATGGAAACCAGCAACAATTTCAGATTCACCTTCAGCAACATCAAAGGGTGCTCGATTAGTCTCTGCAACACCTGAAATAAAGAACACCACAAATAAGCCAAACAGTGGCCAGACATTCCAACCGAACACCCCCCCACTTTGAGCACGAACTATTTCAGTCAAGTTCAAGCTTCCTGAAACCATTAACACACCAACCAATGCAAAGCCCATGGCAATTTCATAAGAGACTACCTGTGCGCCAACACGTAAAGAACTCAAGATTGCATATTTGGAATTGGATGCCCAACCAGCCAGGATAATGCCGAAAACATCCAGTGAATTAATCGCTAAAATAAGCAATAATCCTGCGTTTACATTGGCCAAAACACCACCATCCCAGAAAGGAATCACTGACCACACGGCTAGTGCTGGAGCTAAAGCTAGCATCGGTGCGATGAAAAATACCACTTTGCTGGAACGTGTAGGAGTAATGATCTCCTTAAACATTAGTTTCACGGTATCAGCAATGGGTTGTAACCAGCCCTTAGGCCCCACACGATTTGGCCCCAATCTAACTTGCATATAACCAATAATTTTTCTTTCAGCGAACGTAGTGTAAGCAACTGCTAGAATTAATGGCAATAAGATAGCGATGATCTTAAGCAAGATCACAATCAGAGTGGTTAAACCCTCTGGCAGGAAACTGTTTAAAAATGTCGTTAAAGTATCCAAATTATTCCTGTATTACATTCGTACTATTAAAATTCTGGTTAAAAACTTTTTCACGTCTATTTACTAACTACGACTTACAACTACGACTTTCAACTATGCCGTTATCTCTATTTCTCCAAAAGCTGAGCCTAATAGGCTGCTTGATTTGGTGCCGGCTGAGAGTAAGGCACACTTATCTGGAATATTTTCATTGATGAATAAAGGCATTGAAACGACTACTTCACCCTGCTTCACCTCAACGGTTATTTCCTCTTCAGCTTTTTCCTTTCTTACAGCTACTAAATCCTTCAATCCTAATAAAGCGGCTTCTTTAGAATTGAGTTGCACTGTATTTTGCTCAGGGCTACTTTTTTGTAACGCCGTGGCCCTTCTTACCAAAGAATCACCAGAATATTCACCAACATTGCCAATTCGATATAAAGACTGGCTTGTTACTTCATCCAGTTTTGTATAAATCCCCTCAACACTTAATGAATTTTCATTAGTAATATCTTTACAAAGATCGCGAAGCTCATTTCTCACGTCTTTAGAGCTTACATAATCGAAGCCTTCAGTCTCTAATTTGTTACCTAAAACACGGAGAATCTTCCATGCGGGTCGTGCTTCACCATACCCTTTTGCCGCTGCCTTAAAACTTTGCCAAGTACCTTCTGTGTTGACGTAAGTTCCTGATGTTTCAGAATAAGCAGCACTAGGTAAAATAATGTCAGCTGTGGCTAAAAGGTTTTTATTTGCGTAAGGAGTGATCGCAATTATAGTGTCGGCCTGATCCATAGCCGCTCTGGCTTGCTGAGGATTGTCAGAATCACATTCTAATTCCAAATCCAGAAGCACATAAACTTTTTTAGTACGAGAAAGCATCTCTCCTGCACTTAATCCAACTACATCGGCAGCTTGACCTGCTTCTATCTTGTGCGGCACTGCACCAGCTAACCATGCACCCACTGAATTTGCAGCCTCTGCAAAATAGCCTAATGTTGAACTTGTGTTTGCTGCAATAGCTGATGATAGAGCCTGTAATGTAGAGTAGCCCGGATGTTGTACTGAAATGCTACCCAGGAAAACTGCTGAATTTTTTGCTGCCATCAAATTCTCAGCGATTGCTTTGTCAATTTTATTTACTCGAACACCTGTTAGCAGGTCTTTCAAACCTGCTGGAATTTTATTTTTGCTCAAGGTATAACTGGCTTTAGCGATAACTGCCATGGTGTTGATCATTGAAATTGGGTCGCTAACTCTTTGGCTTTCAACAGTATAATTAAAGTCCAGCTCAATTGAGTTGACACACATGATTTTAGCACCCTTGAGTGATGCTTTTCGAATACGATGATTTATCATTGGCTGCTCTTTTCTTACATTTGAGCCAACCAACAGTACACCATCGAGTTGTTCAACTTCAGTGATCCTCATGCCTAATGAAGGAAATACATCACTACCTTCTTGATCATTAAAATCTACCTGACGTAGGCGGTGATCGATATTTGCAACGCCAATGCTGCGCATGGATTTCTGTAATAAGTAAAGCTCTTCCAATGTTGCACGAGCTGAGGCTAATACTGCGATATCTTTTGCTGAAAAGGCCTTCAGCTTTTCCACTGTACTATCTAGCGCTTCGTTCCAATCAACTTGTTTCCATACACCATTGTATTTGATCATCGGTTTTTTCACCCGATCATCGGAGTAAACTCCTTGATAACTAAAGCGATCACGATCTGAAATCCAACACTCATTAATAGCTTCGTTTTCACCTGCAATAACACGCACTAACTTTTGTTTGAATGTATGTAATTTAACGCGAGAGCCAACACAGTCATGTGATGCAATAGAGAGTGTTTGCATCATTTCCCATGCTCTAGAATGATAACGAGACGGCCTTGCAGTTAAAGCACCTACTGGGCAAATATCAATAATATTGCCTGATAACTCTGAATTTAAACTCTTTTCTACAAAAGTCCCTATTTCCATTCGATCTCCACGACCTGTGGCACCCAATTCACGCATTCCTGATATTTCTTCACCAAAACGCACACAACGGGTACATTGTATGCAGCGTGTCATTTCAGTAGCTACTAACTCGCCAATGTCTTTATCTACAACAACTCTTTTCATCTCGTGGAAACTTGAGCTATCCCCACCAAATGCCATTGATAAATCTTGTAATTCGCACTCACCACCCTGATCACAAATTGGGCAATCCAATGGGTGATTGATAAGTAAAAACTCCATCGTGTCTTTTTGTGCCGTCAATGCTCTCTCAGACTGTGTCCAGACTATCATGCCCTCATTGACAGGCGTGGCACATGCCGGCAATGGCTTAGGTGCTTTTTCGACATCAACAAGGCACATGCGACAATTAGCTGCGATTGATAATTTTTTGTGATAACAAAATCGTGGAATGTGAATGTCGGACTTGTCGGCCACATCAATTAACATTGAACCTGGAACAGCCTCAATTTCCTTATCATTGATAGTAATCGTTACAAGTTTAGCTTCTGTTTTGCTCATTTCTCATCCACCATTGAGCAACCATTTTCAACGTAATGTACAAACTCTTCTCTAAAGCTTTGAACAAAACTCCAGACAGGCATTGCAGCTGCATCACCCAATGCACAAATAGTACGGCCTTCTATTTTATGCGCTACTTCATCTAAACGATCAATATCTTCTATCGTCCCTTTTCCTTCTACAATCCGGCAGAGCATACGATATAACCAGCCCGTACCTTCGCGACAAGGTGTACATTGCCCGCACGATTCAGAAAAGTAAAAGCGCGAAATTCGTTGTAAAACCTTAACCATATCAGTGGTTTCATCCATAACTATTACTGCACCAGAACCCAAATAGGATCCGGCTTTTGCAATGGCGTCGTAATCCATTGTCAGTTTCATCATCTCATCGCCAGTTAATACCGGGACAGATGAACCACCAGGAATCACCGCCTTTAATCTATTACCATTTCTGACACCACCTGCCATCTCAAGCAATTCCGAAAAAGGCATTCCCATGGGGACTTCAAAATTTCCAGCATTATTTACATGACCGGAAACTGAAAATAACTTTTCTCCGCCTGAGCCTTCTACGCCCATATTTTTAAACCACTCTCCGCCGCCTCTTAAAATGGCGGGTATTGAAGATAGGCTTTCAGTGTTGTTTATGGTTGTAGGACGACCATATAGACCAAAACTAGCGGGGAATGGCGGCTTAAATCGTGGTTGTCCTTTCTTTCCTTCTAAAGACTCAAGTAAGGCTGTTTCTTCTCCACAAATATAAGCACCTGCACCAAGAGCACCATACAGATCGAAATCAATACCACTTTTTTGTATGTTTTTACCAAGATAGCCAGCTTCATAGGCTTCTTTTACTGCTTGTTCGAAACGAATCGATGGCTCATCCATAAATTCACCACGCATATAGTTGTACCCAACTGTTGCGCCTATGCAATAACCTGCTATAGCCATTCCTTCTACAAGCGCATGCGGGTTAAACCGTAAAATATCTCTATCTTTGCACGTACCTGGCTCTGACTCGTCTGAATTGCAAACAATGTACTTTTGGCCAGGCATTTTGCGAGGCATAAAGCTCCACTTTAGTCCTGTAGGGAAACCCGCGCCACCTCTTCCACGCAGACCTGAATTTTTTACTTCTTCAATTAAATCATTTGCGTCAGTACCCTCTTCCAATATTTTCTGCCAGGACTGGTAACCACCTGACTTCAAGTAATTTTCAAGAGAATAACAATCATCACCATATTGCTTCGTAGCAAAACAAACCTGATCAACCATCAGCTAGCCTCCTTATCTTGTAAGGAGTTTTTATCTCTAACACCATCCAGAAGCTTATCAACTTTTTCTTTGGTTAAGTTTTCGTGATAGACATGATTCAATTGCATCATAGGAGCACCGCAACAAGCTGCGAGGCACTCTTCTTCAATTTTAAAGAAAAATTCACCATCAGGGGTTGTTTCACCCATTTTAATGCCTAGTTTTTCTTCGATATGTTCGACAATGCCATCTGAGCCATTGAGCATGCAGGAAACATTGGTACATACAGCAATAGTATTTTTTGCGGCAGTTTTTTCATCCATTTCATACATTGAGTAGAAACTTGCCACTTCATAAACTGCGATTTTGGGAAGATTTAGATAATTAGCAACTGCATCCATTTTTTCAGTAGAAAGGTAATGATCTTCATGCATCACTGCTCTTAAAGCTGCCAATAATGCAGACTGTGCCTGATCTTCAGGAAATCGTTCTAGCCATCTGTCGATTTCATCCGTCTCGTGTTTAGATAGAATAGTTTTTGCAGTAGCCATTATCTGTCTACCTCGCCAAATACAATATCCATGGTGCCGATAATCGTGACTACATCCGCCAACATATGTCCTTTGGTTAGTTCATCCATTGCCGACATATGGGCAAAGCCAGGCGCACGAATTTTTAGACGATAGGGTTTATTTGCCCCATCTGAAACGATATAGCAACCAAACTCACCTTTGGGATGCTCAATCGCTGCATATGCCTCACCTTCAGGCAAACAATAACCTTCAGTTGCTAGTTTAAAGTGATGAATTAACGCTTCCATATCACCCTTCATATCCTCACGCGTTGGCGGAGTTATTTTATGATCATCGTGCATCACTGGGCCGGGATTTTTACGTAACCAGTCAACACATTGTTTGATAATCCGGTTTGACTGACGAAATTCCTCAATTCGAACCAAATAACGATCATAACTATCGCCATTCAAGCCTACGGGTATATCAAAGTCCATTTGGTCATACATTGCATACGGCTGTTTCTTTCTTAAATCCCACTCAATGCCTGAGCCTCTTAGCATTGCGCCCGTTAAACCAAGTTGCAAAGCTCTTTCTGGCGAAACAATACCGATATCAACTAAACGCTGCTTCCAGATTCGGTTGTCTGTAAGCAATGTTTCGTACTCATCAACACACCCCGGAAAACGATTTGTGAAATCTTCAATAAAATCTAATACGCTGCCACTACGGGTTTGATTAAGCCGCTCGATATCTGCGTCGCTGTGCCAGCGTGATTTTTCGTGTAGAGGCATCACATCAGGCAAATCTCTATAAACACCGCCAGGTCTATAATAGGTAGCATGAAGGCGAGCCCCTGAAACGGCTTCGTACACATCCATTAAGTCTTCACGCTCACGAAATGCATACAGAAACATCGTCATCGCACCCACATCTAATGCGTGTGCTCCTATCCAGAGAAGGTGATTTAGAATTCGCGTAATCTCGTCAAACATGGTGCGAATGTATTGCGCACGTACAGGTGCTTCTATCCCCAGCATTTTTTCTAATGCTAAAACATAACCATGCTCATTACACATCATAGAGACGTAATCGAGGCGATCCATGTAACCAATACTTTGATTGTATGGTTTGCTCTCAGCGAGCTTTTCGGTGCCACGATGCAATAAACCTACATGTGGATCAGCGCGCTGAATAACTTCGCCATCCATTTCCAATACCAGTCGTAACACACCATGTGCGGCTGGATGGGCTGGACCAAAGTTTAGTGTAAAATTACGAATCTCAGGCATTATTCGTTTGCCCCTTTGCTCGTCTCATTTACGTCACTATCTTTACCTGCAGTAAAACGTGAATCATCTCTGATAATTCGTGGTACAAGCACGCGTGGCTCTATAGAAACTGGCTCATACACTACTCTTTGTTGTTCTTCATCGTAGCGCATTTCTACTTGACCAATTAATGGAAAATCTTTTCTAAAGGGATGTCCTGAAAAACCGTAATCGGTGAGTATTCGGCGGAGATCGGGGTGACCACTATACATAATACCAAATAGATCAAAAGCTTCTCGCTCGAACCAGTTTGCTGAATTCCAAATATCGGTCACTGAATCTACAACGGGAAATTCATTATCATCGCAGTAAGTCGTTAAACGAATACGATGGTTATGCTTTATAGAGAGCAAATGAATAACAGAGGCATAACGTTTGCCTTCAAATAAGGTATCTGATTCGTCTAATTCACTGTCATCGAAAGAAAATTCACGCTTTACACCTCTGGAGAAACTACTTCCATCAATATCCCATTCAGATTCGCCGTAGGCAAGATAATCGACACCACATAAATCAATCAATTGTTCGAAACTACAAGTTTCATCATCGCGTAAAAAAATTGCCGTCGAAATCAAGTCGACAGGCGCTACTTCAATAGTGAGTTCATTGAGTGCAACCTTACTTGAAATTAATTTATCGGATAACGACTCAGTAATACGAGTTTCTAACGTTCTTAAAGCTTTCGTCATGCAACTTCATCCTGACGAGCAATAGTATTCGTGTTCTTTATTTTATTTTGAAGCTGAATGATCCCATATAACAAGGCTTCTGCGGTTGGAGGACAGCCAGGCACGTAGACGTCGACAGGCACTATACGATCACAACCACGAACAACAGCATAGGAATAATGATAATATCCACCACCATTTGCGCATGAGCCCATTGAAATGACCCAACGGGGCTCTGCCATCTGATCGTATACTTTACGTAAGGCTGGAGCCATTTTATTAGTTAGTGTGCCAGCAACAATCATTACATCCGATTGACGTGGGCTTGGACGAAAGAGGATGCCGAAACGATCCATATCATAACGTGATGCGCCAGCTTGCATCATTTCTACTGCACAACAGGCTAACCCAAATGTCATTGGCCACATTGAACCTGTTCTTGCCCAGTTGATAAGTTTATCTGCGCTAGTGGTTACAAAACCTTCTTTGAGCCTTCCTTCTATTCCCATTCCAGGGCTCCTTTCTTCCACTCGTAAATAAAGCCAATGATTAAAATACCAAGGAAGATACCCATAGCTATAAGACCAAATAGTCCAATTTTATCAAGCACGACTGCCCAGGGGAATAAGAACGCTATTTCAAGATCAAAAATGATAAACAAGATGGCAACCAGATAATAGCGCACATCAAATTTCATGCGTGCATCACCAAATGCTTCAAAGCCACATTCGAAAGGGGAGTTTTTTGCTTCGTCAGGACGACTAGGAGAAAGCAGGGAACCTAGTATCAACATAAAAATCGCCATTGCAAATCCAATACCTAGAAATACAAGAACTGGCAAATATTCTGCAAGCATAAACTCTCCTAAGCGTTTATAACGTTTTTATTCTATCGAACATCACTGAATTTTTAATGATGTTTATTTACTAGCTCAAAGGAATATACACTTATTTTTACCTAGTTCACAACTAACCTTGTGAATATTTCTGATAAAAATCAAACTAGCCCACTAATTAACCATGAATATATACGCCTATAAATAAAAACTATTATATTGCTTATGGAATTATCAGAATTGTTACGGCTAAAAAGAATAAGTTATTTAAGTACACCCCCCTACTTTCAAGGCATTTTTTATTAATATTTTCATAAGTTATTTTTACTTGAATATCAAGCACTCACGATCAAGCGTTATTAGCTTGATCGTGAAAAAGCTTTAGAACGAAAATCGAGCAAATTTAAATTAAGCTCTGTTTTCTCTTAGAGCTTGATTAAAAGTTGAGCTGGGTCTCATTACTTTCTTGGTTTTATCCGAATCAGCAAAGAAATAGCCGCCAATATCTACCGCATCACCCTGAACTGAATTTAGCTCTTCAACTATTTTATCTTCATTTTCGGCCAATGATTTTGCTAAAGGAGCAAAGTACGCAGCAAGTTCGGCATCTTCGTCTTGCTCAGCTAAAATCTGGGCCCAAAACATTGAAAGATAAAAATGGCTACCACGGCTATCTATCTCGCCGGTTCTTTGAGAAGGTGATTTATTCTCGTCAAGGAGTTTCCCAATCGCCTGGTCCAGTGTTTTAGCAAGCAATTTAGCTTTATCATTTCCAGTAAACTCAGCAGCTTTCTCTAGAGAAACCGTGATAGCTAAAAACTCTCCAAGAGAATCCCAACTGAGATGATTCTCTTCCAGAAGCTGTTTAACCAAAACTGGGGCAGTTCCACCAGCTCCTGTTTCAAACAGGCCGCCACCAGCCATCAGTGGAACCACAGAGAGCATCTTAGCACTCGTTCCCAACTCCATAATGGGGAAAAGATCGGTTAAATAGTCTCGTAGAATATTTCCAGTCACTGAGATGGTATCTTTTCCGCGGATAATTCGCTCCAGGGTATAACGCATAGAACGCAATGGAGACATAATCTCAATATCTAGACCTGTTAAATCATGATCTTTCAGGTAGTGTTTTACTTTGTTGATTAATTCAAAATCGTGGGGGCGATATTCATCGAGCCAGAAAACAGCAGGTATTTGTGATTCACGCGCTCTTTCTACAGCCAATCTTACCCAATCTTGTATTGGGACATCTTTGGTTTGACACATTCTCCAGATATCACCTTTCTCTACTTCTTGCTCGATTAGCATATTGGTTTCTTCACAAACAATTCTGGCTACACCATCTTCAGCAATTTCAAAGGTTTTATCGTGCGAACCATACTCTTCTGCTTTCTGTGCCATCAGACCCACATTTGGAACTGTACCCATGGTTGTCGGATCGAATTTCCCATTGCTCTTACAAAAATTGATCATCTCCTGATAAATGCGTGCATAAGTACTTTCAGGCATTACTGCTTTAGTATCTTTTGGCTTGCCATCCGGACCCCACATTTTGCCACCGTTACGAATCATCGCAGGCATTGAAGCATCGACAATTACATCGTTTGGTGCGTGCAGGTTGGAAATACCCTTTGCTGCATTGACCATGGCTAATTCAGGTCTTTCAGCATAGCAATCATGAATATCATGTAAAATTTCTTCACGAACCGAACCCGGAAGGCTTTCTATCTTCTCGTAAACACTGCTAATGCCATTATTTGGATTAACACCTAACTTTTCGAATAGCTCTCCGTGTTTATCAAACAAATGTTTGTAAAACACTTTAACTGCATGACCAAAAACAATAGGATGCGAGACTTTCATCATTGTTGCTTTTACGTGCAACGAATACATAACGCCCGTTTCTTTAGCATCATCCATGGTATCTTCCAGAAATTGGCAAAGCGCTTTTTTACTCATAAACATACTGTCTATGATTTCACCTTTTAGTAGATCCGTTTTTTCCTTTAGGACAGTTACCTTGCCATCTTTATTGACAAATTCCATCCTGACACTACAGTCTTTTTCGATAGTTTTACACTTTTCACTGGAATAGAAGTCCCCATGACGCATATGTGCCACATGTGTTCGAGAAGCAGGACTCCAATCGGCCATTGAGTGAGGGTTTTTCTGTGCATAACGTTTAACCGCTGGTGGCGCTCTACGATCGGAATTGCCCTCTCGTAAAATGGGATTAACCGCACTACCTAATATTTTCGCATAACGCTCCTTAATGGTCTTTTGCTCTTCTGTTTCTGCTGTCTCAAAGTAATCGGGAACGCTAAACCCATGTGATTGTAATTCAGCGATCGCAGTTAACAATTGTGGCACTGATGCACTAATATTAGGCAATTTGATGATATTAGCACTTGGTTGTCCAATTACTTTGCCTAACTCAGCCAGATTATCTGGAATTCTTTGATCCTCTTGAAGATAGTCACCAAACTCTCCAATAATCCTTGCTGAAAGCGATATATCACTTTTTTCTATTTCAATCCCTGCCGGCGACATAAACGTTCTCAAAATAGGAAGCAGAGAGGCAGTTGCTAAAAGTGGTGCCTCATCAGTCAGCGTATAAATAATTTTTGAGCGTTCATTTCCCATTTGCAGTACTTCTCCATTACGATTAAATAAACTTATAAGTATATTAAAATATATGAGTATATCTCTTTTGGAGTATCTCAAACCCTCGAATTCTTCAATGAATGGTATTTGACCATTTAAAAACACAAATACCGGCTATCGACACCATTGAAAAACATAAACCACTTAGGCATAAAAAATCCCACAAATAGCGGGATTTTTACAGAACAACTTTAAGGAATTTGGTGCCGATGGCCGGAGTCGAACCGGCACTGCTTGCGCAACACGCCCCTCAAGCGTGCGTGTCTACCAATTTCACCACATCGGCTAATATGACATTATTTTGGAATATCTGAGGGAGCTTCGTTTTCAGTTGCTGGGGCCACATCACCTGATCCCTTTGGTAGATCGACTGTTGATGACCCTGCTGGCGCAGGCTCTGTAATCGCTGTAGGTATAATTGACTCACCCTCAATACCATCAGGGTTCGCAACCAACCAAGCTAACATTAGCGAGTTAGCAAAAAACACTGCGGCAAGCCCGGCAGTCAACTTAGTTAAAAAGTTACCCGAACCACGTGAACCAAACACTGTACCTGAAGCACCACCACCAAAAGCAGCGCCTGCATCAGCACCTTTACCGTGTTGAATCAGTACCAGGCCAATAATTCCTAGAGCCACCATGATTTGAATAATTAACAATACGTTATATAACATGTAAAACCTTTACCTTATTAAGCAATTTCATACAGATTTAAGACAGCGTCTTTAACCAGCTTTACAAATTGCCAAAAAATCTTCCGCTTTCAATGAAGCACCACCGATAAGACCACCGTCTATATCAGCCATAGCAAAAAGCTCATCGGCATTTCCACCATTTACGCTTCCACCATATAAAATTTGTACTTTCTCAGCCACATCGGCATTCAATGCTGCAATTTTTCCACGAATAAATGCATGTACATCTTGTGCCTGCTGTGGAGACGCAGTCATACCAGTACCAATAGCCCAAACCGGCTCATAAGCAATAACACCATCAACCAGAGCTTCAACACCTTCAAGTTCTATTACGGCATCTAATTGACGAGCAACAACTTCTTCGGTTATCCCCTGTTCTCTTTCTTCTAGTAATTCGCCCACACATAAAATCGGCTTTAGACCATGTTTGCGTGCTGCTGCAAATTTATTGGCTGTATCGGCATCTTGCTCTGCAAATAAAGTGCGTCTTTCCGAATGTCCTACTATTGCGTAATCACAATCAAAATCGTTTAGCATGGGCCCAGATATTTCGCCTGTATAAGCACCTGAATCATGCTCAGAAATACTTTCTGAACCGTATGCAATATCAGTATCTGATAAAATTTCCTGCACTAGAGGGATATAAATATATGGAGCACATACTGCAACATCTGTTTTAGCTTCTGACATTCCCGCCAGAATACCATCTAACAATTCTTTAATACTTTCTTTAGAACCATTAAGCTTCCAATTACCAGCTACCAGAGTTTTGCGCATGTGTTTTCCCTGCCGTGTTTTTCGAATCGCGGAAGGTTAACCCTAGCCCACAGATAAATCAAATGTTTTGTGCATCAGCTGGCGACTTTCTCAACCACATCGGCAATAAATTGAGCATAGTGTTGCGTATGCTTCTCCTCTTCAGCTTCAACCATCACCCGGATTAGGGGTTCCGTCCCGGAAGCTCTTAAGAGCACTCGACCTGTATCTCCCATTCGAGATTCAGCCTCTTTAACGGCGGCCTGGATTTTCTCATTAGAGTCCAAATCAATTTGATTAGTAATACGAACATTGATTAATGTTTGGGGATACTTAGTCATTACTTGCTTTAAATCATACAAACTCTTGCCGCTTGCAATCATGGCATGTAGTACTTGTAACGCTGCAATAGTTCCATCACCTGTTGAGATTCTATCTCTTGCGATAATATGCCCAGAAGATTCACCACCAAGCAACCCACCTGTTTTACGCATTATTTCCATCACATAGCGATCACCCACATCGGCGCGATGAAATTTAAGGCCCATCGATTCAATCATTTTTTCTAATCCGAGATTACTCATTAATGTGCCAACAACATGCTGACCCAAGGTGTTTTCAGCCTGTCTATGTGCTGCAATAATAGCCAGCACCTCATCACCATCAACCACATTACCTTTATGATCAACCATCATCAAACGATCACCATCACCATCTAAGGCAATACCTAAATCAGCCTGATGCTCAATAACACTTACTTGCAGAAAATTTAATGAGGTAGCACCACAGTTATGATTTATATTCACACCGTTTGGCTCTACACCAATCTTAATTACATTTGCACCAAGCTCAGAAAACACATGAGGACTAACGTGATAAGTTGCACCATTAGCACAATCAAGCACAATTTTTAAACCATCCAAACTGATCGTATTAGGAATAGTTCTTTTGCAAAACTCAATATAACGTCCTGTCGCATCATCTACACGCACAACTTTACCCAATTTATCAGAACTTACAGTTTCTAGTTCACTCTCCAAATAAGCTTCAATTTCATGCTCAGTCTCATCGGAAAGCTTAGTTCCATCAGCAGAGAAAAACTTAACACCGTTATCCTGATAAGGATTATGTGAGGCACTGATGACAACACCCGCCGAAGCCCTGAAAGTCGTTGTTAGGTAAGCAACAGCAGGAGTTGGCATTGGACCTAACAAACGAACATTTACACCGGCAGCGACCAAACCAGCCTCAAGCGCTGACTCAAGCATATAGCCAGAGATTCGAGTATCTTTACCGATAATGACTAACGGAGTGCCATGAGCAGCTAATACTTTACCTGCAGCCCAACCCAGTTTTAAGACAAAATCTGGAGTCATAGGCGCTTTACCGATCTCTCCTCGAATACCATCTGTTCCAAAATATTTTCTGCTCATAAAATGTAGTTCTTTGTGACGTTTAGTTAATTTAGTGTGCCGCATTATATCATTTTTACTATTAACACAATACTCTTACCAGCACTCAAAAAAACAAAGAATATAGACTTGGCGAAGTAACTCTTTAATAAAAAAGCTTACAAGCAGGGGGTGACTTCAAGATTAAGTTCACAATAAAAAAAGGACGCTAATGCGTCCTTTTTACAGAATAAAACAAATCAATTAAAGAGATTCAGCTGGATCACCAATCACATCTTTTTTAGACTTCTTATCTTTTTTTGGCTTATCTGCTTTAACCGCAGAACCTCCATCATCTCCATCTAACGGGGAGTCATCATCACTCCATCCTTCTGGTGGCGGTGGAATGTCACCTTTCATTATTGCTGCGATTTGTTCAGTATCGATAGTTTCGTACTTAATCAATGCTTCTGCCATACTATGTAGCTTATCTACGTTTTCTTTCAGGATGGTCTCAGCACGTTCATAGTTAGTTTCAATAATTGTACGAATTTCATCATCGATCTCATGTGCAGTATCGTCAGAAACATGTTTAGTCTGAGTTACAGAACGACCAAGAAAAACTTCACCTTCTTCTTCACTATAAGACAATGGACCTAACTTTTCCGATAAGCCCCACTTGGTCACCATATTACGAGCAATACTCGTGGCGCGCTCAATATCGTTTGACGCTCCAGTGGTTACACCTTCTTTACCAAGAATCATCTCCTCAGCGATACGCCCACCAAAAAGTGTAGATATCTGACTTTCAAGGTTTTGCTTGCTGGCACTGTATTTATCTTCTTCTGGCAAGAACATGGTTACGCCCAAAGCACGACCGCGTGGAATAATGGTCACTTTATAAACCGGGTCATGGTCGGGTACGGTCAAGCCAACTATGGCATGACCTGCTTCATGATAGGCAGTATTTGATTTTTCTTTCTCGTTCATCACCATGGACTTACGTTCGGCACCCATCATGATTTTATCTTTGGCTTTGTCAAACTCTTCCATATTGACAACACGCTTATCGCCTCTTGCTGCAAATAAAGCTGCCTCATTAACGAGGTTAGCCAAATCAGCACCAGAGAAACCTGGTGTACCACGGGCCAATATTGATGGTTTTACATCATCACCCAGAGGTACTTTGCGCATATGAACTTTTAGAATTTGCTCTCGTCCACGTACATCAGGCAATGGAACAACTACCTGACGATCAAATCGACCAGGACGCAATAAAGCAGGATCGAGAACATCAGGACGGTTTGTTGCCGCAACAACGATAACCCCTTCTGTTCCTTCAAAACCATCCATTTCAACCAATAACTGATTCAATGTTTGCTCACGCTCATCATTACCACCGCCCATTCCAGCACCACGCTGACGACCAACAGCATCGATCTCATCGATAAAAATAATGCATGGAGCATGTTTTTTGGCTTGCTCGAACATGTCACGTACACGTGACGCACCGACACCAACAAACATTTCAACAAAGTCCGAACCAGAAATACTAAAGAAAGGCACTTTAGCTTCACCAGCAATCGCTTTTGCTAGCAGGGTTTTACCTGTACCAGGAGAACCCGCTAACAGAACACCACGTGGAATTTTTCCGCCTAACTTCTGGAATTTGCTTGGGTCTCTTAAAAACTCTACAACTTCAAAGACTTCTTCCTTCGCTTCTTCACAACCTGCAACGTCATTAAATGTAACTTTTACCTGGTCTTCCGTCATCATTCTGGCTTTACTCTTGCCGAATGACATTGGGCCGCCCTTACCACCGCCACCTTGCATTTGGCGCATAATGTAAATCCAGAGTCCGATAATCAACAGGAACGGAATGGTATTGACCAAAATATCAACCAATACAGAACGACCTTCAGGCTCTTTTACGTTAATTTTTACATCATTAACGATCAACTCATCAACTAACTTTGGGTCATTGTAAGGTGCATAAGTCTGGAATTTTTCACCAGATGTACTGTAACCAGTAATGGTTTGACCACTGATTTCTACTTCTTTAACACCCTTGTTTTCAACACGATTGATGAAATCCGAGTAAGACATACCCGTTGATTGAGCAGTAGGCACATTGAATTTGCTGAAAACAGCAACCAATACCAGTGCTATTACAACCCACATCACTATATTTTTATTTAAATCGTTCAAGAAAAATTCCTCTACTTAAAATCTTATGTTTGCAAAATAACAAACTATTTACTCCTGATCTTACACTAATACTTTGGATATTATTAGTTATAAAAACCCTGAGCTACTACATAGACTTCACGGCTACGTGGCCTTGAAGCCTTGGGTTTACGCACTTTTACTTTCTTAAAATGACTCCGCACATCTTTTAAAAAAGCATCTGAACCATCACCCTGAAAAACCTTTGCAACAAATGAACCGCCTGGCTTCAATATCTGACAAGCCATGTCCAAAGATAGTTCGCATAAATAAATCGACCTTGGCTGATCTGTTGCTTCCATACCTGACATATTTGGGGCCATATCTGAAATTACAACATCTGCTTTATAATTAGTTGAATCTTTATTCAATACGTTCAATATATCATTGAGGACGCTTTCTTCGGTAAAATCCCCTTTAATAAATTCTACAAAAGGCAATGGATCAATATCGAGTATATCGCTAGCAACTACACGACCATTTTTCCCCACCAACTCGACAGCATACTGGCTCCAGCCTCCTGGGGCTGCACCTAAATCGACGACTTGCATGTTTGGGCGGATCAAATTATCTTTTTGTTGAATTTCTTCAAGCTTATATACAGCTCTTGATCGATAACCATCATTCTGTGATTTTTTCACATATTCATCATTAAAGTGTTCTTTTAACCAATGTCCGCTGGTTTTGCTTCTAGCCATTTAACTCTACCCGCATTATGATTGCGCCCATGAATAAATTAGAAATAAAACAGCTTAAAGCATTAGCTCACAAACTCAAGCCGATTGTTACAGTAGGACAACACGGCATGAAAGATTCAATAGGTGAAGAATTAGATTCTGCATTAGATTTTCATCAACTCGTTAAACTAAAAGTAAACCTGGGCGATCGTGACGCCAGAGATACTTTAGTTGAAGAATTAAGTAAAAAATATAAAGCAGAGCTTGTTCAACGGATTGGAAATATTGCTATTTTCTATCGTAGAAATTTCGATAAGGAGAATTTGCTTAAAAAGTCCTAGGTAGCATTTTTCATTTCATTCGCTTTCTTTAACGTGTGAATATTAAAGCTTATTATGCTCTCGATCACAAAAAGGGGCATTTTTAGTGTGCTTACAACCACATAAACCATACTTTTTCTGCTCATCAACCTCAAACTTTAGCGGCTCAAGTTTAGTATCTTTATGAGAACCATCACAAAAAGGTTGATTTTCAGATCGACCGCAAGCGCACCAGTAATAGGCTTTACCCGGCTCTAATTCAACAACATAGGGGCCTTTTTTGGCAATTACAGGATTAGATCTATGCGGCACAGTAACACTCCCGTTTAAATAATTATTCTGAATGATACAAAATAACGCGAAATATGCAAAATTACTAGTAAGGGTTTATTTTCCCTTGCGCTTAAAGAATCTACCGAATATTTTTTTCGGAGCGTCCTCTAAAACTGATGCAGATTGTTTTTTTGCTTGACTAGAAGCTGGATTAAACTCAATCAAACCTAGATTTAACAGTGCACTATAAACATCAAATATATTAGAAATCCGCATCCCAAGCTGCTGCTGTATATTTGCCAAACTGCATGAGCCTTCCTCCAACAATTCTATAATTTCAGCCAAATGAGGAACAACGGCTAACTGCTTAAGTTTTAGTTTGTTTTTTAAACCAATAATCCTCGATAAATCAGTATTCTCGGGCGCTCTACCTTGGGATGTATGCAAACTAGTAGCCCAAATAAACGATTCTATAGAATGAGAAAGTTCGGGTTTTTCTCTTCTGGAGCTCTGGTGTGTTTTTGCTTCATCATAATTTAACTCCCTGATCGTAAACATCTCTGGCCTCACTAACATCGAACAGCATTCTTTAAACTTTTTTGAATCTAAAGCTTTATTACAATAAACCGTGTTCAATGTGTGATCGATAATAATCAAAACACCGTTGAATTTGACTTCAATGAGTTGATAGGTCTGCTTGGCAATCTCCAGTTGATGCAAGAATGTTGAAAGCATGTGTTTATCTGGCACAAAATACTCTAGCTCTGATTTATCATCTAATTTTTCATCAGCAAATAACACCACCCCCCTACTTTCAGGGCTTAATTCTGACTCCTCTTCGAAATCAGGCATTACATCATCAATATCAGGAATCATTGATTCTTGATTTAGTAGATCTATCAGTTGATTTTGTTTTTCTTTCTTGGACCCTAAGATTGATTTTATTTTTTTTGTAACCGACAGAATATCTGGCTTTTTAATTTGAAAATTCTTTTGAGGTTTTTCAACCTGATTCTCCAATGCCTGATTTAGTTTCACTGCCAAATCATGAGGACTCGATTTCTTATCATTATTCAGCTTTTTGGCTTCAAGCGCTTGCTTTTTAATATGCAACCTCTCATGTTTTAATTTCTCACGCTCCAATCTTAATTTTTCTTGCTCTCGACCTATCCTCTCCATCATGAGTCTTTCTTTTTCTAGAGCGGCATTTTCTTTCTGCTGAATTTGTAGTTTTTCTTGTTCGAGTCTCTCTTGATCGAGTCTCTCTTTCTCGAGTCTCTCTTTCTCGAGTCTCTCTTTCTCGAGTCTCTCTTTCTCGAGTCTCTCTTTCTCGAGTCTCTCTTTCTCGAGTCTCTCTTTCTCGAGTCTCTCTTTCTCGAGTCTCTCTTTCTCGAGTCTTTCTTTCTCGAGTCTCTCTTTCTCGAGTCTTTCTTTCTCGAGTCTCTCTTTCTCGAGTCTCTCTTTCTCGAGTCTCTCTTTCTCGAGTCTTGCTTTCTCGAGTCTCTCTTTCTCGAGTCTTGCTTTCTCGAGTCTCTCTTTCTCGAGTCTCTCTTTCTCGAGTCTTTCTTTCTCGAGTCTCTCTTTCTTGAGTTTCTCTTTCTCGAGTTTCTCTTTCTCGAGTTTCTCTTTCTCGAGCTTTTCTTTCTCGAGCTTTTCTTTCTCGAACTTTTCTTTCTCGAATCTTTCTTGCTCGAGTCTCTCTTGCTCGAGCTTCTCTTTTGCTAGTATTGCCTTCTTAATTCTTTCCTTTTCTAGTCTCTCTTGTTCTAATTTTTCTTCATGAAATGGATCATCATCAACTTCTGTCGATTTTCCAACATGCAAAGTTGAACAGAGTTTTTCAAACACACTAGGCTTGGTCTTTACTGTTAGTGCAGGATGTTTGGGAGGTGGAATAGGAGGTATATTGTTCGACTGCTGCTCTTGAGTTTTCTTTTTGGGCGTTTCAGCTTTTTCAGGCGCTGGCTCTTGAATCTGTTCTCCTTCGTTCAATGAAGCCAAGATCATATCTAGCTCATCGTCCGAACTGATCATTTCCATAGGATCTATAGCGCTATCATTTTGTTTTTCAGATGCACTTAATTCTTCAGAAGCAAGTATTTCATCTTGTTCTGATAAAGAGGGTTTTAATTGCTTCTTATCCGCAGACATTTCAACAACCTATACATTCTTTTTATTATTTTCTCGCCCAGTGTATTCTGGATATATTTATTTAATTTTAGAAACCAAGAAAACTACTTTATGTCCAAAAATTAATTTTCAGACTGCTTTTCTGTTAATATAAGTTATTTTATAAATCCAGTCACTTACTACCAGATAGAGGGACTTATTTTTTTGGCAAAAACTTCTCAAATCATAAAAATCTAACTTGCAACCATATACCGGCTCACTGTGAAAATAGCAGGCACAAAAAAACCAGCTAAAAAGCTGATTTTTATAATATGGTGCGCTGTGTAATATCAACAATAAATAATTTAATATCTAGACAGCAATGCAAACTTCCTAAAATACTCCTATAATTAGATGACACAGCTGAAATACTATGTTTAGTACCACAACTCTCAAATGAATTAATATAATTAAACCAATCTAGAACAGTTAAGTGAGATGAATTTTGATGAGCAGGAATCACGGAGGATAAAGTAAAGTAGTCTTTAAGTAACTACCACAAATCAGAATTACCTATCCTATGAGGTTGTTATATTAAATGCTTATAATTAATATAGTTCTTAATTATTGACCTATGAAAACAAATAAATTTCAAAAAGAATCAATTCAATCTTATATTGATACTGAGAGGGATTCTGTTGCACGCGACATTAATCCTCATGGTGTACAACTGTCTCAGTTAATTCGTGAACATTATATTAAAGAAAATAAACGAAACAATAAATCACTTGAAGTTGATGCTAGTAAAAAACCTATAGAAGCGAAAGATAACTCCTATTCAAGCAACTACGATCCTTTGGAAGGTTTAATTAATCGTGAATGTAAAAGCGAACAACTTGAAGAATTTCTTCAACTAGCAAAGGAAGAAAATAAGATTCAGGTAATTTTTCTTCTTGCCTTAAATAGCTTTAAACAATTAAGTGATATCTATGGGAAAGCTATTAGTAATGAGGCCCTTATTATCGTTGCAAAACGCTTAGAATCAATTGTTAGCAAAGATGATTACATATCATGGGTAGGTAGAAATAAGTATCTCGTCAGCTTTTTAACAGAAACAGAAAAACTTTCGAAAGTTGAAACAATTGCTGAAAATATTACTACTCTAATCTCCAAACCTATTGATATAAATGGATTTAAAATCAATTTAGATGCAAATATCGAGATCGTCGCTTACCCAATTCATGGTAATCATGTAAGTGTATTATTAGATATTGCTGAAAAGAAAATGTATCAAGCGAAACAGTGTCATTCGAGCCTATCCTAATTAAGCAACAACTAAAGTACTAAGGTTTTACTTAAATTACAATTCTGGTGACGACTTAAATACAAGCCCCCCCCCTGAAAAAAACTGGAAATAAACCCCTGGTTAACTAAATTTAGATTAGCCGTTAAGCCCTATTTAAGACCCTAAATAACAAACAAATATTCAGTATACTGGATTGGTATAACGCATCTCTATGCACCTTAAATAACTCATATTCACTTATTAAACTGCAGTAGTTTTAAGAACACAGACTGCTAAGTGACACAAATTGCCTAGTGCATTCGTTTGAGTAAGAAACCTTCTATCCCATTCAACAACTAAGCACTACAAACAAAGCAACAAGGACTCCATTGTTAATGCGCTCATGATTTTATTAGTCCGCTTACTGAACATAATCTGGAATTATTCGCAGTTGAAAAACTAACTTTTCGTCCCACCATATAATTTAGATTATGTGTAAGCAAGCTAATACTCTGTTCAAAATATGGTTATATTTATACGAGAGGTTTGTAGTTATACTTGATGAAAGTAACAAATGGAATTGACAGCCATTCTGACGGCTCGCAAATTTTAGACATAAAAAAACCTGCCTATAAATCAGCAGGTTTTTTTATTATATATGGCGCGCTGGGGAGGATTCGAACCCCCGACCCTCTGGTTCGTAGCCAGATACTCTATCCAACTGAGCTACCAGCGCAAGTCTTGATAAATCAAGGATGCGTATTCTGCTTATTTAAACTTTACAAGTCAAGAGATAGATAACTCCCTTGCTGTGTTCTGCCCAAAGCTGATTACGACTTGTCTAGATTAATGGCGGAGAAGGAGGGATTCGAACCCTCGATCCGGGATAAACCAGATACTCCCTTAGCAGGGGAGCGCCTTCGGCCACTCGGCCACTTCTCCAATTTTAATCGTGCATTTTTACGAAGCGCAAGAATACCTGTGCACGAGGCCAAGGTAAAGTCTGAATATCAAAAAATCACTTACATTTTTACGATTATCAAAAAAAGTGGCTAAAAGTGGGGGGGTGACTTTTTTCTAATAACAAATAGCCTACAAAAGACATTCTTAATCGTAAACCTAAATCCTTTAAAAGATGATAAATATTGTTATTTTTAGACAAATAGATGATAACCACACTAAAAGTAGAACTTTAACCCCATGAGCGTCTTTTCTATATATAATCCTTGCGATTTTATACTATCAGGAGAATTCCATGGCACAAGCCAGCGCTCGTCATTTACTCGTTGATACTGAAGAACAGTGCAATGACCTTAAAAAACAAATTGAAGAGGGCGCCGATTTTGGTGCGATCGCTCAACAACATTCTAGTTGCCCATCAAAAGCGCAAGGTGGCGATTTAGGTTCTTTTGGCCCAGGCCAGATGGTTCCAGAGTTTGATAAAGTAGTATTCAGTGCACCAATTAATACGGTTCAAGGCCCTGTTAAAACACAATTTGGTTATCATCTACTTGAAGTAACCAGTCGAACAGACTAATTTCAACAGTATTCAAATAAAAAAGCCCTGAAGTTTCAGGGCTTTTTTATTTCTAAAGAATTTTTTAGATTGGATTACGATAAGTATTGGTTCTATTTCTCCAACCCGGTAACCATTTTCTTTCATTTCTACTTGGATTTGAATTTCTTACTCGACGTTCAAGTACTCTCATCGAAGCATCTGCAAATTCATTAAGTGCTTGCTGACCTGGATTTGCAGGACGCATTTCTTCGAGAACCTGTAATAATCCCCAGTTTTGACCTTTATAGCCACCTGTTCGATTTAGACCTTCACCTTTGAAGTTAACATAATCAACAAGTACATACCTACCACCGCGGGAATTAGCCACAGCATTCAGATTGTTAGCAACCTGGCCTCGTAAGTGGGGGGGTGTCTTTTTAACCAATTTAGGCATCGCACGCATGGCACGATCCATTATGTATTTGGCTTGCAAGTGCCTGGTATTATATAAAAGCTGCGAGAATTGTTTAATCTCTGGAGAATTTTTTGCCGCCATTAATTGCGCTCGATTTCTCCAGGGAGCGCCTTCAAATCGTGCCCTCTGTACCCAAGCTGGCAACTGCACACCATTTTTTTGCAAATAATCCAACAATCCCGGGAAGGTATTACCAAAGCGTTGACTACGGCCTGATGGATACCAGGTAAAATGTCCGATTCCCATTGCAGCGAAATCTTCTCTTAAATTCCAATGAACCAGCTGATCGATACGTCCACCCGTTTCATTTTTAAATATTTGATCACCAATACCATAAAGTTCTGATAATTCGGCTTGTTGACGGGCATTTTGTGAAGGTGGAGCGGGTCTTGGTTTTACTAAGACTCTTTGTTGCTGAACTGTCGGCTGTCTAACTTGTTGTTGCGAAACGCCTTGTCTGTACGAAGGAGCTCTGTTTTGCTGCTGAAAAACTACTTGTTGAGGTTTCGGAGCTTGTTTGGGGGTTTGGACATAATATGTCTTTGAAGAATTAGCTGTATTCTTTGGAGCGGCAGATTGCTGACTACATGCAGACAATCCTAATAGAGATATCGCAGCCATAACGCTTAGGGCTTGTACATTCATTGAGTTACCATGTTTTATTGTTATTATTTTTGGAGCTACTTAACTTTTTAAATCTAGTAAAAGCTGGTTAAGTGGTTCACTGGCCTAACTATGGTACATAATATACGATTGAAATATTCAGTCGAGAAACTCACGACGAATGGACATAACTAATTAAACAAAAATATATAAAAACAATAACTTAGATTATTTCAAAAATTTATAAAACAATCTTTCTCCTAACAACATAGTCAGTATTACAGCATAAATCATGGGTTCTGTAATATCGAGCTTTACCATCCACCAAAAATGCAGGATACCGAGAATAGAAATAGGATATATCAACATATGTAGCTTTTTCCATTTCTTACCTAATCGTTTAATCATCCCATTGGTTGAAGTAATAGCCAGAGGAGTTAACAACACAACTGAGATCATACCCACCGTTATAAAAGGCCGCTCAAGAATATCAAACCAGATTTCTTTCCAATCAAAGAATTGATCAAACCAGAGATAACCGAGCAAATGCAGCACCACATAGAAATAGGCATATAAACCAATCATTCGGCGCAACCGAAGTAGCTGTGCCCAATTAAGTAAACGCCTTAGGGGAGATATCGCCAGTGTGAGCAACAGAATCCTCAACCCCCAATCACCCAGACCCCTTATAACAGCCTCCAAGGGATTAGCTCCCAGCGTATCCTGCCAAACTCCCCAGCCATAATAAATAGCAGGGAGTAGCAATAAAATAAACAGTGATGGTTTTAAAATTCGTGAAAATTTATTTTCAGAGATTTTCATTATTTGCCAACATTTTAAATGACTTATTTTTATTAGATTAAATGATTCATCGAGTAACAACTTACAAATTTATAAAACTTAGTAATTTTTCTTTAAATCCATCCCGGCATACAGTGAGGCAACTTGATCACCATAACCATTAAACTTTTGTGTTTTAATTTTGCGGAATTGGCCAATGCGTCTTTCTTTGCGTTGACTCCAGCGAGGATGAGATACATCAGGATTCACATTAGAGAAAAACCCATATTCATTTTTATTCGCTTTTTGCCAGGAATTCACAGGCTGAGTTTCAGAAAAACGTATTTTCGCGATGCTTTTAATACTTTTAAAACCATATTTCCAGGGAACTACCAGACGTAAAGGAGCACCATTCTGGTTTAATAGGTCTTTGCCGTAAATACCTGTTCCCATTAGCGTTAAAGGATTCATTGCTTCATCCATGCGTAAACCTTCAACGTAAGGCCAGTCAAGTACCGCTCGTTTTTGACCAGGCATCTGCTCAGGATTATGAAGCGTTTCAAAATACACATATTTTGCTTTTGAAGTTGGCTGCATGCGCATTATTAAATCGGCTAACGGAAAGCCCATCCAGGGAATTACCATGGACCAACCTTCAACACAACGAAAGCGATATATTCTTTCTTCAACAGATACTGGCTTCAAAAGATCTTCGAGGTTATATTTTCCAGGCTTTTCACACTCACCTTCTACGATCACATCCCATGGAGAGGTTACTAAAGTGTGTGCATTTTTTGCTGGATCGTCTTTCCCTGTGCCGAATTCATAAAAATTACAGTAAGTTGTAATATCTTTGTAATCGGTTAGCTTTTCATCTGTTGAATAGGGAGAAACTGATTTTGCAGAAGCCTCAATAATAGGCAAACCACTAACCGCAGCAATACCAATCCCCGCCGCCGTTTTCATAAATTTACGACGATTCTGATAGATCGAAAAATCTGTTACTTCGTTCTCGCTAAGTTGGTTATTTTTCTTAATTAACATTTAAGCCTCCGTCCTTACATGCAGAATTCACTATATCATAAGATGTAGCTGAAACTTTGGGTAGAACCATACACAGGACTAGCCCTGATGCATAAATTTAGATTCAGACATTAATACGGAGTTTTTTGATTTTTGTATGCAAAAAATTAAAATTAATCGATATTTTCGTGAGATTACAATATCCAATTAAATATTGAACACAGAGGATTTATTAAGTCACCCCCCTACTTTTAGGCTCTTTTTTATCAGAT
>CAWEEB010000019.1:0-48738 GCA_963807855.1 uncultured Gammaproteobacteria bacterium | reverse complement strand
CTTGTCCCCCCATGATTCCAGCCAATGCGAGCGCTTTTTCTTCATCGGCTATAACCATAGTGTCAGCGCTTAAAGAAATTTCTTTACCATCTAACAGTGTTAACTTCTCACCTTCAACTGCATTTCGAACATCAATGCCACCACTTAGTTTATCGAAATCAAAGCCATGCATAGGCTGTCCTAGCTCAAGCATTACATAATTGGTGATATCAACAACTGGGCCCAAGCTACGGACATCAGATCGTTGAAGCTTTTCAATAATCCAATCTGGAGTCTTAGCAGTTACGTCTAAGTTGCTAATAATTCTACCAACATAGCGTTCACATAAATCTTCAGCACTGATTCTAACAGGGAATGATTGGTCATTATCTAGTGATACTCTTTTCACCTCAATCTCAGTAACTGGCGCTTGCATTATCACACCCAATTCACGAGCAACACCAGCTATGCATAATAAATCTGCCCGATTTGGAGTCGCATCAAGATCAAGAACAACATCATCCAGATCAAAAATTTCTCTCAGGTTTTTACCTAGCTCAGCAGTTGCGGGAATAGGCAATAGACCTTCACCACCCTCTCCCATTCCAAGTGTTTCAGAACCACAAAACATACCTTGTGATAAAACACCGCGTAATTTACCCTTTTTAATCTTAAGTGGTTTTTCACCTGCTTCAGAACTAGGAAGAATCGCCCCAATCATTGCCACTGGCACTTTTTGTTCGAGCTCGACAGTGGCATTAGTAACGATTTGCAATAGCTCGTCTGTACCAATATTAACTTGGCAGACTCGCAAACGATCTGCATCCGGATGTTGTTCAATACTTTCAATTTGACCCACTCTTACATCGGTAAAAGCAGAAGCGACAGGATCTATACTATCCAGCTCTGTTCCCGACATAATAAGTTGATGCGAAATTTCTTCAGTTGTTGCATCAAGTTCTACCCATTCACGCAACCAATTCTCACTAACTTTCATATGCTTATATCAACCTCACGCAAACTGCTTTAAGAAACGTACATCGTTATCAAACAACTTACGTAAATCATCAATGCCATATCGCAACATGGCTAAACGATCAATACCGAAGCCAAATGCAAATCCTGTATATACCTCTGGATCAATACCAACGTGACGGAATACTTCTGGATTAACCATGCCGCAACCCATCACTTCAATCCAACCTGTATTGCCACAAACACGACAACCATCGCCATTACATAATACGCATTGAATATCAGTTTCTGCCGAAGGCTCTGTAAATGGGAAGTAATGCGGTCTAAATCGAGTGGGCAAATCTTCTACTTCAAAGAATGCTTTAAAGAAAGCGTCTAAAATTCCTTTCAGATCAGAAAAGGTGACGTCTTTATCTACCATTAAACCTTCAACCTGATGGAACATCGGACTGTGAGTCACATCTGAATCACAACGGTACACACGACCGGGGGCTATAATACGCAAAGGTGGTTGTTGATTCTCCATAGTACGAATTTGTACAGGGGAAGTATGTGTTCTTAATAAGGTGCCATCACCAAAATAGAAAGTATCATGTGAAGCACGCGAGGGATGATGGTCAGGAATATTTAATGCAGTAAAATTGTGATAATCATCTTCAATTTCCGGGCCTACTTCGACACCAAAACCTAACTGCATGAAAATTTCTTCGATGCGTTTCGCCGTGCGGGTCACTGGATGCAAACTACCCTCGCCCATTTTACGGCCAGGCAAAGTAATATCCAGACTCTCATTTTGTAAGCGCTGCTTTAAAGCATCAATTTCAAGCGACTCTTTTTTGACATTGATTAGTTCAGACAAAGCTTGTTTTGCTTTATTGATCTCTTGTCCAGCATCTCGGCGTTGTTCCGCGGGTAATTGACCTAACTGTTTTAGCTGGCCAGTGATTAAACCCTTTTTACCTAGGTAATGTACGCGGAAATCATCTAGTTCCGCTAGGTTGGTTGCCTCATCAAGTTGCTGCTGAGCTTGTTGCATGAGTTCTGTCAGTTTATCCACTGAAGTCTCCGTAATCCGTTATTGGGTATCTGTTTGGTAAGCTACGTTTAAATTAGTAATAAAACGAGCAACAAAAAGTTTGCATAAAAAAAGCGAGGGAAGGCAGAAACCTTTCCTCGCTTTGATTTACATCTTATATGCGTCTGCTGCTTATTAGCAAAAAGACGGAACAGTAAACTAAGCTAGGGCAGCTTTTGCCTTCTCAGCTAACTGTCCAAAAGCATCGATATCATGTACAGCTAAGTCAGCCAACATTTTACGATCAACTTCGATCTCTGCTTTCTTAAGTCCGTTCATGAATACACTGTAAGACATATCAAACATACGAGCTGCTGCATTGATACGTACAATCCATAAACTACGGAATTGGCGTTTCTTTTGACGACGGTCACGATATGCGTACTGACCTGCTTTAGTAACTGCCTGATTCGCTACACGATAGACTCTGCTTCGTGCACCGTAATAACCTTTAGCTTTCTTTAATACTTTTTTGTGTTTTGCGCGTGCCGTAACACCACGTTTTACTCTTGCCATTTTCTATATCCTCAATAATATATCAATCAAACGTACGGAAGCATTCTGCGAACCATTGGTGTATCGACTTTTTCGACGACATCACCAGCTCGTAAATGACGCTTACGCTTGCTGCTTTTTTTAGTAAGGATGTGGCGCAGATGTGACTGCTTACACTTGAACGTGCCATTAGCACGCTTGCGGAATCGCTTTGCAGCGCCGCTGTTTGTTTTCATCTTAGGCATCTTTACTCTCCATATTGGTCATAGTTTTATAAAAACTTAAACAATCAAAACTATGATGAGTGAAACATTCCTATAAGAGTGCCTCTCCTTAAGGAATGATAAAAATCTATTGTTCTAGCTTATTTCAATTTATCGAAATAACTTAAAAATTAAGCCTGACCTTTTTCTTTCTTAGTTGGACCGATCACCATAATCATCTGACGACCTTCCATTTTTGGGAACTGTTCAACAGATCCATATTCTTCTAAATCTTTCTCCACGCGTTTAAGCATTTCCATGCCCAATTCACGATGGGCCATTTCACGACCCCTAAAGCGGATAGTGACCTTGGTCTTATCGCCTTCTTCAAGAAATTCTATAAGTTTCTTTAGCTTGATATTGTAATCTCCAATATCAGTTCCAGGCCGCATTTTTATTTCTTTGACCTGGGTTTTCTTTTGCTTCTTTTTGTTTGCGCCTTTTTGCTTACTCTGGGAAAACTTAAATTTTCCGTAATCCATGATACGGCAAACTGGTGGTTCAGCTGTTGGTACTATTTCAACCAAATCTAATGAATCTTCTGCTGCTTTCTCCATCGCCTCAGTAGTTTTAACGACACCTACGTTTTCGCCATCTTTATCAATAAGCCTAACTTCTGGTATGTTAATTTCTTCATTGACTCGATTCTTCTTTGGTTTAGCGATATTGTTTGACCTCTATAAATCTATTAATAATCTATACAAAATATAAAACTAGTCGGGCAAACCACGACTAGTATTTTCTTGTGACATTCTCTCTATCAATTCATCGACTGACATCGTTCCCAGGTCTTCACCAGAACGTGTTCTTACAGCGACTGAATCATTTTCTACTTCACGATCACCCACCACTAATAAGTAAGGTATCCGTTGTAAAGTATGCTCGCGAATTTTAAAGCCAATCTTCTCATTTCTCAAGTCTGAAACTGCTCTAATACCGCTTTTTTTCAACCTATTTTCAACTTTTGTCACGAAATCTGACTGTTTATCCGTAATATTCATGATTACTGCCTGAACTGGTGATAACCATGATGGAAATTTACCTTCGTGATGCTCTATCAAAATACCAATAAATCGCTCAAAAGATCCTAGAATCGCACGATGCAACATCACAGGAGTTTTACGCGAACCATCTTCTGCTACGTATTCTGCATCCAGTCGAACGGGCATGGAAAAATCAACCTGAACGGTTCCTAATTGCCAAATACGTCCAATGCTGTCTTTGAGTGAGAACTCAATTTTCGGACCGTAGAAAGCACCTTCACCTGGTAACTCTTCCCAATCAAGGTTTTGTGCATCCAACGCATCAGCCAAAGCTTTTTCGGCCTTGTCCCAATCTTCTTCACTTCCTACTCTATTTTCAGGTCGAGTTGAAAGACGGTAGATTACATCGTCAAAACCAAAATCACGATAAACATCATGCAAGAACTCAATAAAATCAGCAACTTCTGGTTGGATTTGCTCTTCAGTACAGAAGATATGGCCATCATCCTGAACAAAACCACGCACGCGCATCAAACCATGCAAAGCACCAGACATTTCGTTTCGATGACAAGAACCGAATTCAGCAATTCTGAGCGGCAGATCACGGTAACTTTTGAGACCTTGATTGAATATTTGCACATGACACGGGCAGTTCATCGGCTTAAGCGCAAACTGACGTCCATCAGATTCCAGCGAGAACATATCCTCACTATATTTAGCTGCATGGCCAGAACGCTCCCACAAAGAGAAGTCTACTAATTCAGGCGTATTCACTTCTTTATAATCACGCAGGCGTTGCTGCTCTCTCATATATTGTGAAATTACCTGATAGATAGTCCAGCCTTTATCGTGCCAAAAAATCTGCCCAGGCGCTTCATCCTGAATGTGAAATAAGTCCAGCTTACGCCCTATTTTTCGATGATCACGTTTTTCTGCTTCTTCAACACGATGCAAATAAGCTTTCAGTGCTTTTTTGTTTTCCCATGCTGTTCCGTAAATACGTTGCAACATTTCATTATTAGAATCTCCACGCCAGTAAGCACCTGCCAGTTTAGTTAATTTAACAGCTGGAATTTTACCTGTACTAGGAACATGTGGACCGCGACAAAGATCTATAAAATCACCCTGCTTATAGAGTGATAAATCTTCGTCACTAGGAATACTTTCGATAATTTCCGCTTTATACGTTTCGCCCATATCGCGGAAGAACTTAACTGCCTCATCGCGAGACATTACACTACGTTCAACAGGAATATCTTGTTTGATTAAATCCTGCATGCGTTTTTCGATAGCATCTACATCTTCAGGAGTGAAAGCCCGCTCATAAGAGAAATCATAGAAAAAACCATCTTCAATCACAGGACCAATAGTAACTTGGGCTTCCGGGAATAATTGTTTTACCGCTTGCGCCATTAAATGCGCAGAGGAGTGACGAATAACATCAACGCCCTCTTCGCTATTTGTCGTAATTATGCTCAGTGAAACATTTTCATCGATAAGATGACTTGCATCATATTGCTTTCCATCAATAGCGCCCGCTAGTGTAGCTTTCGCTAGACCTGGCCCGATATCAGCTGCTACATCAAGAATGGATACTGCGTTATCGAATGAACGCTGGCTGCCGTCTGGCAAAGTGATTGTTGGCATTTTATTATTCCCCAGTGGTGACCCGTACGAAAGGCCACGTGTTTATCATTAATTAATCAAAAATTTCAAACTATTGTATTTGGTAGGCACGCTCGGACTCGAACCGAGGACCCTCGCCATGTCATGACGATGCTCTAACCAACTGAGCTACGCGCCTGCTAGATTTTTAGAAACAATTTTTATAAATAATTCTACTTTGTAGAAGTATTAAAGGCTGCTGCTAAAAAAGCAAGATCGGGATTTTATCGTTAATAAAAATGATTCACAAGCTTTCTAAATCAAACGGTTGTATTTAAATACTTAGAAACGGTAAAGTAATAATAAAAGTCATATCAAACTTATTCAGTTGTTGGACATAACTAAATAGTGAACAAAGTCTCAAAAGAATTGTAATAGCTATTATTGCTAATTAAATACTCATTAAAAAGATTCATATGAGCAAAAAACACGGATCACATTATTAACTATAGTCTGCCTGCCTTTTCAGTTATTTCTACATAATAAACGTGAACCTAATACTAAAACCCATCAGTAATATGCGTTTTCTAATTTTATACAATCATTGAAGCGTAAATATCGTATTCATTTTTTTTTCCAAAGATACAGTTTTGTATTTATTCATACATTACAGTTTAGGTTCTTTAAAACTGAAACAAGCACTTTGAGTTAACAATAAAAAGAGGATAAAAACAAAATAGTTTGAGCTGATTTATCTTAGCATATTTATTTTGTTAGTCTGTAGCGTTTGTAAAGAACATAATATTCGAATTATATCGATCATTCATTTAACTCAACACGAAGCCTGAAAGTAATAATAGGTGTCGGACCTGGAAAACCTGCGTTGAATATATCGTTGGATTTTATTCGGTTAAAACGTACAGAAGAATCTATGTTATTAGACCCAGCTGGAGTAGGCGTATAATTATAGTTCCATTTTGTGAAAACTCAACAGTACCACAACTTAAGCCACTACTTAGCGAACCATCGATAAGATTTACAGCTCAATCGCTCAGAACCAATGAAGTGTTAGTTGGAATAATGTCGTTTAGAGTAAGCGTGTTAGTCTCTGCCTCTCCTTCTCCTGTGTTGGTAACTTTGTTGCATATTCTAAAATTGCACCAGGTATTGATTTCGGATTTGTATTTCCATTGACAGGGTCAGATATAGTCATTGATTTTTTGGATACTTCAAACACAGGAACATAGGTAGTCAAAAACGGTAATACAAAACTTCTACTAAATGCTATGACGCTAATAGATTCAGACTGGGCTACAGAAAAACTCCGCTCATTATCTCCATCTGTTTCTCGATTCTCATCTACTCTGACACCAATGCCAGTAAGTTAAGAAGTAACTCATTGATTATGCTAAACTAAAACCATTATGAAACAGCCTACTTCAACAGTAAAAAGGAACTCAAATGACCATTACCGATCTCATTTGAAAATACCTATAGGGGTATCAATTCTACTATTGATAGCCTGTCTTTTAAACAAAAACACCGTCTTTCAGACACGGCCTTTACGCGCAAACGATCTCTCGATTTTCCTACGCTAATACTCTATTTGTTGAACCTGAGAAAACAGGCTAATCAAACTGAGTTAGATCAGTTTTTTATGAATATTCAGGAGAGGAAATCTCCCTCTCAAACAATCACAAAATCCGCTTTTTTTCAGGCGAGAAAAAATATCTCTCACACCGCTTTTATCGACTTAAATCAGCAATACGTTAAGGATGTGTATCAAAGCGACTGGAAACCTAATACATGGAAAGGTTTTCGTCTCTATGCCATAGATGGCACCTCCATGAGGTTACCTAATGAGCCAGATATTACTGAATACTTTGGCGTGCATAATGGACGCCAAGATCAACAACCTTGCGCCATGGGAATGGCTTCTGTTTTTTACGATGTACTCAACCATATCGTGATTGATGCTGGTATTCACCCTAGACTCACTTCTGAAAAACAATGTGCTGAAGATCATTTACAGTTTTCTGATGAGAATGACCTCGTTCTGTTTGATCGTGGATAAGTGGCTTTCTGGCTCTATGCTTACCTTTTACAGCGCAATATTAGCTTTTGTATACGTGCTAAAACGAATCAGTCTTTATTCATTAAAGACTTCGTTAATTCGGGAAAAAGAGAAGCTATTGTTACTTTTACACCCAATAAACCATCGATGAAAACCTGCGAAGAAAAAGGCTTATCAACTCAGCCAATCACACTACGATTGGTGCGCGTTGATCTACCTAATGAAACGGAAGTGTTAGTGACAAATCTTATGGACGAAGAGCAGTATGACTGTGCTGTGTTCAAATCACTCTATCATCTACGCTGGGGTATTGAAGAGAACTACAAACGACTTAAACAATGGGTCGAAATTGAGAACTTTTCGGGTAAATCTGCTCTGTCAGTAAAGCAAGATTTTTACGCCAAGATTGTCGCCTTAAACTTAACTGCTTTGTTGGAGATAAAAGCGCAAGAAATAGTCGATGAAAGCACACGACATTTGAGACGAAACTATCAAATAAACCATGCTCAAGCTCTGTCAAAAATAAAGCATCGAATTGTCTCAATTCTTATCAGTAGTACCGCTGATATACGAGCCCTGATTAAACGAACTATAATCTATATAAGTAAGACAACGGAAGCCATAAGGAAGGGTAGGAGCTATCCTCGAACGCTTAAAAATATCAAGAATGATATTCACTTTCCGGCTTATAAAAGTGCATTGTAATGAATAAGTTAGGGCTTAACTTAATGGCATTGACTCTGAAACCAATTTGAGAAATGCTTAATACACAACGACTAACCCAGCCGCCATCAGGAATATTTAACCCCCCCTACTTTTTAAATTAAAACTCGTTTTAGCAGTTTGAAAACGATATTGGAATTTATGAAGAGCCAGGACTTTTTTGTCTTAAGTCGTAATCAGCCAGATACCTACGCCAATCATTAATGTACCCGCAATACGATTCATAATCCGTACATTACTGCGTTCACGTAATAGATGCGCTAACGATTGACCACCAATTGCGTATAAAGTCAAAGAGATAAACTCGATCGTTAGAATAATCAACAGCAACACAGACAACTGCGGCAACAACGGTAATGACTGATCAATAAATGGCGGTAATAGCGCTACAAAGAACGCCCAACCCTTAGGGTTGGCAACAGCCGTCACAAAGCCCTGAGTTGCTAGTGATAAGCGCGAAACTTCGACACCATTCTCTGACACCCCCTGAATCGCCAAACGCCCCCGAGAACGGCACATCTGTACCCCGATATACCCAAGATATAAACCACCCGCCCACTTAAAGACCGTAAAAAAGTCCGGATACTTCAGCATAATCGCCGCCACCCCAATCATGGATAAAACCACCACCGAACCAACCCCAATCAACTCACCCGCCATCATCCAGAAAGTCTTACGCACTCCAATTGTCATACCCAACGACATGGAAAGCGTCATACACATACCCGGCGTTGTAGAAACAAACAAAAAAGTCGGAATAAAAACCGCCAGCATCGCGGCATTTAGGATAAGTAATGTCATAAAGGGAGCTTAGTTAACTAAACGAAAGGATACAAATAATTATTGTTGGTTTTGAGGTCAAAAAAGACACCCACTAATTTGAATGACAATTCGTTTTTATTTTTTAAAAACGTAAATGGAATTTATGCAGAGCAAGACCAGTTTCTACTTCGCATTTACTGATTCAACAAACGACCGCCATCAACGGGAATAATATGTCCAGTTATATAATCTGCCTGAGTCACCAAAAACAAAATAGCATTAGCGATATCTTCAACTGAACCTGATCTTTTTAAACTGGTTTTATCGAGTATTGATTGGTGCTGAGCTTTCATGTCAACACTATTATCATCCGCTTCTGGCCACAGAATAGCCCCCGGAGATACCCCATTCACACGAATATCGGGCCCCAATTCTTTTGCTAGAGATTTAGTCAACATCACCAAACCTGCTTTTGCCACACAATAAACAGGATGCTCTTTTAGAGGTCGCTCACTATGAATATCAACCATATTCACAATACAGCCTTGCGTTTTTTTTAAATGAGGAGCTGCAGCTTGAGATAAGAACAGCGGTGCTTTCAGATTACTGGCCATCAAGTTATCCCAGTCCGATTCTTTTATCTCTCCCACAACTTTAGGATAAAAACTGGAGGCGTTATTAATTAAAATATCCAGCCTTCCCGTCACATTGATAATAGTATCAATCATCGTTTTCAATGAGTTAACATCGGCTAGTTCAGCTTGCTGAATTAGACAGGAATCTTCACGCATGGCATTTAGCTCATCACAGAGTTCGCTGGCATCATTAGCTGAATTTCGATAATGCACTATTACTGTTGCACCTTGTTGATGCAATGCACGTAAGGTAAACGCACCAATACGTCTTGCCGAACCTGTTACCAATGCCACTTTGCCTTGCAATAATTGCATAGTCATTAATCCCTATTATACTCTTTGCTTATGAAACACGTACAGAGTTTACCAGAACCTTCGGCAGATGCCTTGCAACATAGCAATAAGTTGATCGCTAGAATACGTGATGACATCGAAGCAAATGGCGATAGCATTAGTTTTAAACACTATATGGAAGTGGCTTTATACAAGCCTGACTTAGGTCATTACTCTGCCGATACACATCAAATTGTACAGATATTTCTTGGCTAATAGTTTTATGTTTACTTTGTTTCTCTGCTCTCTAAGTGCTTTGCCGTCTCATCATCACGCTAACTTCCCTAATTCTCTCAGCCGGTCTTCCCAACTGTATCATTAAATATTCAATTAAATCTCGTGAATGTTTTTGTTTGATTAATGCTTCTTTCATACAGTCTAGCCACATATCACGCTCCATCTCATCAATCGCAAGATGACAATGCGCGCTGGGAATACTAATGGAGCCATATTTATCGGCGTATTCTTTTTTACCACCCATCCAACCGGTTAAAAACACCAATAGTTTGTCGATTGTTTCAGTTAAATCTTTAGGATGCATATCACGGATTTTTTTGTAATCCGGAGAGCTATCCATGATTTGATAAAATTCATCAACCAACACTTTCAAGCCCTGCTCTCCACCCACTGCATTAAAAGTAGCAGCGCCTTCTCCAAATTTAGTCATATTGTTTGTTTTATTAATGATTGATCAGTAAACATCGAATTATAAGATGTTCTGATAAATATTTATTAAATAAAAAAGGCAGTCATAATGACTGCCCTTCTCACCGTTTATAGTGAATTTAAACTAATTAAAGTTAATAAAAGCTAATTAAGCGGCTTTTTCTGTTGCCGTTTCTTCGAGTAACTTCTCTGAAGCATGGTTTGCGTCAGAATTACGGTTTTCAACAGAAAGATTCTCCACTGTGGTTCCGTTGATAGCAATCTTCTTTGGCTTCATGGCCTCAGGAATTTCGCGTACCAGGTTAATGGTTAACAGACCTTTATCGAGAGATGCACCACTTACTTCTACATAATCTGCAAGGTTAAACTTGCGCTCAAACGAGCGATTAGCTATGCCTTGATGTAGATAATTAGCGTTTTCATTTTTGGTTTCTTTTTTACCTTTTACGGTTAATACGCCTTTTTCTGTCTGGATATCAATTTCCGAGTCATCAAAGCCGGCTAAAGCAAGGGTAATTGCATATTTACTCTCACCTACAACTTCGATGTTATAAGGCGGATAACCCGCTGATTGTTCTGATCGCATTGCAGAATCAATCAAAGAACCTAAACGGTCGAAACCAACACTACTGCGGTAAAATGGGGATAAATCTATAGTATTCATGTTTATTCTCCTAAGAAGCAATAAATTAATAAAATAAAGTGTGTAATTCATAATCGACTAGCGACTTATGTCTTACACTTACAATAGTGTGGCTCTTTAAATTAATTTTCAAGAAAATTTTATACTTTTATTTATTAGATACTTAGCGAGTTAATAATGAAAATTTCAGAACAAATAAAACAAAACTCATTATCTATAATTAGCCTTTTTGTGGCTTTTTCAGCATTGGGATATAACACCTGGAGAAATGAGGAAAGTGAGTCTAATAGGAATGTTCGTATGGCAGGTTTTGAGATAATCATGCATGTGGGTGAATTACAGAAAATAGCTTATTTATCCCACTTCGAAAAAGATACCTATCAGGGAAATCCAAGAGGCGGCTGGACTGAAGTACTGCTGATTAAAGATTTAAGTCATCTGATGTCGAGTAATACCCTGGAAAAATCCGAAAAATTAGTCACCGTCTGGGGAGAAAACTGGCAGAAATTAGGTAAAGACAATGAATTCAGTGTTGCTGAAATTGATGGCGCACTGCATGGACTACGCACCACTGTATTAGAAAATATGAAGCAACTTGATTAGCAGACCTTAAAGCGTCGATTGTGTAAAAAAATGCCTAAAAGTGGGGGGGGTGTTATTTGCTTAAATTTGCGCTAATAAAAAAGTATAATTATACATTGTCTTCCAAAACCATATCTGCCGCTTTTTCAGCAATCATAATGGCTGGGGCATTGGTATTCCCCGATACGATTTCAGGCATGATAGAAGCATCCACTACGCGTAATCCTGAAACTCCGTGGACTTTTAAGCGATCATCAACAACCGCCATGTCATCATGCCCCATTTTACAGGTGCTGGTCGGGTGGTAAATGGTTTGGCTAAACTGACGCGCTGCATCCAACAATTCTTCATCTGTCTGGAACTGACGACCTGGTACGTATTCATCCAGAATATAAGATTTTAATGCGGGAGCTTCTGAAATCTTTCTTGCCACTTTTACACTATCAATAGCTACCTTATGATCACGTTCATCAGACAAATAATTAGGATGGATTTCAGGGTATTTCTGCGGATCTTTTGACACAATATTGATATAGCCACGACTATGTGGCCTTAACTGACATACCGATGCGGTAAAAGCCGAAAATGGGTGAACCCCATCTCCGGGCTTGTCTGCGCTCAATGGCTGCATGTGAAACTGTATATCGGGACGTTCTATTGAAGGATTGGATTTAGTGAAAATCGCAACCTGGCTTGCCGCAAGCGTAAGTGGGCCAGTGCGCTTAAAGAAGTATTGCAAGCCAACCTTGAATTGTTTGAAATAGCTGTTGAGTTCATCATTAAGGGTGCGTTGACTGGTTTTAAACACTAAACGTATTTGTAAATGATCTTGCAGGTTTTTACCCACTCCGGGCAAATCTTTAACGACAGGAATTTCAAGCGAATCGAGTAATGATTTTTCACCTATCCCGGATAATTGTAAAATTTGCGGAGAACCAATCGCACCAGCCGATAGAATCACTTCTTTATTTGCCATCACCTGGTGAGTTTGACCTTTATTCTGGTACTCAACACCAACTGCGCGATCCCCATCGAATAAAATTCGGTTTGTATGACAACGCGTTTTAACAGTGACATTGCTACGCTTCATTGCGGGGCGTAAAAACCCACGCGCGGTGCTCCAACGAAAACCTTTGTGAGCGGTTTGTTGAAAGTAGCCTACCCCTTCCTGTACTGCACCGTTGTAATCTTTATTCAGAGGAATGCCAATCTGTTCAGCGGCTTTTATGAAGAAATCTGCGATGGGACGACGCAAACGCAAGTCCGATACTTTCAACGGACCTCCAACACCATGGAATTCGTCAGCACCCCGTGATTGGTCTTCTGATTTTTTGAAGTAAGGAAGTACATCTTTATATGACCAGCCTTTATTCCCGAGTGCTTCCCAACGATCATAGTCTTCAGCCTGCCCTCTGACATAAAGCAAGCCATTCAAAGAACTTGAACCACCCAGTACTTTTCCTCGGGGCCATTGTAAACGTCGATTATTGATGCCTTTATCCGGCTCGGTCATATAGCACCAGTCAGTAGCAGGATTATGCATGGTTTTAAAATAGCCTACGGGTACGTGTATCCAGGGGTTTATATCAGCCCCCCCTGCTTCTAAAACCAATACCTTATTTTTTGGATCAGCTGATAATCGATTTGCCATCACACAGCCTGATGACCCTGCGCCAATAACGATATAATCGAATTCTGCATTATTTTGATTAGTATCTTGCTTATTTTTATCTGAGTTACTCATTAATCCCATCCGATTCCTTTAAACAGAAGATATTGACCACGCATTAAAAATCATTTGACCGTAATGAGTATGATACAAAACCACAAAACATACAATATATTCATTTAATGGAACTTTATATCTCATTTTTTAAATATAATGTTGATTTTTAATACTTAGTATGGTTTTATGAAATCATGGAGGATAGCTAAACTATAGTTCGAAATCCTAAACATTTTTGAAATACGTGCTACATTACAATCATATGTAAGCGCTTACAAAAAATAGTTAAGATTACATTTGAGGCCAAACTATAGTGTTCGATTCGATTTCTGAGATTGCTCAGATAATATTTGCAGATATCATTCTTTCCGGAGATAACGCACTAGTCATAGGTATGGCAGCTGCTAGCTTATCTCCAGAACTGCGTAAAAAAGCTATTTTTATGGGTATGGCCTTAGCGGCTGGTCTTCGGATATTTTTTGCAGCTATTGCGACCTACTTATTAGCGATTCCCGGCATACTTTTTTTTGGTGGTGTTTTACTTTGCTGGGTTTGTTGGCGCTTTTATCAAGAATTACGCAATCATGATTTTGAAAAGGCCGAAGAAGCCTTAACCGATAAAGGTTATCAGGGTAGTACTAAAAGACAGCTCTGGCAGGCCATGGTAACTATTACAATCGCAGATGTTTCCATGTCAATAGATAATGTGGTTGCAGTAGCGGCTATCGCTAGAGATGACACAAAATTATTAATTTTTGGCCTATTACTAGCAATCGCATTTATGGCATTTTTTGCCACGATGATCATGCATGTAATGACTAAGTACCCCTGGTTGTCATACTTAGGCCTAGTTTTCCTGATTTATTTGTCAGCAATGATGCTTTATGACGGCTGGCCAGAAGTAGCCCAGTTACTCGGTTTTGCCAACGGTAAAACGAGTTAAAAAATATAGACTATAGTTTTAACTAGAATCTCACCTATATGCCTTCATTGGTGAGATCACAATATATTCGAAGGCAATACCATAGGAGAGTAAAATGTCTGTTTTTTCAATATTACCAAAAACTGTGATCAGTGCAGTTGTTGGTCTTGCGGTACTTTCAGCCGCACCAATGGCCTTGGCCAAAAAGCACGCTAAAGTTACCACCATTAGAGTGCAATCAGTAATTTCTGCAAAAGCTGACGAAGTTGTCATGTTAAAAGACTTCGCTAAAGACGTTTCAGACCTTACCGATGGATCACTTATAATTGAAGTATTACCAGCTGGTGCGGTTGTAGGAGTTAAAGAAACTCTAGACGCAGTTGATAAAGGCCTTGTAGAAGGTGGTTTTGCCTGGACGCATTACTGGTCTGGTAAACACCCTGCTGCAATGTTATTTGGTTCACCAGTTGCTGGTGCAGGTGTTGGAATTGATAACATCGCATTCATGTCTTGGTTCCAGTTCGGTGGTGGTAAAGAGCTTTACGACCAACTCTGGGAAGAAATGGGTATGAACGTTAAAGGCTTCATGCTTCAGCCTGTTGGCCCAGAGGCTTTAGGTTGGTTTAAAGAGCCTATCAACTCAATGGATGATTTCCGTAAATACCGTTTCCGTACCCCTCCAGGAATCCCTGGTCAGACGTACAAAGACATCGGTGTAGCATCAGTAGCTATGGGTGGTGGAGATATTCTTCCAGCACTTGAAAAAGGCACTATCGATGCTGCTGAGTGGTGTTGTCCAAAACCAGACAGTGTTTTCGGTTTCCAGAAAGTACTTAAGCACTACTACTTACAAGGCCTTCATCAGGTTGTTGTAAACGCTGACATGTACATCAATGGTGACGTATACAAGAAGCTATCTGATCATGAAAAGAAGTCATTAGAAGTTGCTGCAAACGCATCTTTAATGAAAGCTATGTCATACCGTATCTATGAAAACGGAAAAGCACTTAAAAGTCTTGTTGAAAACGATGGTGTTATTTTACACGACACACCAGCTGACTACTTTCCTGCTTACATGAATGCGGCTAAAGCTTCATTAGAAAAGAATGCTAAAGAAAACCCATTCTTTGCAAAAGTATGGCAGTCACAGAAAGATTTCGCTGCTATTGCAGTACCTTACTGGGCGGGTTCTCAAGCGTCTAATGCTGCATTAGGCAAAGCGTTTGCTGATTCTGTAAAGAAGAAATAAAACTACTCTAGTTTTGACACTAAAAATCAAACCCTTCAAAAGTTATATGTTGAAGGGTTTGATTTTAAATTTGTTTTAAAAATCTACGAATAATAAATTTGAAAGCTACCAAGGAATTTGCAAATGGCTGAAGAGATAGGTGAATTAGACATTACCGACGAACTCATCGCGGAACGACGCGCTGAAGAGCCGGGACAAACACCCGAAGATATGACGCCATGGCAACGTCCAATCACAGCTTTCGTTGATATATTAAATCTATGGGCTGGACGAATACTCTGTTTAGCCATAGTTCCACTGATGATTGTGATGGTCATCGAAGTAGTTTCTCGAAGCATGTTTGGGGTATTAGCCTCTTATGACATGGCAGATACAGCCAGAGCATTTGGCTTTGGACCAACGTTATGGGTTTACGATGTCAGTCGTATGCTTGGTGGCGTATTATTTATGGGTGCGGCAGGTTATGCACTCATGCGTGGCGTACATATCCGTGCGGACTTTATTTTCCGCAACTGGTCGCATAAAACGCAGGCAACAGTAGATGCTTCTCTTTATCTATTATTTTACTTTCCCGCGATGCTGTTTTTCTTCTGGAGTTCGCTGGACTATACGCTCGACTCAATGGGCTTTAAAGGCTTTGGTGAAGATTGGGGTCGCTGGGAAGAAGCGAGTGATTCAACCTGGGCACCTTACCTATGGCCTGCACGAATCTTCATGCCTATCGGTGCATTATTATTGTTCCTTCAAGGTTTTGCGGAATTGTTCCGTGCTTTCCATCAAATGGGAAAAGAAAGAGAAGCTAAGTTTTTACGCTTTTTTCCTTTCTACTTAATTGCACTAGCGCTTGTATTTGTCTCTGTTTTCTATCCAGATGTTATTCCATTAGGTGAGTGGCTATCAGGTTTATTTGGCGATGGTGGCTTATCTAAGCCCGCAATCGGCATGGTAATGCTTGGTGGAATGTTATTCTCAATATTTATCGGCTTCCCGATTTCCTTTACTTTGCTCTTTTTAGGATTTGTATTCGGAACCTGGGGTGGCAGTAGTGATTTAACCTTCTTCTTACTGACCTTACAGGTCAACTCAACCATGCTCGATGATCAGCTAGTCGCCGTACCACTGTTCATTTTGATGGGTATTATGATGGAATCGGCTGGCTTGATGGAAAGACTGTTCAACGCCGTCCAGATGATGATGTCACGCACTCGTGGCGCCCTATTCGTTGCCGTTCTGTTTGTATCCATGATCTTTGCTGCTGCGACAGGTATCGTTGGCGCATCTGTAACCATACTTGGCATCATGGCGGCAAAAACCATGAACCGCTCGAACTATGATGTGCGCTTATCAGCCGGCGCAATAACAGCGGGTGGAACCTTGGGTATACTGATTCCTCCCTCAATTATGCTGATTGTTATGGGGCCAGTACTTGAAGTTCCTGTTACCGACCTGTTCCGTGCGGCAATAATACCAGGCATTATGCTTGCAGGACTTTACATGATTTACACAATCGGTCGTTGCATGATTAATCCTAAGCTTGGTCCAATTCTTCCTAAAGATGAACAACCTGAAACTTCTCCATTTTATGCTGTTGAAGTGATGTTAGTGATGGCGGGTTTAGGCGTTTTAATCTGGCTCTTTACGCTAGGTGCTGCGGGTTCTTTAGCCTTCTTCCCGTTTGCTGGTTTGTTGATCCCATTGTTATGGGTCGGCGTAATGTTCTTTGCATATAGCTGGTCGAGGAAAAATAAACCAGGTGGTTTCTATTTCTCGGATCTGTGGTACGAATTTTTCATGGGGCTAGTCCCCCCAACTGTATTAATTGCAGCAGCACTAGGTTCTATTTTAATGGGCTTTGCAACTCCCGCTGAAGCAGCTGCAATGGGCGCTTTTGGTGCAGTAGTATTATCCGTATCCTATGGTAAATTTACCATCAAAGGTAGTTACGATGCGCTGATTAAAACTCTGGAAATAACCGTTTTAATCATGTTCCTGGTCGCAGCATCAAACTTCTTTGGCGCAGTGTTCTCTAATCTCGGCACGCCTCAAATGCTCACCGAGTTGTTGCTATCCTTCGATCTATCTCCAGGCTGGACCTTGTTTGTGATCATGGCATTAATTTTCTTACTGGGCTGGCCTTTGGAATGGGTGCCAATTGTATTGATTATCGTGCCGATCTTACTCCCAGTAGTAGAGTCTCTCGATTTTGGTTTAGACCGTACAGAATTACTTGTGTGGTTCGCTATTCTGGTTGCGGTGAATTTACAGACCGCCTGGTTAAGCCCGCCTGTGGCCTTATCGGCTTATTTCCTCAAGGGCGTTGTGCCTGAGTGGGACCTTAAAGATATTTATCTTGGCATGATGCAGTTTATGGTGATTCAGGTACTTGGATTGATTCTTATCATATCCTTCCCCGCTATTGTCTTGTGGTTACCTCGATTTCTTTCCGGTGGCTAGCTAGATTTCAAAATCTAAAAAGTAAAAAATGGGCTAATTTATTAGCCCTTTTTTTATTTAATTTGGTTTGAAATCTAAACAATAATTAAAAGTACACCCCCATACTTTTAGGCACTTTTTTTAAATCTAATGACTAAACATTAACTAATATAAATAAGTAATGATTACTTAATCTCAGCCAATAAGCTCCTAGTCATACTCGCTGCCTGAGAAGCATACCCACCACCAAATAGATTGTAGTGGTTCAATATATGATAAAGGTTATACAACGACTTGCGTGTTGCATATCCCTCATCCAGCTGAAAATAATCATTATAGCTAGAATAAAACTGCGAGCTAAAGCCACCAAATAATTCAGTCATGGCAATATCTGCTTCGCGATCTCCATAGTAAACCGCAGGGTCAAAAATGACTGGATTTCCCGCATTATCATGTGCCTGATTACCTCCCCATAAATCACCATGCAATAACGAAGGTTTAGGTTGATAACTGTTAAAGAAAACAGAAAGATTTTCAGCTAATCGCAGTCCATCTTCAAAAGCTGAATTAGAGTAACCATTATTTTTAGCCGACATCAATTGTGGGATTAATCGCTGACTTTGCCAAAACGCTACCCACGAAGAGTGTTGTTTGTTAGTTTGGGATGTCGTGCCAATATTATTATCTCTATACCAGCCAAACTCAGATGCTTGATGTTGATGCATTTGTGCAAGCTGTTTGCCTGTTTTAGCATCTGCTCCGGACGAAGAAAGTGAAATATACTCCATCAACAAGTAAGCATTTTGTTGGGTCACTCCGTGACAATATACGTCAGGAACTCTTATTGATTTACTGGATTTAATTTCTTTTAAACCATCAGCTTCGGCGAGAAACATGTCTAAATACTGTGGGTGATTTTCTTTGAGTAACCAGTAGTTCTGATTCTCATCTGTGAGTTTGGAGATCTGGTTTATGCAACCACCACCTATTGACTCGGCATTCTTAAAGGAGATGTCCGTACCCAGAGTGTGGCTCAATTGTTGAGCAATTTCTTTGAGGTGAGTCTGGTGGTTCGATATTTTCATTCAGCAAAGAATATCATCAAAACTGCAAAAAGCCCTTATAAGTAGGGGGTGTGCTTTTGCTTATTTATTTTCGGTCTTCACTCTAAATATTGATGCATTAACTCTGGTTTTGAACAATGAACTTGCGACATGACTTGTTCTAACTCATCCCGTAACAGATCAATCGCATGTTCAGCTCCAAGCTCGCCATGTGCTCCCACGCCATATAGAAACGCTCGGCCTGCAAACACCGTTTGAGCACCAAGAGCCAGATATCTTGCGATATCAACACCAGTCTCTACCCCACTGTCTGCCATTACCGTAATATCTTGCCCTACAGCATCAATAATCTCAGTTAAAGACTCAGCAGGAGGCAAAGAAGCGTCTAGCTGACGTCCACCGTGGTTGGATACAATAATTCCGTCCACGCCTATTTTGGCTGCATGTTTAGCATCATCGACTTGTGAAATGCCTTTTACGATTAAGTTACCGTTCCACTCATCGCGGATGACTTTTAGCGTCTCGCCATCGACAACATCTTTAAGTGTAATTCGTACGAAATTGGCAATATCTTCCATATTGGAAATATTTTTAATATACGGTTCCATCGAGGCAAACTGTGGCAGTCCAGCAGTTAACGTTGCTATCGACCAACTGGGACGCATGGCGCTTTCTAATACACTTCGCAGTGTGATTTTGGGTGGTACGGATAGACCACTTTTGATGGACTTAACGCGTCGACTTGCCGATGGCACATCAACAGTTACTACCAGGTTTTTACAGCCTGCATCTTTAGCACGTTTGATTAGATCAGCTCTTATTTCGAGATTCGATGGTGGGTAAAGCTGAAACCAGAAATTATCTTCTGCGTTCTTCGCTGCATCTTCAATCGATATGGTTGATAGCGTGCTAAGGACAAAAGGAATATTCGCTTTAAACGCTGCACGCGCATGCATCGCTGATGCATCTGGCCAGATTAATCCGGTTAAACCCAAAGGTGCGATACCAAATGGCGCATTGTATTCTTTGCCAAACAGTTCCGTTTTGAGCTGAGGAGCTATGTAGGACTGCAGATATTCGGGGCGTAAAAAAACCGCATCCAAAGCCTCCCGATTATTTTTTACGGCAAGACCACTATTGCAGCCGTCCTCAACATAATCAAAAGCAAATTTCGGAATACGGTTTTTTGCTCTGCGCTTTAAATCAGCGATACAGGCTGATTTTCTTATTAATGCTTGTACCATCTTTGAAAAATAGCCTCTATTATTTAAATGCACAGTCCTGCTGAGCATGTCGAAGCACCCCCCTACTTTTAGGCACTTTTTTTACCCGTTTAAGAATGATCTATTAACGAATAGATTGCATAAAGCGTTCTTTAATTTCGACTGCTTTCATCGGGATTTCTCCGCCCACTTTATCATTACCTGCATAAATCATGTAATGCACAAAACGTGTTTTATCTTTCAACGCCTTAGCCATCACCTCGACATTGTCGGTCATCACGCTAGATTCGATACCCATAGACCTAACCACTGCGGATAGATTATAGCCTTGCGAACTTAGCGTGGGTTGATTTCCGGTTGAACCCCAACTACCATTATCTAAGCAAATCACGGTAAGGTTCGATGGATTAAAGGAAGCTAGATCAAACAGCTGATTAGGATTAAAGAAGAACGAACCATCGCCATCAATTACGTAAACATGACGACCTTCGATAGACTTTGCCAGGCCAATGCCTACTTCTGTTGCTGAGCCTAAGGCACCTAACATATAGAAATTATTGTCTCGATCTTTGGTGTTGTAGAGTTCTTTAGAAGGGAAGCCAATTTGGGATAAGACGATATCGTTGTCATCAATAACTTCCATAATTTGCTCGATGGCACCAATACGATTGACCGCAGGAGAACCATCATAAGCTGGCGCTTCAGATTTAAACGCCTTGATTTTTGGCTCGCCAAACTGATGATAATCTGGTGTATTTTCTTCCCAAATCTCTGGTGACAGCAAATATACTTTTACTTTTTTCTCGGCATAACAAGCGGCAACATCCTCGTTGATCCCATCGAGATCTTCGGCTTTTGCTATTATTTTATATTCGACATCAATAGCTTTGAGTAAGTCTTCCACTTTATCGCCAAATATAATTTGCGCTTCTATCGGTTCTTGATAGTGACCACGCCATGAAACAAAGATTGGCAATGCCGTTTTATAGAGCTTTTGCATGGTGTACAGATCAGTGACTAAATGTCCTAAGCCGGTATTTTGTATCATCATGGCTATACGCTTGTTCGCTAAACTCCGACCAAAACAGAGCCCCAAACCTGCCGACTCTTTGGTGAGGTTCCACACATCAAATTCATCAGGCTTATTCAGCATCAGATTATTCAGTTTATTACAGGGTAAATAAGCAACGGTATCTACGTCATTTTTCGACAACGCCGACCAAATTTTTTGACTGTTATTCATGGTTGTATCTCTAATTTATGAGGTGATCAGGTTGTAACACAATTTTGGCAGCAGCAACTCGCCCGTGATGTAAATCATCAAACGCCTGCCCCCCTGCAGACATTGGTCTTACATCAATCCAGTTTAGATTTCCGAGTCTTTTTTGATAGAGCATGTCGATCGATGCTTTCATATCAGCAGTGGTATAACAATAATTACCCAGTACGGTAATTTCTTGAAGCGTGATTTTGCGACTATCGAATCCACCTTCACTGTCTTGCAACCCCACGTGTGAAATGATTCCACCTGGCCTTACGGCTTCGCATGAAACATTCCGCGTAATGCCAGAACCTACACAGTCTAAAACTACGTCGTAGTCTCCAAGATGAGGTGGTTGTTCAGTTATCGGGTCATAAGTCGTAGCACAGTGTTCCTGATCAATACTAGCTCGCCTTAGTGCATTGGTTTCACCAATATCTATTTGTGATGCGCCTTTGGCTTTTAACACAAGCGCAGATAATAAACCGATCGCTCCTCCACCCAGTACCAGGCACTTCATTTCAGATAAAGGTCTGTAGGCAATACGCTCAACCAGAGCAATAGCATGTAATGCAGTGGCTGTAGGCTCTGTTATCGATGCACTTATCGGATTCATATCATCAGGGATTTCCAACAAGTTACGCTCTTCAATCGCCACTTGCTCAGCAAAAGCACCTTGCAAATACATGCCAATTAATTCACGTTTAGTACAAAGATTACTGCGACCACTTAAACAATCGTGGCAGACACCACAGGTCATTAACGGGTTGATAACCATACGTTTACCGGCATGCTTACCATCAATCACCGTGCCACAAACTTCATGACCTAAAATCAATGGGGGTACACGTCGTTCATCGTGTCCATGATAAGCATGCATATCAGAGCCGCAGATTGCCGCTGCTGACACTTGCATAACAACATCTCCTATTCTTGGATTGGGTTGTGGTTCGTCACGGTAAGTGACTTCCTGAGTATCTGTATAAACGAGTGCTTTCATCTTAAACTCCAAAGAGTGAGGGTATTTGATCAATAAAATGACACCCCCCTACTTTTAGTAGGTTTTTGGGGGATTTTCTTTCTTTAAAAACTACTTAGCGGTAAATCCACCATCGATATATAAGGTCTGTCCAGTGATATAATCTGAAGCATGACTAGCGAGAAAAACGCATGGCCCATCGAGGTCTTCAAGATTACCATTTCTACCTATCGCCGTTTGCTCGGCCAATTTCTCAGCTAACTCCGGCTGTTCAAATACAGGGGCGGTTAATTCCGTTGGAAAGAAACCGGGAGCAATCGCATTACATCCAATACCATATTTTGACCAGGCTTCTGCCATTGCCCGTGTTAATTGGGTGATACCGCCTTTTGATGCGCCATAAGCTATGCCATTGGCAAAAGCACGTTCTGATTGCAACGAGGCAACGTTTATAATCTTGCCCCAGCCACGTTCACACATATTGGGAACGAGTTTTTGTGCCAGCATAAAAGGCACTTTCAGGTTCAGTGTAAGGGTTAAATCCCAACTGTCAGAAGTCACATCATCCGCATGTTGACGTAAATTAACCCCTGCGGTATTACACAAAATATCTACACGATTATGCACTGCCAAACTTGTTTCAGCGACTATGTCCCACTGACTTTCCTGACTCAGATCAGATACCAGACAAACAGCTTGGTGACCTTTATCCTTTAACTCTGATGATAAGTCATTGAGCCGGTCTTCCCGTCTTCCCACCAGAATAACACTGGCACCTGCGTCAGATAACGCACGCGCTTGCTGCGCTCCGATGCCGGAAGTAGCACCCGTTATGAGTGCTACTTTGCCGCTAAGATCAAGCTTCAACGCCATGACCCGGAATTTCTAATAAAAACTCCTCATCTGGGAAGTATTTAGCCAAACGATCATCACCAGAACGCGCATGACCTTCCATGCCCTTCCAGACGAGAAATTCTGGCAGCTGCAGCCCCTACTTCGCGATTCGCTTCTCGCGTCATACGTTGTGTGGTCACAGTTTTGATAAATTTACTCGCTGACAATCCGCCTGTGTAACGGCCTGCACCTTTTGTAGGAAGAATATGGTTAGTACCAGAACACTTGTCACCGTAAGTAACCGTAGTCTCTTCGCCCACAAATAATGAGCCGTAGTTACGTAAACGCTGAACCCACCAATCAAGATTTTCGGTCTGTACTTCTAAATGCTCTGCGGCATACAAATCACTGACTACTGCCATTTCTTCATCGGTATCACAAAGGATGACTTCGCCATAATCAGCCCAGGCAACGCTTGCAGCATCTCTAGCTGTTTTAGGTAGTTTTTCGATCACACCTGGCATCATCTCAATAACTTTTTCACCCAGTGCTTTATCTGAGGTGAATAACCATGCTGGAGAATCAGGACCATGTTCTGCCTGACCTGCGAGGTCACTACAAACAATCACTGGATCAGCCGTGTGATCTGCAATGATTGCAATTTCAGTTGGGCCAGCAAATAAATCGATACCGACTCTGCCGTATAACATACGTTTAGCTTCTGCAACGAAACGGTTACCAGGACCAACCAGAATATCAGCAGGCTTGCCCGTGAATAATCCAAATGCCATCGCCGCAATACCTTGAACACCGCCCAAGGCTAAAACCGTATCCGCGCCACAGTAATCAGCTGTATATAAAATTGCATCGTTGACACCATGACCAGGCTTTGGAGGAGAACAAGCAATAACATGATCAACGCCTGCCGCTTTAGCCGTACCTACCGACATAATCGCCGAAGCTACATGTGCATAACGTCCACCAGGAACATAACAACCTGCTGCCTGCATAGGAATTTGACGTTGCCCGGCCCATAAACCCGGAGATAATTCTGTTTCAAAATCAATTAACGCTTCACGTTGTTTAACAGCAAAACCGTAAACACGATCGTATGAAAATTTAATATCATCTTTCACTTGTTGTGAAAGACGCTTTCCTGCCGCTTCTATCTCCTCTTGAGTAACAACAATATTGCCTTCATAGCCATCGAGATCTTTTGCATATTGAATACAACGTTCTTCTCCACCTGCTTCGATTTCTTTAAGCATGGTTGATACGATTTCACGGGTATTGTCTTCGCCTGTTGAGGCATTTTTAATTGCTTTTTTAAGGTAAGTCGTTGCCATTGGGTTCTCCAGAATAATGAATGTAAGCGCTTACATATTAGTAACGATATTGATATTTGTCAAACCAATAACTGAAATAAACATCTTATTTCTATATTTATATAAAAACTAAAATTAATGCTAAAACTTAAGCTATTGATAACAGTCAATATTAGATCTTTCTGGTAAACTCTGGCTTCTATGCAGAAAAAAAAACCTACCCTTCAAGATGTCGCCACAAAAGCCAATGTTTCGACAGCGACAGTCTCACGATGCCTGAATAATCCAGATAAAGTACGTGTCGAAGTTCAGCATAAAATTAATCAGGCTATTGAAGAACTAGGCTATGTACCTGATGGCGCTGCCAGAGCTTTGGCTTCACGTAGAACACACACCATTGGCGTGATTGTCCCCACCATTGATAACACTATTTTTTCTGAAGCAATCCACTACTTACAAACAGGGTTGACCAAAGCAAACTACACCCTACTTTTAGCCAATAATGGCTACTCTCTAGAAGAAGAGCGACGCGAAGTGCAATCATTGTTATCCCGGGGAATTGATGGGCTTGTGATGGTAGGCGCACAACATCACCCAGAAGTTTATAAAGCGATAAATCGCTATCAAATCCCAGTTGTGAATCTTTGGATATATGACCCGAAATCTGAATACAGCTGCATTGGTTTTGATCATATAAAGGCCGGCAAACAAATAGCAAAACATTTAATGGACTTAGGTCACAAAAGTTTTGGCGTTATTTCTGGAATTCGTGAAAACAATGATCGCGCCATTGATAGACTAAAAGGTCTTGAACAACAGTTAAATTCTGCAGGACTAACTCTAGAAGATGAACGCATCGTGGAATGCCGATATAGCGTAGAACAAGGTAGTAAATATTTACACAAACTACTGGATAAACACCCGGATATTACAGCAGTCAGTTGTGGTAACGATATCCTCGCACTGGGTGCATTACATGGTGCTGAAGAAAGAGGTCTAAAAGTACCCGATGACCTATCCATAACAGGCTTTGATAATATTGAGATTCTACCCTTCTTAAAACCTTCGTTGACTACTATAAACTCACCATCAAGACGTATGGGAGAAAATGCAGCCGACTATATCCTGCGCCAGATTGAAAACAAAAAAGATGCTAAAACAACTAAAATAGAACGTATCGAACTAGAAGCAAAATTGATCATCAGAGATACAACAGGACCAGTGCCACAAAGATAAAGTTAATGCCACCCCCCTACTTAATGAGTTAAAATATTTGTATTTCTTCGCTTTTGGTATTGAGTAATTCTTATGTAGTTACCACCATAGTATATTGACCGTGCCTACAGAAATAGTTAATTATTTTTCTATCTCTTGGCTATAAAAGAAAGCCTCCTCAGCCATTTAACCACCTTCAGTCAGTCCTTGAGTAGTCTTTACTTTGGTTGGGCACTCTTATATTCATCTGACATAAATGCTCGATCTGTTAAATTACTGTTTTTTATTAATTAATTAATTTCCAATTTACGAAAATGCTAATTCTATTAGTAGTGAGCCTTTTTTTCTTCTGGATGATTTATCGAGAGATAAATAGTACTCAAAAACTGGATACCCTTTCCAAGGGCTACATAGCAGTGTTATTTATCCTAGCCTTGTTATCGGGTAAACCCATTATCGATCACTGGAGTTTTGAAAACTTTTTATCGACCAATGCTTCTCTATTAGCAGATGGCAAACCTGCCTATGTTAAGTGCGCCACGGTGTTTCAATCGGTCTATAATAAATTTGGTCTTGCTGGAACAGGTAATCCAACAACAGGTGAAATCGTTCTACAATACCCAACCTGCAATGATTTGCGTGATTATCTGGATGCACCTGAAACTGCCAGCCAGAAAGAAATAACAAGTCTGCACGTATTTACACATGAAGCGATGCATGTCCGTGGTGAAATGAATGAACAAAAAACCGACTGCCAGGCTATCCAAAGAAATGTTCGTGCAGCGATAATGTTGGGCGTTCGAGCACATATTGCCGAAGTCAGTGCGCGGAGTTATTACGAGGGAGCATACAGAATGCACCCTTATTTCAGTAAGGAATGCGCTAAGGGAAAAACTTTGGATGAAGACCACAGTGACTCTATTTGGTAGTTTGTATGTACAAATCGAGAACATCCTTTACATACTAAACCGGGCACATAGTTTACACATTATCATTAAAGTCAAGCATAGGAGAAACAAACTATGCCATGGAAAGAGATTGATACTGTAAAACTAAGAAAATAATTTATAGACGAATATCTAGACAAAAATTACACCAGTTTATCTGACTTATGCACTTGTTACGGCATCTCTAGAACCACAGGATACATGTGGCTAGAACGCTTCATCGAAGGCGGCATGAATAACCTGATAGACAGGAATCGAGCACCTTTAAATTCTAGTAACAAGACGCCCGATAAGATTTGCCAGCTCATTATTAAAAAGAAATTAGCCCGTCAACACTGGCGACCTAAAAAGCTTCTTGAGAATCTCAAGAAACATGATCCCTCCCTAGCTCTACCGGCTGACAGTACCGCAGGTGAGATCCTAAAACAGGCAGGACTGGTTAAAACGCTGGAGTGTTCCAGCCAATGAACAAGCCTTCTCAGAGACTAAAAAGAACAACCAGGTGTGGGGGGGCTTGATTACAAAGGCCAGTTCAAACTGGGTGATACCACAATGTGCTATCCATTAACCATTACAGATAACCACTCTCGTTACTTATTACGTTGTCAGGCGCTACAAAGTACTTGCCACAATGGCGCAAAGAGGTGGATGGAGCAGACATTCAGGGAGTACGGACTACCTGATGCCATTCGATCTGACAATGGTTCACCCTTTGCCTCAATCGCAGCGGGCGGTATTAGTCGGCTTCCATGTGGTGGATACAACTAGGGATACGACCAGAGAGAATCAAGCCAGGCAACCCACAACAAAATGGACGACATGAGAGGATGCACAAGACGTTAAAAGCAGAAACGACAAAACCTGCTTCTTATAATAACCAATATCAACAAAAATCCTTTGATGATTTTATTCTTGAATATAATCATGAGCGATCTCATGAAGCATTCCAGAGAAAGTGTCCGGGTGAGGTTTATCAACCCTCTACACGGAGCTACCCAGAGAGCATACAACCCATTCATTATGATGAAGGATTACACCTTCGAAGGGTTAACCGAGGTGGCGAAATAAAATGGAGGAACACACATATTTATGTCTCTCAAGTTTTGAACCATGAGCAAATATGTCTTGAAGAGATTGATAATGATATAAGGAAAATAAGATATGGATTTTATAAATTAGGGATTATTATAGGAAAGGATATAAAACTAGAAAGTGCCACACAATGGCATAAGAAATAATGGAACACATGCAAAATAAACAGGTAGAATTACTGGAAGTGTAAACCATGTCTTCGGTTTATTATGTAAATTATGTCCCAATTGTACACCCCCCCATCTTTTGGGCACTTTTTAAGTGGTATCTGTTTTGGGGTTAAACGGATTATCCAGATAGATTCAGTGACAGAATGACTAGTTATACATTCTAGGAAATATTATGCTGTTAACTTATAAAAGGACTTTAAATAAGTTGCAATGACAGACATTTCACATCAACTTCACCATGAATCTCAACTTCATGGAACTCCACTAACTGTTTCTCCGACAGGTAGTACGCACGACTTTGACTGGAGCGCTGAAGAATATAAAAATTTCAGCCGTGAAATCCAACTGCTAAAACATGAATATCACAAGTCGGAATTATTCAATAACAAGGCATTAATTAAGCTTCTGGATGATTATCCAAGAACCTGGTTGCAGTGCTATACCATGGGCACTAATCCGGAAAACCATAACGAATGGACGCCAGTTCACATAGCTGATAGTAGTGGTAGTGAAATTATGGAAGTTCTGCAAAAGGGACGTATCTGGATTAATGCGATCAATATCAATAAGTACAATGAACAGTACGCTAACCTCATCGAGGAAATGTATACAAAGATCAGCACTAATTGCCCACATATACATAACCTTAAAAACGCGTTTAATGCATTATTGATCTCTTCCCCAGGCATCCAGGTTTACTACCATCTGGATGCTGACCCTAATATGTTATGGCATATACGAGGAATCAAAAAATTCTGGGTTTATCCTCCCCGGGACAAACGCTTTACCCCGCAAAACTACATAGAAGAAATCATCGCGCACGAACGTCATGAAAATATGCCATATCAAAGCTGGTACGATGATCATGCTTATACCGTGTTGCTAGAAGAGGGACAAGCTGTAAGTTGGCCACAACATTCACCACATCGTGTAGAAAATATAACAGTGAATGTTTCACTGACCAGTAGCTATGAATCTTCAGAAAGTCGAAGATTAGTAGGCGTACATGGTGCCAACTATTACTTCCTTAAAAAATTAGGGATTAAAAATAGATCATCAAATGCCGAGGGAATCCTACCCGCGATAAAATCATTTAGTTATTACGTTTGCAATAAACTTAGTTTACTTAAAAAAGGCAGTAGAACCAGCAGCTATGTTTCTGATATCCAGTTAGATGCGAATAGTGATACAGGTTTGAGTAAACTTGAATGCGCTAGACGAACGGCCTTTTCTTATATTGATGAGTAGATCTTTATAAATGATGATAAAAAGAATTTCTGAAATTTAGACATATTTGTCGACTAGTTTAAAGCTATATCAATTGGTTATTAATCAATAATTAATCAACAATAAATCAAGCTCTACGAAATACGTAATAGCTTTTTCACCCATTGCTTTAAACTGCCATGTATCCATTGATACAAGGAAAACCTGATACCGGTTTTATCAAAAGATATGGTGTACATAGTCTCAGTTGTCCCAGTATAGCGCTTCTTATAAGTTGCTTCTTCGTCAGAGTACATAAAGTTAAATCGCTTTAGCTGTGGGTTATTGATACTGGATTCTATTTCCTGAGTTAGCATCGTTGTAAGCAATGAATAACGATGTCCATTTTTTGTTTCAAAACCGCTTTGATACGGATGAATTGTATCTCCATCAATAAACGAATAAAGGGCTGCCACTGGCGCATCACCAAAGCGCAGTATTTTAAAACTGATCTGATTTTTGGGTAACAAACGTTTGATAACCCTGCGATGAAACTTTACAAAGTTCTGTTGTTCGAAAACACTGTATTTTTTTATATCTCCACGTCGTGAACGATTGAGATCAGCTAAGACTTCAATGGACTCATTCACTTTATCTACATCGTTAATAATATCGATACTATAGCTTTGTTCTGATTCTAGCCTGGAGAATGTTCTAGTAATGTTATTTCGCATTTTTTTACGCAATCCCATTAAGTAGTCCTTGTAGGTTTCTGGTAAATCTATATACGTTCTAAAGCCTTTTTCTTTTATTTCCCTTTTAATCTCAAGTGTGCCTTCACTGATTTGCTTATAGAATAATTTTGACAGGCATGAATCATCAAGCAATTCATGGAATTTCAAACCATCCCACAAACTATTATTTTTAGATAAAAAACTTGAGAAACTTTCTATAACTCGCTGTTCTTGACCCGCCTGAATTACTAAATCCATATACTCTCCGAAAACATAACTGCCATCAGTTTCACCTGTGCCTAATAGGATCAGCTGCCTACTACAGGGGAAGTATTTTTTTGGATTATTGATAATTTGAAATGGAGCAATCCCAATAATTTGATTGCGATTGTTTGTACAAGTTAGAATATATAATTGACGATTTCCGTCCTTACTATAGGTTTCCCACCATGTGTATAACCATTCCCAGGATACAAAGATGGTACCTTTAGGGGAACTCAGATTAATCGCATTCCATTGATCTCTAAGTGCAAAGAATTCTTCCGTTTTGTTAATCACAGAAATACGGTTTGATAATGCCGTGGGACTTTCCTCAACATAATCTGAGGAATAATTTAATTGTTTAGCCTGCATAAATAACTATATTACTGTTCCTATTTTTTCAGTGAATTGAAATTCTTATTGTGAACAAATGTGTAAATGTATTAATAATGAAAAATAACATTAACCTGAACAGCAATATTAACTTATAACAAGTAATCGGCACTTAATGCTGATGACAAAAGGTATTCAGTAATAGATTAAGTTCATCTTGAGTCAAGAAGGAACCAACAAACCTCATCTATATTCAAATTACATTATTAAGGTATCATAACTAACTATGCTAACTATCCATACCAGTAATCAATTAGAACAACTGAAAAACCAGTTCTCGGCATTGATAAATACACCTCTAGATAATATTTTTGCAACTGAAACAGTGGTAGTGCAAAACGCAGGTATGGCGCGTTGGTTATCAATGCAGTTAGCCGATACATCTGGTATCAGTGCAAATACAAAATTTCTTTTTCCTGCTGAATTTATGTGGCATTTATTACGTTTAGTCTCTAGCGATTTACCAGAAAAGAATCAATGTACACCCGATACCATGCGCTTTCATATCATGTGTGAATTAAGTCTTCATCCTGAAAGTTATCCAGAGTTACAACACTATATCGGTGATGCTGAAAACCAGGATAAATTAGCCACCTGGAATTTATCTTGTGAAATTTCACAGTTGCTGGATCAATACCTGTTTTACCGGAGTAACTGGATTCGAGAGTGGGAATCATCCGATTGGAATAGCGATAGCCATTGGCAGTCGCGTCTATGGAAACGCTGTGTTCAAGACAAAAATTTAATACATTGGTTAGCCCTGCAAGATCAATTTAAAGACTCATTTATCTCTTTGGATAAAAATAAATTAGAACAAAGAATCACCTTTTTCTCCATGTCTGCTTTATCACCTGGCTATATTGATATGTTAGGTGAATTAGGAAAAAAAACAGATGTGCACCTATTCCTCATTAATCCGTGCCAGGATATTTACTGGGGGGATATTCAATCTGATAAAACCATTGCTAAAATGGATCCGGAAGTTCAAGCCTATATGGACTTACAAAACCCAATTCTTGCAAGTATGGGTAAACAAGGTAAAGATTTCATTGATAAATTATTAAGCCTGCCCAGTTATGAAGAAAGTAGTTATGTAGAAAACGACTACGAAAAGAACGCTTACGAAGAAAGCCTGGATCAATCAAATTCTAAAACTAATAATTTAACGCTTCTCGCTACTCTACAAAAAGACATCGAAAATTTAGCTGAACCTTCAGCAATCACAGAAAATAACATCACTAAATTAGATAATAGCATCACAATCAATGCCTGCCACACAGCAATGCGTGAAGTAGAAGTATTGTATGACCAGATACTTAATGAGCTAGATACAGATCCTAGATTGGCACCGAGTGACTTTGTAGTGATGATGCCCGATGTGGAAAAATATGCACCCTATATCGAAGCTGTGTTCTCTGCATCCAAGCCGTCTTTGCCTTTTAGTATCGCAGATAGAGAAGCACTAAATGTATTTCAGATCATAGAAGCTTTAGAAAAGCTCTTTACTTTACCCGACACGCGTTTTGATGTTGAGTCAGTTTTTGAGCTACTCAATTACAATGACATTTATGAAAATTTTGATTTAGACGAAAACCAGATAGCAAAATGCAGGGAGATAGCCAAAGCGACCAATATTCGCTGGGGTATTAATGCAGTCACCAGAAAACAGAATCAACTTCCCCATACAGAAGAACACACTTGGAAATATGCTTTAGACCGGATTTTCCTGGGGTATAGCTTAGGGGAGGATTTAGAAGAGATAATTTCAACAGAAAAGCTATTTGAATCTGAGCGACTTTTATCATTACTTGCTTATACCGATATCGAAGGTAGTGAAGCACTGATGCTCGCTAATTTTAAACAATTTACAGATACTATTTTTTCTATTCAAGCATGGAATTCTTTAAAACTCACACTGTCTGACTGGATAGATAAAACCAAAATCCTGATTCAAAAAATGACCACTGAAAATGCCGATCAACAACTGTTGATCAATGCTATTTCAGACCTGAAAGTCTTGGGCGCATTTACAGAATTTGATCAGTTAATTCCATATACTGTCTTCAACAAGATACTTATGGGTTGTTTTCAATCAATTTCAGCAAATGAAAAATATTTAGGTTATGGCATCACGTTTTGTGCGCTGGTGCCAATGCGTAGCGTGCCATTCAAAGTAGTCTCACTGATAGGGATGAATGATGGAGAATTTCCCCGTCATGACAAACACCATAGTTTCGATTTAATGGCAAACAAACCATTGAAAGGTGATCGTTCAAGACGAGATGAAGATCGTTATTTATTTTTAGAATCGTTACTGGCCGCAAGAAACAAATTAATCATCAGTTTTAATGGTTTAAGTGTAAAAGATAATTCTGATATTCCTCCATCAGTTTTGGTTAATGAACTACTGGAAACATTGTCGATTTATACCAATAACGACCCTGAAAAACTTATCATCAAACACCCACTGCAAGCATTTAGTCCAAAATATTTTGGCATTAGTAATGATAGCTACCAAGACTTATTTTCTTATGCAAAAGAATACTGTTGTCTCAACAAAAACGAAGTAAATAGCAAGAAAGAGCAGAATTCTCAAGTATTCATTAGGCAAGCACTTGAAGAACCGGACATATCTTATAAGGACGTTTCACTAACAGATTTAATTAGTTTCTATAAAAGTCCTGCTCGATTTTTCCTGAAGCATAGATTTGCCATCCAGACATTTGATGACGATCCCGGTTTAAACATCAGAGAGCCTTTCGAATTAGAATCTTTTAAAGACCGAGACCTAAGAAATTTAGTTTTAGAAAGCCAAAGTCTGGAAACTATTAGCAATGATGAATTGGCACTTGAAATAAAAGAACCTAATCATCAAGAATTAATCGCTAGAGCAAAAGGTCTATTACCTTATGGCCAAATTGGTGACGAAATTTTTCAGAGAGAAAAACACATCACCGAAAATTTTATCGCAAATTTACCTTACAACGATGCCTTACAAAACCAAAAAACTAATCATTACTTTAATCTAAAGCTTAATTCCTTTTCTATATATGGCAATATTGATCTATTAACAGATAAAGGACGTTTAGTTAAAATACTCACAATGCCATTTGCTGGCGATTATATTAGTTACTGGTTCCACCATTTAATATTAAATTCAGTTGATGATTTAAGCTGTGAGAAATACAGTCATATGTACTCTCCTGAAATTGAGCTTCACCTTAGGCCGATTAAAGAAGCCAAATCAGTACTCAAAATATTATTGGATTTCTATTGGAAAGGTTTAAGTTACCCTCTGTTGTTCTTTCCGAAAAGCGCCTTTGCCATGTATAAAAACCCTTCCCGTGCCAACACCAAAGAAGCCAAAGACAGATGGCAAGGTAACGATAGAATCGCAGGTGAAAAAGATAGCTTTGAGCATTGGTTATTGCATCGCACTCTTGAGATGGATAAAAATAATCTACCTTCAGAATTTCTCGATACTAGCCAGAGGGTATTTGGTGATATGTTCCAGCAACTAGAAATACAATCAGAAAATTAATGTTTTTTGTTAACACTTTTTTAGTTTGCAATTTTTTTTAGTTTGCACTTTTTTTTAGTTTGCACTTTTTTTTAGTTTGCACTTTTTTAGTTTGCACTTATTTTTTGTTTGTACCTGTTAGTTGCACAGTTGAAAAAAGGCCTAGCTCTGCATAAATTCTATTAACGTTTTCAAAAAACAAAAACGTAATATCATTCAAAGTAGAAGGGTGACTTTACCTATTTACGCTACTATTTCTTAAGAAGTGATTGTTAAATACCCTTTCATAACAACTATCAATCCAGTCATAAGTAAATACTTATATCATGCATAAATAATTCTTGATTCAACCCTATTAAATTTGAGGAATAAGGAGTATGATCCGCGTTTTTTATTGTATTAGTAACAACTAATATTCTAACCATTATTCTAAAAGCATTACCATGAATCAAACTGTAGAAACTCCAATCGATGCAAAAGATGAATCATCTAATCGCAAATCAGCATTAGCAAAAAAAATAATTATTAAAAAAGCAGTCACTTTTGCCATATTTTCTCTTCTAGCCCTATATCTTGCATCTATTTCACCCACGATAACAATCGGCTGGGTTGTAGTGATTCTGGTACTAACAATCTATCTTTTTGTATTTGAGATTGTAGATATTGATGTGGCTGCCATAAGTATTATGGTATTGCTCGGCTTAAGTAGTTTACTTGCTCCGGTAATGGGTTTAGATCAAGGCCTAGTTGATACTAAACACCTATTTGATGGCTTTTCGAGTAACGCGGTGATGTCGATTATTGCCGTTATGATTATCGGAGCGGGTCTGGATAAAACCGGAATAATGTCTAAAGTTTCGAGCTTTATCTTAAATATAGGCGGTACTTCCGAAGGGCGTATTATCCCTATTATCTCGGGCACAGTTGCAATAATTTCATCGTTTATGCAGAACGTCGGTGCAGCTGCCCTATTTCTACCAGTGGTATCAAGAATTTCTTCACGTGCAAATCTGTCAATGTCTCGTTTACTGATGCCGATGGGTTTTTGTGCGATTCTTGGCGGAACAGTGACGATGGTTGGCTCATCTCCTTTGATACTCCTTAATGATCTGATGGAAACATCAAATGGCGCATTGCCTGCAGATCAAAAGATGGAACTTTGGTCATTATTCTCTACAACGCCAGTTGGTTTGGCTTTAGTTCTTACTGGAATCATATATTTTGTGATTTTTGGGCGTTTCGTTCTTCCCGTTAAACGCAAAGATAATAGTAGTGGCAATGCTAGTGGCGAGGACACCATGGCCTACTTTCACGATGTCTATGGTGTTGATTACAATATGTATGAAGTAGTCGTTACTGACAATAGTGATCTTATTGGCATGAAACTGGATGATATTGAAGACGCTTATGATATTCGTATTATTGCCACCAAAGAATCTGGTCATGGAACACGCGTAGGACCTGGTGCTCTAGACAGAGATACTGGACTTCGTGCGGGCATGGTTCTAGGTATTGTTTCGGAAAGAACTGACCTGAAAAATTTCGTCGACAAATATAAACTAAGACAACGTAAAGAACTTCGAACATTCGCCGAAGACTTATCCCCAAGTAAAGCTGGTATTGCAGAAGTGGTTATACCTCCCGGGTCATCACTCATAGGTAAAAGTGCACGCGATGTATGGTTACGTAAAACCCGTGGAATTGCCATGGTAGGACTACATCGTGATGGGGAAACCATGCACGAAGATGAAGATATTCGTAATATGCCTTTCCATTCTGGTGATACATTGGTGGTTCACACAACGTGGGAATCTTTAATGCGTCTCGAGTCATCCCCCGATTTCGTGGTTATCACAACAGAATATCCTCGCGAAGAAACACGTCCACAAAAAGTCGGCTTTGCTGCATTGTTTTTTGTCATCGCTTTAATCATGGTGCTGTTTACTGATATACGTTTATCCATTGCTCTACTTACTGGAGCGATTGGTATGATTTTATCTGGCGTATTAAATGTTGATGAAGCATACCGAGCCGTGTCGTGGAAAACAGTATTCCTCCTTGCCAGTCTGATTCCACTGGGAATGGCAGTGGAACAAAGCGGCACTGCAAAGTGGATTGCAGAACAAACATTATCGGTTGTAGGTGAAATGCCAATCTGGGTAATTCAATCTGCTGTAGCGATTTTGGCAACCTTCTTTACTTTGGTAATGTCAAACGTAGGCGCTACTGTTCTGTTGGTACCTTTAGCCGTTAATATTGCCATCGGTGTTGGGGCAAGTCCGGCAGTATTCGCGTTAACCGTTGCGCTTGCAACGTCTAACTCGTTTTTGATTCCTACGCATCAGGTAAATGCATTAATCATGGGCCCTGGTGGATACCGTGTTCCGGATTTTATGAAAGCAGGCGGGATAATGACACTATTATTTCTGGTTGTGCTGATTGCAATGATGAACCTCATTTACTAAAAAAACCTATTTTAAAATAGGTTCTGATTTTCAATGAGTGTTCAGTCATTTGATTTAAATATAATCACTAACAAAAAATTAAGTGCATACATTGATAGTTATGTCTTTAAGTAACATTAGACATTAAAATACCATTAATCAAATATAAGCCCTTTTTATAAAACGACTTATGGATAAAGCATAGGTTCAGGCTTTTCTACTTATAATATTTGTCTTAATAAGCTAGTTGATCACATTCATTTTTCATCATTAACTATTAATAATAAAAACAATACAGTCAGATATATAAATGCAAAAAATCAATATACATCGTTCAGTTGAAGAGATCATAATTATGGCCGCTTCAATTGTGGCTGCGGCGACTATATTACCTTTTGCTTTTTACCGGTTTTTTCAAGGGCAAAATACCATAGCCCTACTTGAGATAATCGCTGTCTGCATCATTGCGACGATTGGATTAATCGTATGGAAGACACGCGATATTGAATATACGAGTATTGCTTTATCCATCATAATGCTTACAGGAATAGTCACTCTTACTTATTTGGTTGGCTCTTCTATTTTTCTTTGGATCTATCCAATAATCATCACGGTTTACTTTCTGAATACAACCATAAAATCAGCATTGATGGTTGTTCCTGCTCTGATCGCTCTATTTCCATTGGTTTATATGGAAAAAACTACGATTGAGTTTGCCAGTGCCGTCGTTACCGTTAGCATTACATTGCTTTTCAGTCATGTTGTATCAGAAAAAATAAGGCGGCAGCAACACCGTTTACAAAACCTGATTAATTATGATGGCTTAACCGGAGCTTTAAATAGACGCTCACTTAATGACCGTCTTGAACTTTTACAAAGCCTTTATTTCCGTCACAAATCTCGAGGTTCTAATATTTCTTCAGTGATTATATTTGATATTGATAATTTCAAAAGCATCAATGATACACGTGGACATTTAGAAGGCGATAAAATTCTAATTAAACTCACCAAACATATTAAAACAATGATACGTAAAACCGATGAATTCTACCGCTATGGTGGCGAAGAGTTTGTAGTTATTGTGAATGGCTCGAATCTATTTAAAGCCGGTGAACTTGCAGAAAAAATACGTGCAGAAATTCAAGAAATAGAATTAACTAAAGACTTAAAAGTAACAGCATCATTTGGTGTCGCAGAAGTTCAAAGCCTGGAAGAATCTAATAACTGGTTAGCCAGAGCAGACAAAGCACTTTATCGTGCTAAACGTGCTGGTAAAAATCGTGTATATCTGGCTAATCCTGAAAAAATCAATGATTTTGAAAAGGAATATGAAATCTATAAAAAAGAGAGATCTCGCGCCTAATATCCAGATTAGTTATATTTTTTATTTTGGCTCTTCTGAGCCTGTTTAAATTGTTTTTTCTCATCTCGATGCTGACTTGCAAATCTAGTCACATCTCCACCAATATGTTCCTCTCCGCGTTGACGTGCTAATTCAATTTGTCTTTGTCTTTCCAGGTAACGTTGTTTCTGAACTTCATCAGTCTGATCATGGCAATGATGACAACTAACACCATGAAGAAAATTAGCATGCTGTTTGTCTTCTTCAGTAATTGGCATTCGACACGCGTGACATTGATCGTAACAGCCTTTTTCTAACTGATGATTGACTGACACACGGTTATCAAAAACAAAGCACTCACCTTCCCACATCGACTCTTCTTCAGCGACATCTTCAAGGTATTTTAAAATACCGCCTTGTAGATGATAAACCTCTTCAAACCCTTGAGTTTTTAAATAAGCGGTAGATTTTTCACAACGTATTCCACCAGTACAGAACATCGCCACTTTCTTATGTTTATTTGGGTTCAGGTTTTCTTCCACATACGCGGGAAATTCACGAAAAACAGTAGTATCAGGATTCACCGCATTTTTAAACGTGCCAATAGCCACTTCATAGTCATTACGTGTATCAACAAGTATCACATCGGGATCAGAAATCAGATCATTCCAATCTTCCGGCTTTACATAGGTGCCTACAATTTCCTTAGGGTCGATTGTTTCGATACCCATGGTAACGATTTCTTTTTTAAGCTTGACGCGAGTGCGGTAAAACGGAATTTCATCGTCAAATGATTCTTTTGTATCTACTTTTGCTAAACGCGGATCACTGCGTAACCATGCCAAAACCACATCAATCCCTTCACGTGTTCCAGAGATCGTGCCATTTACACCTTCACGTGCTAGCAGCAATGTACCTCTCACACCATTGTCTTCCATTACCTGATGTAATGGATCACGAAGTGATTCAAAATCGTCGAGAATGACGAAGTGGTATAACGCACAAACAACAAATTTTTCAGAAAGTGTTTTTGACATAGTCTTGTGTATCTTACAAAAGTTGTATTTAAGAATTATGGTATAAATATTGGTATAGAAATCGGCGTGCATTATACCTGTATTGTGCTTTAGGTAAAATTAGTGTTTCTCCGCTACTCACGCATTATTTAAAATGCTTAATTCAAATCAGTAGCGTATTGCTTAAGAATGTCTAAAGGTATAATTTCTAAAGCTCGCTGATGTGTTCTGCTTAAAAACACTCGTGGAGCCGCTCCATCATTAAACGCCTCTAGCCAACGTGCAGCACACAAACACCAGCTGTCACCGGGTGCTAAACCAGCAAAACCAAACTGAGGTGCAGGCGTAGAAAGATCATTGCCTTTGGCTTTCGAATAATCGAGAAACAATTTACTGGTTTCAACACACACGGTATGCGAACCCACATCTTCATCACAGGTATTGCAGTAACTATCACGGTAAAAACCGGTCACTGGATCATCACCACACATATCTAATGGCTCACCCAATACACTTACTGATTCATCTTTTTGCATAGTAATTTCCTGTTAATGGAGAATGTTAAGGTCACCCCCCTACTTTTGAATGATATTACGTTTATGTTGTTTAAAAACGTAAATAGAATTTATGCAGAGCTAGGCGTTTTTTTGAAAGGTATCTATTTACGCCGAGCTTTAAAGAACGATCTTAAAATCTCACCACATTCATCCTGCATAATACCACCTGTGACGTCTACCTGGTGATTATGATAGGTTTGAGAGAAAAGATCGATAGCACTTCCAGCCGTACCCGTTCGAGGATCTGGCGCACCAAAGATTAATTGACCAATACGCGCATGAATAATTGCACCCGCACACATCGTACAAGGTTCCAGTGTGACATAAATACGGGTATCAGGAAGGCGATAATTATTAAGTACCCGCCCAGCTTCACGAATCGCCATAATTTCAGCATGCGCCGTAGCATCGTGGGTATCAATCGGTCGATTCCAACCTTCGGCAATGACATCGTCATCTCTAACTATCAAAGCACCAACAGGAACCTCACCCTCATTTCGAGAACGCTCAGCAAGCATCAAGGCATGCTCCATCCATTTATGATGCTGTTCGCCATTAGCAGCATTAACAGAGGTCACCCCCCTACTTTTAGGCACTTTTTCAATAGCCATAACAATAATAGTGTTTGTTTTTACTACTCAGTCTACTTCTAGAGCTTTCCAGTTCAAGGCGAGGAAATAGGCGCTTACAAATGTAAGTAACTATTTTCTCAACACAGAAATGGAGAGTTATAGAAGTAGACTGTGCAGTAAAAACTATTCCCATTCAATAGTTGCCGGCGGCTTTCCTGAAATATCATAAGTTACACGAGATACATTCTCTATCTCATTAATAATACGATTAGATACATGGCCCAGGAAGTCATAGGGTAAATGCGCCCAACGTGCCGTCATAAAGTCAATGGTCTCAACTGCTCGAAGCGCTATTACATAATCGTAACGACGTCCATCTCCTGTAACACCTACAGATTTGACTGGCAGGAATACCGCAAAGGCCTGTGACGTCTTATGATAAAGATCTTGCTTATATAACTCTTCGATAAAGATATTATCTGCAAGACGTAAAATATCCGCATACTGCTTTTTCACTTCACCCAGAATACGAACACCTAAACCAGGACCAGGAAAAGGATGGCGACGTACCATCTCTTCGGGTAATCCAAGTTCAACACCAATGGTACGTACTTCGTCTTTAAATAATTCACGCAGTGGCTCTACCAGACCCAATTTCATATCTTCGGGCAAACCACCAACATTGTGATGCGACTTTATCAAATGCGCCTTACCGGTTTTGCTTCCAGCTGACTCAATAACATCAGGATAGATAGTACCCTGAGCTAGCCATTTAGCATTAGTCAGTTTCGAAGATTCCTCATCAAAAATCTCGACAAACATATTGCCGATGATCTTACGTTTTTCTTCAGGATCAGTTATACCTTCGAGTGCTTTTAGATAACGTTCTTCTGCATCTACACGGATCACTCTGACACCCATGTGCTCGGCAAACATCGCCATCACCTGATCGCCTTCGTTCAAGCGTAACAGTCCGGTATCGACAAATACACAGGTCAGTTGTTTACCGATTGCTTTATGCAACATGGCAGCAACCACAGAAGAATCTACACCACCAGATAGACCAAGAACGACTTCATCATCACCCACCTGCTCTTTGACGTTGTGTATGCTGTCTTCGATAATATTCAACGGTGTCCAGAGTTTTGCGCAACCACAAATATCACAAGCAAAGCGTTCTAAAATTCGTCCCCCCTGCTTCGTATGAGTCACTTCCGGGTGAAACTGAATTCCGTAAAATTGCTTATCCTCATTGGCAATTCCAGCAATTGGCGCGTTTGATGTGCTTGCCATCAATTTGAATGATTCTGGAATTTCTACCACATGATCACCATGCGACATCCAGACATCCAGCAAACCAAAACCTTCTTCACTCAAATGATCTTCTATATCCTTTAACAGGTTGGTATGACCACGAGCACGAACCTGAGCATAGCCATATTCCTGATGATCCGCTCTCTCGACCTTGCCACCAAAATGCATCGCCATGGTCTGCATGCCATAACATATACCTAAAACAGGTACACCCAGCTCATACACCGCTGTAGGTGCAATCGGTGCATTCTCGGCAATCGTTGACTCTGGACCACCAGAAAGAATAATTCCCTTAGCACCAAAATCAATAACATCCTGACTGCTTACATCCCATGGGTAAATTTCACAATACACGCCGACCTCACGAACTCGACGAGCTATTAACTGGGTGTACTGAGCACCAAAATCGAGAATAAGAATACGGTCTGTATGAATATTATTGGTCATGGGAATTTTGACTTTTTATTGAATTAATTAACACTGTTTTACTTTTAATAATAAGACTGCAAAACACTAGGGAAGTAACCCTAAACATCTTCTTCGTAATGTTTAGGTTGCTGCTAGTACTTGTCAGTTCAAGACGGATGAATGAGAAGTTTACACTTCGTAAATGAACATTTATCCAACGCAGAAATGGCAAGTGCTAGTAGTGAGCTAAACAATTACGAATGGTAGTTAGGTGCTTCCTTGGTAATCGTCACATCATGCACATGCGACTCCTTCATTCCAGCACCCGTAATGCGCACAAATTCTGGCTTATTGCGCATTTCTTTTAAATCTTTACAACCTACATAACCCATACTGGAACGGATTCCACCGGTTAATTGATGAATGATCGGTGACAGAGGTCCTTTGTATGGAACCTGCCCTTCAATTCCTTCTGGAACCAGTTTATCAGCAGCATTTTCTGATTCCTGAAAATAGCGATCACTCGAACCATCTGCCATTGCCGCCAAAGAACCCATACCGCGGTATGATTTATATGAACGACCTTGATAGATGATTATTTCACCTGGTGCTTCATCGGTACCTGCAAACATTCCACCTAGCATGACACAATGCGCGCCAGCAGCGAGTGACTTTGCAATATCACCAGAGAAACGTATACCACCATCAGCGATCAAGGGAATTTCCATTCCTTTTAAATGCTTTCGCGACATTCATAATTGCAGTTATCTGAGGTACACCAACACCGGCTACCATACGAGTAGTACAGATTGAGCCCGGCCCAATACCAACTTTAACCGCATCAGCTCCTGCTTCAACCAATGCTAAAGCAGCTTCGCCAGTCGCGATATTGCCACCAATGACCTGTACCTCTGGGAATGACTCTTTAACCCATTTAACTCGATCAAGCACACCTTGTGAATGACCATGAGCGGTATCTACAATCAGTACATCTACACCGGCTTTTACTAAAGCAGTGACACGAGCTTCCGTACCGTGACCTGTTCCTACTGCTGCTCCAACTCGCAAGCTACCTGAACTGTCTTTACAGGCACTTGGGAAGTCTGTTGATTTTTGTATATCTTTAACAGTGATCAATCCACGCAGTTTGAAATTATCATTAACCACCAATACTTTCTCGATACGGTTGGTGTGTAATAATTTTTTAATTTCACCTTTACCAGCACCTTCAGACACCGTTATTAACTTTTCTTTAGGCGTCATGATTGCAGATACAGGTTGTTCCAGATTTGTCTCGAAACGTAAATCACGACTGGTGACGATTCCTACCAGATCATCACCATTAGCAACAACCGGTACGCCGGAGATTCTATGCTTGGCAGTTAATGCCATAACATCACCGACTGAAACATCTGCGGTAACAGTAATTGGTTCTTTGATGATGCCACTTTCAAATCGCTTTACGGTAGAAATGATCTTGGCCTGTGCATCGATTGTCATGTTTTTATGCACAATTCCAAGTCCACCTTCTTGTGCTAAGGCGATAGCTAGTTTAGCTTCGGTTACCGTATCCATTGCAGCTGAAAGCATAGGAATATTAAGGGTGATTTTTTTGGTAAGATTGGTACTTAAATCAACCTCTGCAGGTAACACATTTGAATGTGCCGGCACTAAAAGTACATCATCAAATGTAAGTGCTTCTTCAAGTATTCTCATAAGGCAATCCGGTTTTATATTGGGGTTTATGGCTTGATTTAAGTCTTTATTTGAATTGGGTATGCTTCAAATAAACTAAATCAAAAAAGCCCTGAAAATAATTCAGAGCTTTTTACATATATTAGCAAGCGATTATAGTCATTGACCTTTACAAGGTAAACTGGTATCGGAATAAAAAAGCCAAATATTCGAAAATAAACTCATTGCTCGAGAACTTAAATAAAAGCATACTAATTCAGTTTATAAAATTTACATAAATTAGAGGCATTTTTGAGAATAAAAACAATGCTTGTCACACTTATATTTGCTTTTACAACAGGGCTTCTCGATTATAATTCTTACAAAAATATTTTGATCAAGTAAACATATTTCTATATTCACTCATATAGCCATAAATGCTAAATTCTAACCGCACTATTTTAAGCGTTGCTGAACTCAATTCTGAAGTTAATCAGCTTTTAACCCGTGGTTTCCCTTTGCTGTGGGTTGAAGGTGAAATATCTAATCTGGTCCGACCTTCATCGGGACATCTATACTTTACACTCAAAGATAACAAATCGCAGATTCGTTCTGCCATGTTTCGTAACAGAAATATGAAATTAAGTATAAAGCCTGAAAATGGCATGAAGGTTCTGGTAAGAGGCCGGGTAGGTTTGTATGAACCACGTGGTGATTATCAATTGATTGCCGAACATATGGAAGATGCTGGCGTTGGTCAATTACAAAAACAATTTGAAGAGTTAAAACAAAAATTATCAACAGCAGGCTTATTTGAAGAACAACACAAAAAAGAGCTTCCGGAATACCCTAAGCGCATTGCGGTCATCACATCACCTACGGGTGCAGCAATCCGTGACATTCTTAATGTCTTGCAACGCCGTAGTCCACAAACACCCGTATTAATTTATCCTGTTGCCGTACAGGGTGAAGCATCCAAATTAGAAATAGAAACAGCAATCCGTAGAGCTGATGCAGATAAAAAATGTGATGTCATTATCCTTGCTAGAGGCGGTGGTTCGATAGAAGATTTATGGTCATTCAACGAAGAAATTGTAGCTAAAGCTATCTATCAAGCCAATACACCCATTGTCTGCGGTGTCGGGCATGAAATCGATTTTACCATAGCAGATTTCGTTGCTGACTTGCGCGCACCAACGCCTTCTGCAGCAGCCGAACTGATTACTGCAGATAGAAATCAGTTGTATACGGATGTTATCCAGACCCAATTATGGTTAGAAGAACGCATGCAAAGGGCTATTTCATCACGACAACAGCATTTAACATGGCTGCAATCTCGTTTAGAACTACAAAAACCTTCACAAAAAATTCAGCAACAGTATCAGCGACTCGATGAAGTTGAATCACGTATGCATCAACAGCTGAATAGGCTTTTGGAAAATAAAAAGACCAGCATTAACTATTTACAAACACGCTTACAGGCCACTCTTCCCCATAGAAAAATACAACAACAGAAACAACAACTAGATCATTTCCAATCCCGTCTCAACCAGAGTATGCAAGCAAAATTGACTAACTCCAGATCTCTGTTTCAATTACAAATGGCAACATTAGATAGTATTAGCCCGTTAAAAACATTAGAACGCGGTTATGCCATAGTGAAAAATAAAAACAGCGATTCATTAATCACATCGGTTTCTCAAACAACTAATGTGAATGCTATTTCTATCAAATTAAAAGACGGTGAGTTTGATGCCAATATTAGCCATCTTCATTCAGCTTCGACATCAAAAACCGAATGATTAATAACTCTATGCTATGCCCCTGTGGATCTAATCAGAAATCTATTGTTTGTTGCGGCAAGTTTCATAAGGGTAAATTACACGCACCAACAGCAGAAGCTTTAATGCGTTCTCGATACAGCGCGTATGTTTTAGAGATACCACAATATATTTATAGAACCTGGGATGAAGATACTAGGCCAACCCTTCAAAGTTTAAAAGAAGCTAAAACAGAGAATTTTATAGCTTTAGAAATCCTTTCTTCCAAGAATGGTGGTTTAAGTGATATAGATGGCACCGTTGAGTTTGTTGCTAAATTCAAGATTGGAAACGATTTATTTGAACATCACGAAAATAGTGCATTCCGTCGAGTTAAAAATCACTGGGTTTATGTAGATGCAATCTGAACTGTTTAAATACATAAGCTACACTAAAGTCATGAACCGAGAAAGTAGTGAACCGAGAAAGTCATGAACCGAGAAAAAGCTTGAACATTGTAGATATATTATCGGAGAAGATAGATGAATGGATTAGAAGCAAAAACTATCCAATGCCCTTATTGCTGGGAAATGTTTGAAATAACAATTGATTGTTCAGTTAGCTCTCAAGAATACGTAGAAGATTGCGAGGTATGTTGCCAACCAATCTTGATAAAGGCCAATGTATCAAGCGCAGGAATTCCTGAAGTTGAAGTTAGTCGGGAAAGTTAACTAGCTGTAAATATATAAAATACAATATAAATAAATAGTTACGTTACTTTCTTTGAGTAACTAGACGTTTCCATTTCAATGATTTCAACCGTTATTGTGATGTTCTGCAGAGCTAAGTTTTCAATCTCAGATAATACTTTTTCTGATAAATCTTTTCTTTGTTGAATTGTCCTCCCCTGTAAAATTCTCAGGCTAATATGAATAAAACCATCCTGTTCTACCTCGCCTTTTTGGTAATACTCATAAGACTGGGTGCGTAATTTAATGTGATCTAATTCAAATAATTCTGACTTTTTAGTACCTGTAAGAACACTATCTATTAACTGTCGTTGAGTTACACTTTTTAAAACATCATCTGAATGTTCAATTATACAATGTGGCATTTCGCACCTGTTTATACATAAAAATAGTCACCCCCCTACTTTTATGATGTTTTTATTTAACGAAAACACCACCCTAGAGGGTCAGCTAAAGCTGTTGACTCCGCTACGCATCGGCTGAATGATATTACGTTTTTGTTTCCTTTAAAAACGTAAATAGAATTTATGCTTTGCGGAGGTCTTTTTTGTATTTGTTTAAATACGCAGAGTAATGATAACCTCAATCAAACTATACATATGCAAAATAATAAGTAGAAAATATCAATTGGGGAAAAAACATGCCAAACACATTAAGTAATCCAATGGGTGATAATAGACCCTGGTATTGGATTCCTACCTTATATTTTACCGAAGGACTTCCCTATTTTGCGATTGTCGTACTATCGACATTCATGTATAAAAGCTTTGGTTTAAGCAATACCGAGATCGCATTTTATACCGCATGGTTTTATTTACCCTGGGTAATAAAACCGTTATGGAGCCCGTTTGTAGATATTTATAAAACCAAACGATTCTGGGTAATAAGCATGCAGTTGCTATTAGGCGCGGGTCTAGCGGCAATCGCTTTAACGCTACCCTTAGATAATTATCTGCGTTATTCAATCGTCATTTTCTGGTTGCTTGCCTTTAGCTCTGCCACGCATGATATCGCGGCAGATGGTTACTATATGCAAGTTCTGGATAAAGGCCAGCAAGCGTTCTTTGTAGGAATACGTTCAACATTTTATCGAATTGCAATGATTACCGGACAAGGATTAATTGTCATTTTGGCCGGAAAACTTGAAAATATTTATGATGTTAGAACTGCCTGGCAAATCACCATGGCTTTGCTAGCGCTAATATTAGTTGGCGTATCCATTTACCATGCATTCGTGCTACCTAAAGAAAAAGATCAAGCGCAACCATTAAAAACAGAATCCCCTATCGCTTCCTATTTTGAAGTGTTTAAAAGTTTCTTTCGTAAACAACACGTAATTATATTTATTTCGTTTATTCTTTTATACCGACTCGGTGAAGCACAGCTAGGAAAAATCGCGGCATTATTTATGCTCGACGAAAGAAGTGTTGGAGGTTTGGGCCTAAGCACAGAGGCTGTAGGGTTTATCTATGGAACAGTAGGCGTTTCTGCATTGGTCGTTGGCGGCATCCTGGGAGGCATTCTAGTTTCACGACATGGTCTTAAAGCATGGATATGGTGGATGGCGTTAGCTATAAATCTGCCAGATCTGGTGTATATCTACATGGCATATCAGCAACCTGAAAGTTCACTGCTGATAAATATACTCGTAGCTATCGAACAATTTGGTTACGGCTTTGGATTTACCGCTTTTATGATGTACTTGATATACATTGCCGAAGGAAGTTTCAAAACTGCGCATTACGCAATAGCAACCGGATTTATGGCGATGGGAATGATGATTCCCGGAATGTTTAGCGGCTGGATTCAGGAAAAACTAGGATATGAGCACTTTTTTATCTGGGTGATGATAGCAACCATTCCTGCGTTTTATGTCATTTCACGCTTACCTTTAGAAAAAGATTTTGCAAAAGCCGGCATAAAAGATGATTAAAAAATTTAAAAAGATTTAATAGTCATAAATTAAATCATTTTGATTGTTTGTGGTTATTCTAAGGCCTTCAGAATTATTGGCGTATTTTATAATTGCTCTATCGACAAAACCCTCTTCTAGCATTTCTTTTAGTGTCTGGTTTAGTTGAGGTAATAAATGAGCCTGGCTTATATGCAAACGCATCGAAACATCGATAGAAGGACCAATCTCATAAGCTTCTTTGTAATTTTCAAAATCATAGTTAAGCTGTTTTAACCAATACTTTAGTCTTGGCGATCAACCACAATACCGTCAATACGACCTGCTTTGAGTAAAATTAAATTTTTATCATGTTGCTGACTATCTTTCCTTTTAATCAATTGGTTACGGAACGCTTCACCTAAGGTTAAATCGTAGTTATAACCTAATCTTGTTCCTATAATCTTGCCCTTGAAATCCTTAATATAATTTCCACTTATTAATGTAGGTTTTGTAACATATATAACATGCTGAACCTTGAAGTAAGGAATTGAATAGACTGATATGTCTTTATAGGCTGAGCGCCATATAGGGTTTGCGGCTGGCTCTAAATCCAATTCCCCATTTCGAAAATATGTGAGCATTCTTTTTTGAGGTAGCCTAA
>CAWEEB010000018.1:0-29070 GCA_963807855.1 uncultured Gammaproteobacteria bacterium | reverse complement strand
CTGAGGACCTTGTGCTGCTGCCAGAGAAGCTGGTGATCCTTTGTGTGCTTTTTCTGCTTCTGAGGCGGTTGGATCTCCACCGTGACACATGACACAACCTTCTGAATCACCATGTCCGCTTCCTAATGCTTTGATAAGTGCCATCATGGCACTCGAGTCATCGCGTATTTGTTCAATGCCTGCATGACAGGTAATACAGCCTGCATCTGCAGAAACAGATGACGTATAAAAGCTAAGCAAGCCACCCAAAATGAGAGCTAATAGCTGTGTTTTTTTAATAAAATTCATGATCCACCCCGCAGTGATTAACATACCTTCAGTAAGGTTATATAGATCTATTTGGAAGTGGCGTCATAACTAAGAGATTTAAACTTGATATATATCAAGTTTAGTTATAATTTTAATATTTATTTTGATAAAACTTGCTGAAAGTGGGGGGGGTTATAAATAGGTTAGTATTCAGAATATACTCAATCAAAAGGGGATATAAATATGAAATTAACTAACTGGACTGTTTTCGTCTATATCGTCTCGATCATTTTTATTTTTATTACACAGACAAGTTATGCAACTAATATAGAAATTGGGCAACCAGCACCAGACTTTGTGTTATCTGATCAAGATAAGCAAAAACAAAGCTTGAGTAAAATGCGTGGAAAATGGCTTGTGCTTTATTTCTATCCAAAAGATTAGACGCCCGGTTGTATAGCCGAGGCTTGTAGCTTTCGCGATAACATCGTCGCAATAAAGGCTAAAAGTACGGAAGTTTGGGGAGTTAGCGTGGATAATACTGAAGTCATGCGGAGTTTTCCAGGAAGCATCAACTTCCCTTTGCTTTATTGGCAGATCCGGGTGGAACTGTTGCAAAAAAATATGATTCTCTACGGAACTTATCGGTGTTTAAAATTGCCATACGCAACAGTTTTATAATTGATCCGCAAGGTAATATCGCTAAAATCTATCGTAGTGTAAATCCTAAAACTCACATTGATGAAATTCTTAAGGACTTACAACTACTTCAGAGTAATTAGGGCTTCTCTATTTCAGTTTTGTTATCTTTTATTCTTGTTCATGTCACTATTGAGTAAAAACACTGAGTAAAAACGACTTAAATTAACTGTAATTGCTTTGCGTATAAGGCGATAGACGGTTGCTCATTAGCGACTAATGGATTATCCTTGCAAAATCTGTTATTCGGCTCGGAAAATAATATTGTGGGCTTAAAGCCAAGAATAACTTGTAACCATCAAAGTTAAAAAAATTAAGGAGTTTCAAATGTTCACTAAAACCTTTGCTTCAGCAGCCGTACTGGCGCTTATGCTACCTGCTACACAGATAATGGCTGCTTCACATGGCGGAGAAAAAGACAGAATTGATGCAACCGATACGTTACCTGATGCCAAACCAGGTGAGTGTTATGCGAAAGTAATTGTACCAGCAGAATATGAAACCAAAACTGAGCAGGTTTTAGTGAAGCCGGAATCTGAGAAAGTTGAAGTTAAACCTGCAGTTTTCGATGTTGCAGAAAAGTCAGTGGTTGCTAAAGAGGGTTTCACCAAAGTTAAGGTTATTCCTGCGAAATTCCGTGAAGAATTCGAAGAAGTTGAAGTTGCTAAAGCGAGTACAGAATGGGTCACAAATCTGGGTGAAAAAGGCATTCCTGCGAGTCCTGCTTTGTTAGCAGCAGCAAAAACTAACAGTATTGATATTGCAAGTGCAGCTATTGGTGAGTGTTTTAAAGAATATTACATTCCAGCTAAATATGAAAAGACTGAAAAAGAAGTTTTAGTCAAGGAAGAGTCTGAAGAGATTAAAGTTGCACCAGCTCAATTTGAAGAAACCGAAGAAACTGTTGTAGTCAAACAGGCAAGCAAGAAAAAAGTTTATAAGCCAGCTGAATACGAGACTATCGAAGAAAAAATCGAAATTGAGCCAGCTAAAGCGGTTTGGAAGAAAGGTGACGGTCCAATCACCAAGATTGATAACTCAACAGGTGAGATCATGTGTTTGATCCAGGTTCCTGCCAAGTACAAGATCATTAAAAAAACTGTTCTTAAAACTCCTTCAACGATTGATTTAGTTGAAATTCCTGAAGAAGCAAAAGGTGTTAAAGTTTCAAAATTAGTTAGCGATGCAACTATCGACAAAGTTAAGATTCCTGCTGAATACAAGAAGATTACTCTTACGAATAAGATATCTGATGCAAGTTTCACCTGGAGAGGCGCGGCTATCGATGGTGATGGTACTTTCACTGGCAACCAGATTTGTCTTAAGGAAATTCCAGCTAAATTCACCAAAATTAAAAAGTTAGTTGTTGATACTCCTGCTGCTATTGAAGAAGAGAAAGTTGCTCCTGTTGCTAAGCTAATCAAAGTCAGTAATGTGGCAACCGAAGCAGAAGAGATACGTACAAAAATTCCAGCTGAGTACAACACCGTAGAAAAACGTGCGAAAGTTTCTAGCGAGCGTTTAGAGTGGCGTCGAGTTCTTTGTAAGACCAATATGGGTCCTGATATCAACAAGAGAATTCAACAGGCACTTAAAGATGCGGGTGTATACAGCGGTGCTATAGATGGTAATGTTGGACGTGGCACTATGTCAGCAGTAGAAAGATTCCAGAAGGATAATGGACTTGCTATTGGTGGATTGACTATCGATACACTTGAAAAGCTTGGTATAATGTAATTTATACCTAAAGTTTTAGTTTATAAAAAAGCCGCGAATTTCGCGGCTTTTTTATGTTTGAAAGTTTGCTTAAAAAACCTCTAAGCTCTGCATAAATACCAAAGTCGTTTTTATAAAACAAAAACGAGTTGTCATTCAAGTAGGGGGGTGAGTCTAATTTTTTACTGTTATATATTTTATTTGTTTTCTCTAAGTGAATAGAACTCAGAGGCAAAAGTATCAAAGTTATCATTTGCAATAGCTTCCCTAATTCCCTTCATCAGTTCCTGGTAATAATATAGATTGTGGATGGTGTTCAAATGCGCACCCAACATTTCGCCACACTTATCAAGGTGACGTAAATAAGATCGAGAATAATTCTGGCAGGTATAACAGTAACACTCAGGGTCTATGGGGCCAGTATCGGCCTGATGTTTGCTATTCCGGAGTTTTAATTCTCCAAATCGGGTAAACAAAAATCCATTACGAGCATTCCTGGTAGGAATAACGCAATCAAACATATCAACGCCGCGTCTAACCGACTCTACAATATCTTCAGGTTTTCCAACGCCCATTAAATATCTGGGTTTATCGGCTGGAAGTAGGGGGGTGGTCACCTCTAGTACATGGTCTCGCTCATCTTTGGGTTCACCAACAGAAAGTCCACCAATTGCATAACCATCAAATCCTATGTCTTGTAAGCCTTGTGCAGAAATAGTTCTGAGTTCAGCGTGCATGCCGCCTTGCACGATACCGAATAATGCCGATGGATTTTCAGCATGTGCTTGCTTGCTGCGTTGCGCCCAACGTAGAGACAACTCCATTGATTCGCGCGCCTCTGATAACCCGGCTGGGTAGGGCGTACATTCGTCGAATATCATTACAATATCAGAGCCTAGCTTGCGCTGAATTTCCATCGATACTTCTGGTGAAAGTAGAACCTTGTCGCCGTTTACAGGAGATCTAAAGTGAACGCCTTCTTCTGTAATTTTGCGCATTTTTGCAAGAGAAAATACCTGAAATCCGCCTGAGTCAGTAAGGATTGGTTTATCCCAATGCATGAAATCATGTAAATCCCCGTGTTTTTCGATGATATCGGTTCCCGGTCGCAACATGAGGTGAAAAGTATTACCAAGTATTATCTCTGCTCCAAGTTCTTTTATTTCTTCGGGCTTCATCGATTTAACAGTGCCGTAAGTGCCTACTGGCATAAATGCCGGGGTTTGAACTGTACCCCTGGAAAAATTGAGTTCTCCTCTTCTGGCGAGGTTGTTATTGGAGCTATCTATATGTTTGAGAGTGAAATCCATGAGTAAACTTGAGTCATATTTAATAAGGGAGGTATGGTATTAGTTCTTTTGCATGTATGCACATATTTGTTTGCAGGTTGTGGAATTAAATTATAGGAAAGTGCTTAAAAGTAGGGGGGTGTAATTAAGGTATTCTTGTTCTAAGTGGGTGATTATACAAACATTATAATAATCATAGAAGAATATGATGATATTATAATTTGATTTATATCAATAACCTACCTCTTATTATGTATTGCCTGTGAGGAATATTTCTGCCACTATCCACTAGGGAATAGATTTATCAAATTAAATAAATATAAAACTAAAAAACACTAGGAGAATGAAAGGATGCATAATCAATTTAAGAAAACGATAGTGGCTGCGTCAGTCACTTTGGCATGCGCTATGTCACCATCAGCCTTTGCTACTAATGGCTATGCGTCGCACGGCTTTGGTACAATTCAAAAAGCCATGGGTGGAACAGCCGTTGCAGGCAGTGACAACGCGATGAATATGGCAACGAACCCAGCTGCAATGTCTTTTGGTTCAAATAACTGGACTGCTGGTCTAGATATTTTTATTCCTGATAGAGGCACGAGCTATGACTCTCCTCAGTTCAATCCAGCAATCTCAGGTGCAGATCTTGATGGTAATGACGATGGTAATTTTCCTATTCCAGAAGCTGCGTTTCAAAAACACTTAAATGACAAATTTTCTGTAGGAATTGCTGCCTATGGTAATGGTGGCATGAACGCGACCTATGATCGTCCCATATTTTCTAATGATCCAACTCGACAAACTGGCATCGACTTTGCACAGCTATTCGTGGCACCTAGTGCTTCAATGAAGCTAAATGAAAATCACAGTATTGGTGCGTCTTTGAATCTTGTCTATCAAAGAATCAAAATTAATGGAGTAGATGGATTTCAAGCATTTAGTAGCGATCCAACTAACTTATCCAATAAAGGTTATGATGGCTCAACAGGTGCTGGTGTATCTTTAGGGTGGCAAGGTCAAATGAGCGACAAGGTAACGCTCGGTTTGGCTTATAGAAGTAAAACCAGAATGAGTAAGTTTGATAAATATAGCGGACTTCTGGCAGAGCAGGGTGACTTTGATATACCAAGCATGATCACTGCAGGTATATCATTTAAAGCTTCGCCAAAAACGACGATTGCTTTGGATTTTGCACGTATTAATTATACCGATGTAGCATCCATATCAAATGTTAATAACACTGCGCCGTTACAAGGCCAGTTACTTCAGGGTGTGCAGCCACAAGATCTACAAGGTCCAAAACTGGGTGATGATGATGGCGCTGGTTTTGGCTGGGATGATCAGAATATTATTAAAATTGGTGTCAAGCATCAGTTGAATAGCAAAATGACACTTCTGGCTGGTTATAATCATGGTAAAGCGCCAATTCCAGAAACAGAAACAGCGTTTAATGTATTGGCTCCTGCTACGGTTGAAGACCATATTACACTAGGTATGGATTACAAACTTTCAAAGACTTCAAATCTATCATTCCAGTATATGCACGCTTTTGAAAATACTATAAAAGGTGACGGAACGTTAACGGCACAAGGACCTGCATCACCCGGTTCTATCATTCCAGTCGGGCAAAACCCAATGACTGATATAACTGCGGCGGACATCAGTATGAGTCAGAATTCATTCGGGATTGCATATACGAAGAATTTTTAGACCTTAGTGATAACAGAGCGAGCTCAGGCTCGCTTTTTTTTGCTTTAAAAAAGTTAAGTATTCTATAAATATGGAGAATTGAATATGTTTAAAAAGTTAGGATTAATGTTTTTATTAGGGGTTTCTGCTAGCCCTGTACTTGCTGATACATATATGGATACAGCATGGGCTCAAAAAGCTTGTAATGCATGGAATGCAAGTCCAGTGTTAACCAACAATTGGTTGATGTTGATATCAATGAAGATGTTGCTGGTGGATATTCGTGGATAAAAAATAATGCCAATCGTGGTTATAAATTGGTACAAATGTATCGTTCTAAGTGTGGTGAAGCTTCAAAAGTGCAGTTAACTATCCAGCTAAAGGGTGATAAGGCAATGTGTGTTGCTTCTGGTAAGCCCGATGGTAAGAAGATGAATTTTAGTGTGGATTATTTAATGCACGCCAGCGATAAAAACTGGGCGTGCATGGGCAGAGGTTCATTTGGTTGCGGTGCTATGGGTGCGATGATGACAGGTAAACTGAAATTCAAAGGGCCAAAAGGTGAAGCAATGAAAGTAATGTCACCTTTTGAGGCATTCCTAAAAGTTGCAGGAAAATTGCCCGGAGATAAGGCAAGCTGTCCGAAATAAATAGGATAATTGTAAAGAAAAAAGTCACCCCCCTACTTTTAGCCAATTTTTTATAATAGTATAAAAAACTGGCCTAAAAGTAGGGGGGTGACTTCTTTGGTGTTTAACTATCAGAATTGATGCTTTTCACAAGCACTCAATGTGTTCTTCATCAGCATCGCTACTGTCATTGGGCCAACACCACCAGGAACTGGAGTTATCCATGAAGCTTTTTCTGCTGCGGCTTCGTGTTCAACGTCTCCAGCAAGTGTTCCATCTTCTAGTCGATTGACGCCCACATCGATAACTACCGCTCCCGGTTTAATCCATTCGCCTTTGACTAAACCAGGTTTACCTACCGCAACCACAACTAAATCAGCTGTTGATACTAATTCTTGCGTATTTTTAGTAAATCGATGGCAAACAGTAACAGTCGCGCCCCGCAGAAGTAGCTCTAACATCATTGGTCTACCGACAATATTCGATGCGCCAACAATAACTGCATTAAGCCCTTTAGGGACTACATCGATAGATTCCAAAAGCCTCATTATTCCATAAGGAGTGCATGGTCTAAGGCCTGGTATTCGTAGCGCTAAGCGCCCGACATTTACTGGATGAAAGCCATCAACATCTTTACTTGGGTCAATCCGTTCTATTATTAAAGAAGCATCTAGATGGTCCGGTAAAGGCAGTTGCACAAGGATACCATCGATGAAATGGTCATCATTTAGCTGGTCAATCAAAGAAACAAGCTCGTTGTGGGTGGTTTCTTCTGGTAAGTCGTATGAACGCGAGTAAATCCCAACTTCTGTACAGGCTCTGCGTTTATGACCAACGTATACCAGTGATGCAGGGTCACTACCAACAAGTATAACGGCCAGGCCAGGTGGTCGTTTTCCTTTGGAGTTTCTCACATCTATCGCTGCTTTTAATTCACCCCTTACTTCTGCTGAAACTTTTTTTCCATCAATGATTTGAGCCGACATACTAGTTATCCAATAAAAAATTCTAACGTTACTATTTTCTTATAAATTAAGCTTGTGAATAAGCGACATTACAAGAGCCAAAAGGGAATTTTACAAAAGGCCGTTAATTTATCATTTAGTGACTCATAAATGGTAACTTTTTATGCATTTTCGAAAGTATCTAAATGGGTAATTTTCTGTATTCAAAATTTGTTCCATTCTAATAGTTGGTACTCTGATAAATATTGTACTCAAGTTATTAGAGCAGCGAATAAGGAGCTACCCTATGAATAATTTAAGTTGATAACAAATGGCATATGCTTTGGCGATAAATAAGCATAGCTAATAAAAGCAGTGATCTGGGGAGTATCCACCTAAAAAAATAAAGAGAAAATTATTTTAGTGTATTTAAAAAAGCCAAAGAGCGGTTTTAATTTCGCTAAAAGGAATATTAGATAAGGAAAGTTTTAAACTTAAAATATCTGTTGTTATTGGGTTGACGAAGATAATTTTGATGCGTATCATTCGCGCTCTGCTGTTTTGGTAGAAGCTATTATGTTTTAATTGATAGCGACGTGTCGGGGTATAGCGCAGTCTGGTAGCGCGCCTGCTTTGGGTGCAGGATGTCGGGAGTTCGAATCTCTCTACCCCGACCAATTTACAGCATAAATTAAGCATATAGATGCACGTGGTGGACCTTAATATTGCGCCTGTAGCTCAACTGGATAGAGCAACAGCCTTCTAAGCCGTAGGTTGCAGGTTCGAGTCCTGCCAGGCGCGCCATTAAATGGTAAGCCGTGGGTTTTTATGGTGGGTATAGCTCAGTTGGTAGAGCCCCGGCTTGTGATGCCGGTCGTCGTGGGTTCGAGTCCCATTACCCACCCCAAATTGTAGTAAAAAGTGATTTATTTTGAAAAAGTTAAATCATTTGTTCTCCTTCAGGTTATACAACTGCAAAAATGCAATGTATAATCGCGCTTTTTTGCGAAAGTGGCGGAATTGGTAGACGCGCTGGATTTAGGTTCCAGTGTCGCAAGACGTGAGAGTTCGAGTCTCTCCTTTCGCACCATTTATTTATAATAAATTTAATTTTATTAAACATTTATTAAGCTTTTATTTAACTATGAGAATAACTCGGGTCATGATCAGATGGCTTGAGACGAGGTTTATTGCATGCAAGTTTCAGTCGAGACTACCGGAAATATCGAACGTAAATTAACAGTAACTGTGCCAGCGGAGCGCGTTGACGGAGAAGTAGATAAGCGTCTTAAGTCTATGCGTGGCAGAGTCAAGATAGATGGTTTCCGTCCTGGAAAAGTTCCTATGAGTGTTGTTAGTCAGCAGTACGGTGATTCTGTCTATCAAGAGGTTGTTGGTGAAATTTTCCAGTCTACTTTTTATGAAGCGGCAGAGCAGGAAAAGCTTAGAGTTGCTGGAATGCCTAAAATTGATGCGACTACTTTAGAGGCAGGAAAAGATTTAGAGTACACGGCAACTTTTGATATTTACCCGCAGTTTGAGATTGCTGATATTTCAAAAATGACTGTAACACAACCAGTTGTTAAATTAGCTGCTGCTGATGTTGATGAGATGATTGAAACATTACGTAAGCAACAACAAGAGTGGAAAGAAGTCAAACGTGCTGCAAAAGAAGGCGATCTTCTGGTTGTTGATTTTAACGGTAAAGTTGATGGTGAAGAGTTTGAAGGCGGAGCCGCTAAAGATTTCTCGGTAGAGCTTGGCGCTGGTCGTATGTTAAAAGACTTCGAGGATGCCCTAACGGGAATGAAGCCTGGGTCTGAAAAAGAAGCTGATGTTACTTTCCCTGAAGAATATCCTGCAGAAAACCTAAAAGGTAAAACAGCACAGTTCACATTAAATGTTAAAAAAGTCAGTGCGCCTTCTTTGCCTAAAGTTGATGAAGACTTTATTAAAAAGTTTGGTGTTGAAGACGGTACAAGTAAAAGTTTCAAAGCTGAAATAAAATCTAATATGCAGCGTGAAGTTGAGCAGCGTGTTAAGAGCCGAGTAAAGCAATCAGTAATGGAAGGTTTGCATGACTTGCACGAAATTGATTTGCCTACCTCTTTAGTAGAAGATGAAGTTAAGCAAGTTCGCAGTGAAATGGAGCAAAACTCTCAAGGTGCTGATATGTCTTCTTTACCAGATGACATGTTTAAAGATCAAGCTGCAAGACGAGTGAAGCTAGGATTGATTGTTGGTGAGATCATCACTAAGAATAAGCTAGAAAAAGATCAGGCCCGTGTTGATGACATGCTTAATTCTTTAGCTGCGAGCTATGAAGACCCGCAAGCGTTAATTGAATACTACCGAAGTGATCAACAGGCGATGCAGACTATCGAAGCCGCGGTTATGGAAGAAATGATCGTTGATTGGGTATTGGATAAAGCCAAAGTTGCTGAAGAGAAAGTCAAATTCACCGACCTTATGAATACACAGGCTTAATTGCTTTTTACTTTATAAGCGTTATAAAGATAGAATAATTTATGTTTAAAGGTAATCAAATGTCAAATACTCGACTTCAAGAAGAAATTCTTGGAATAAATGGTATCTTGCCGATGCCAGGTGTCACCGAAACGGTGAGAGGCCAGGAAAGAGGCTCAGATATTCTTTCGCGCATGTTGAAAGAAAGAGTGATTTTCGTTGTTGGTCAAGTCGAAGACTATATGTCGACATCGGTCATGGCTCAGCTTCTATTTTTAGAAGCGGATAACTCCGAGAAAGATATACATATGTATATCAATTCACCAGGTGGTGTTGTAACTGCTGGAATGGCTATTTACGATACTATGCAGTTTATTAAGCCTGATGTTAGTACATTGTGTGTTGGTCAGGCTGCAAGTATGGGTGCCGTACTATTAGCTGGTGGAGAAAAGGGTAAGCGTTTTGCTTTGCCGCATTCGCGAGTGATGATTCATCAGCCTTTAGGTGGTTTTCAAGGTCAGGCATCTGATATTGATATTCATGCAAAAGAGATTCTTAAGATACGAAAAGAACTCAATGCTGTTCTGGCTCATCATACAGGCCAAAACATGAAAACGATTGAGAAAGATACGGATAGAGATAATTTTATGGATTCTCAAGCAGCTAAAGCATATGGGTTAATTGATGATGTTTTAGATAGTAGAAGCAAATAAAACATATCAATATCATTAAATTGTTATTAAAAGCCTGAGTCATCAGGCTTTTTTTATTGTTGATTCCTAACTATTTACCTATAAAATAATTAACCGACTTTATCTGTTCTTACTGTACTTTTAAGCAGATTAGGATTAACTTTAGGATTAGTATTAGGGGAAAAGTAAAATTGAGGTTTTTCGTCAATGAGCAAAGATAAAAAAGATGGGCAAAATGGCAAAGGTGACGGTAAGTTACTCTATTGTTCTTTTTGTGGAAAAAGCCAGCACGAAGTTAGAAAGTTAATCGCTGGTCCTTCAGTATTTATATGCGATGAATGTGTTGATTTGTGTAACGATATCATCACCGAAGAATTGCAAGAAAAAGATGAAGGAGAGAAGAGAAGTCTTCCAATTCCTAAAGAAATCAATGATTTCTTGAATGATTATGTAATTGATCAAAATGCAGCAAAACGTGTTTTATCTGTGGCGGTATATAATCACTATAAAAGATTAGAAAGCAATTCTTCAAAAGATGAGATCGAACTATCCAAAAGTAATATCTTATTAATTGGTCCAACAGGAAGTGGTAAAACATTATTAGCTGAAACTTTGGCAAGAATGTTGAATGTTCCATTTACTATGGCCGACGCGACGACGTTGACCGAAGCTGGTTATGTTGGTGAAGATGTTGAAAACATCATTCAGAAGCTTTTACAAAAGTGTGATTATGATGTTGCTAAAGCAGAAACAGGTATCGTTTACATTGATGAAATTGACAAAATTTCACGTAAATCAGATAACCCTTCGATTACTCGTGATGTATCGGGTGAAGGTGTTCAGCAAGCACTTACTAAAATTGATTGAAGGTACTGTTGCATCAGTTCCGCCACAAGGTGGTCGTAAACATCCGCAACAAGAATTCCTTCAGGTAGATACTAAAAACATTCTGTTTATATGTGGTGGTGCTTTCTCTGGTCTTGGATAAAGTGGTTCTAGATAGAACTTAAAAAGGCGGTATTGGTTTTGCTGCAGAAGTAAAAGCACCTGATGATAATCGTGCATTCGGTGATGTTATCAAAGAAATTGAAGCAGAAGATCTAGTGCGTTACGGTTTGATTCCAGAGTTTGTTGGGCGTTTACCCGTGATCGCAACACTGGAAGAACTGAATGAAGATGCTTTGGTTAGAATTTTAACTGAACCAAAAAATGCTTTGACTAAGCAATATACCAAGCTATTTGACATGGAAGATTGTGAGATTGATTTCCGTGATGATGCTTTGCATGCTATTGCTAAAAAGGCAATGGAGAGAAAAACAGGTGCTCGTGGCTTGCGTTCAATAATGGAAAAAATATTATTGGATACTATGTATGATCTGCCTTCAGAAAAAGATGTTACAAAAGTTGTTATTGATGAATCGGTTGTGAATGGTGAGTCTCAACCTTATCTTATTTACGAAAGTAAAGACGTTAAAAAGAAAGCATCATCATCTAAATGAAGTAAAGCTAACTGTTAGTCATTTATTAGATGTTATATAAAGCCTCGCAGTGGAAACTCGCGGGGCTTTATTTTATATAAGTATTGATTTTTTTCTAAAGCGTCCCAATCTAACTAATTAGACTTCTGTGATTATATAGAAGTGCTTAAAGAAAGAGGCTAAAATGGCTACTGAAAAAGAAAATAGCTGAAAAGAATATTAAAGGTATACCTGTTCTCACACTACGAGATGTAGTTGTCTACCCGCATATGGTTATTCCATTATTCGTTGGTCGAGAAAAATCTATTCGCTCTCTTGATGAGGCAATGGAAAATAACAAACAAATTTTATTGGTTGCACAAAAGAGTGCAGAAGTAGATGAGCCAGGCCCAGATGATATTTTTGAAGTAGGAACCTTAGCTACTATTTTGCAGCTTCTTAAAGCTTCCTGATGGTACTTTGAAAGTATTGGTTGAAGGTGTAGAGCGCGTAAAAATAGCGTCTATGGATATCGAAGGTGAATACTTTACAGCTGATATCGATGTTATTCCGGTTGACGATAGTTTTGATAAAAGAAAAGCAGAACTATTAGTCGGGCTGCTAGTCAATTTGTTTGATAAGTATGTGAACTTAAATAAAAAAGTTCCACCTGAAATATTGTCATCACTTGTCCGGTATTGATGAGCCAGATCGATTGTCAGATGCCATAGCTGCCCACTTGGGCTTAAAAGTTACTGATAAGCAAGAAGATCCTTGAAATTACTTCAGTAAAAGAGCGTTTAGAACATTTGGTGAGTCTGGTTGAAGGTGAAATTGATCTACTTCAGGTTGAAAAGCGTATCCGTGGACGCGTTAAGCAGCAAATGGATCGAAGTCAACGAGAGTATTATCTCAATGAGCAAATGAAAGCTATCCAGAAAGAACTGGGTGATTTGGATGATGCTCCTTCAAACGAGCTTGAAGCAGTTAGCAGAAAAGCTTGAAAAAGCTAGGAATGCCTAAAGAGGCCAAAGAAAAAGCCGAAGAAGAGCTGAAAAAACTAAAAATGATGTCGCCAATGTCAGCTGAAGCTACTGTGGTACGAAACTATATCGATTGGATGGTTGGTTTTCCCTGGAAGTAAAAAGTCAAAGATTAGTAAAGATCTTAGCGAAAGCTCAAAAGGTTCTCGATGAAGATCATTATGGTCTTAGATGAAGTTAAAGAACGTATTGTTGAGTACCTTGCGGTACAACAGCGCGTAAAAAAATTGAAAGGTCCAATTATGTGTTTGGTTGGTCCTCCTGGTGTGGGTAAAACGTCTCTGGGTAAATCTTTGCGCAAGTGCTACTGGACGTAAGTACACGCGTATGGCGCTTGGTGGCGTCAGAGATGAAGCTGAAATTCGTGGTCATCGCCGTACTTATATAGGTGCATTGCCTGGTAAGATCATTCAGAATTTATCGCGAGTTAAAACTCGTAATCCATTGTTTCTATTGGATGAAATTGATAAGATGGCTACTGACTTCCGTGGCGACCCTGCATCAGCAATGCTAGAAGTACTTGATCCAGAGCAAAATAATTCATTTGCTGATCATTATCTCGAAGTAGACTTTGATCTATCTGATGTAATGTTTGTTGCTACTTCAAATAGCATGAATATTCCAGGTCCATTGTTGGATAGAATGGAAATTATCCGTATTCCTGGATATACAGAAGACGAAAAACTGAATATTGCTAAAAACTATTTAGTGCCTAAGCAATATAAAGATAACGGTGTAGAGAAGGGTGAGGTCACAATTAGTGATTCAGCTATTCTATCTATTATTCGTCATTACACTCGCGAAGCTGGTGTGCGTGGTTTAGAGCGAGAAATATCTAAAATCTGTCGCAAGGTTATTCGTGAACATTTGTTGGGTAAGAAAACCAAAACATCCGTTACTGGTAGGAATATTTCTAAGTACCTAGGTGTGCAGACATTTGATTATGGCAAGGCTGATAAGAAGAATCAGATTGGTCAGGTAACTGGTTTGGCGTGGACTTCTGTTGGTGGTGAATTGCTAACCATAGAGAGTGTTGTGGTATCTGGTAATGGTCATGTGAAGAGCACGGGTAGTCTGGGTAAGGTAATGCAAGAATCTATACAGGCTGCAGAGACTGTCGTAAAAAGTCGATCGCGCAACTTAGGTATTACACAGAAATTCTTGAAGAAGAAAAATGTGCATATTCATGTTCCTGAAGGTGCAACACCTAAGGATGGTCCGAGTGCTGGTGTAGGCATGGTCACTGCTATTGTTTCTTCAATGACAGGTATACCAGTTAAAGCCGAAGTGGCAATGACGGGTGAAATTACGCTGCGTGGTGAAGTGTTGCCAATTGGTGGATTAAAAGAGAAGTTACTGGCTGCTCATCGTGGCGGTATAACCACTGTATTAATCCCTGCTGACAATGAAAAAGACTTGGCAGATGTCCCTGATAACGTCAAAAAAGGGTTGAGTATAAAGCCTGTCAAGTGGATTGATGAAGTTTTAGAGATCGCTTTAGAGTCGATGCCAGAGGCTATTGAAGAAGAGGATGATCTTGACGATGATTTAGATCAATCTACACAGTCTCAAAATAATCCTGATCAGGAAGAAGAATCACGCGCTCACTAGCGTGAAAATCACTGTCATATACCTGTCTGAAAGCATTTTATAGTGTTTTTGGGCAGGTATTTAAAAATCAAACGATTTAATTTATTTTTTTTGTTAGTTTGTGTTGAATCTTGCTATGTGCGCTGGTATAAATGTGCGGCTTGTGAGATGCGGCAGGACTTGTGCCACATAGCTTTATACTAATAACTCAAGAAATGTATTGAGATTTTAATTTACATTGTTATTATCATTTATAATTATTGTCATAAGTAATTATAATCTGAAATTAATATTGCCACTATTTACATAAAGGAATAATTTTATGAACAAATCAGAACTAATTGATGCGGTTGCTGCTAAGTCAGGGCTTACTAAAGCTGATACAGAAAGAGCATTCAAAGGCTTTGTAGAAAGTATCACTGAAGCACTACAAAAAGGTGACCAAGTTACTATGATTGGTTTCGGAACTTTCCTAGTTCGTGAGCGTAAAGCACGTACTGGACGTAACCCACGCACTGGTGAAACTATCCAAATTAAAGCTGCAAATAATCCTGCATTTAAGGCTGGTAAAGCTCTAAAAGATGCAGTAAACTAGCGCGCTTTCCGAAGTCAGACGTTTGACTTCAGATCAAGTGGGTGATTAGCTCAGTTGGTAGAGCGTCGCCCTTACAAGGCGAATGTCGGGAGTTCAAATCTCTCATCACCCACCACTTTTTTTACATTTTTTCTAAAAAATGTAATGCGGAGCGGTAGTTCAGCTGGTTAGAATACCTGCCTGTCACGCAGGGGGTCGCGGGTTCGAGTCCCGTCCGCTCCGCCATATTAAGAAGGATGCCTTAGGGCATCCTTTTTTAATACGAGATTTATTTCGCTATTAGTGAAATTGTTAATTTGGATTTCATCATTAGCACTGTTTCAAATTTTCCACTTACTAAAAAGATAATGATTTTTAGTAACTTCGAAATCTGACTGATTTCGATTAAGTGGGTGATTAGCTCAGTTGGTAGAGCGTCGCCCTTACAAGGCGAATGTCGGGAGTTCGAATCTCTCATCACCCACCAATTTTTCAATAAAGGGAGCGGTAGTTCAGCTGGTTAGAATACCTGCCTGTCACGCAGGGGGTCGCGGGTTCGAGTCCCGTCCGCTCCGCCATATTAAAAAGGATGCCTAGGTGCATCCTTTTTTTTGTCCTAAATTAATTGGCACATTGAAAGAGGGCATTTGCTTATAAATTCAGTAATTTTAAGCCACCCCCCTACTTATAAGCATATTTTTTGTTGGTTGTTATTTCGATATTTATATATTCTAGCTTTCGTAGAATTTTCTTCTAATTTTTATCCATTACCAGGTCTGTGTTTCTTGGTAACTACGGGCGCATAAGGTATCATTACGCGCTTAATTTATAACAAAAGATTACTGAAAACAGGGCTTTTCAGTAATCTAACTTGATAATACAAAAGAGAAATTATGTTACAAAATATTAATGACAAAGCTAAAGGTTGGGTTGCATATTTAATCGTTGGATTTATAGCGGTTCCCTTTGCTCTATTTGGCATCAGTTCGTATTTGGGTGGTGGTGGGTCACTGGTTGCGGCAACGGTGAATGGTGAAGAGATTCAGGTGCAAGAAGTGCAAAACCTGGTATTACAACAACGTCAAAGAATGATGCAAATTTTTGGCGGTAAGTTACCCCCAGGGTTTAATGAAGATACGATAAAACAACAAGCATTAGACCAAGTTGTCAATCAAGCGTTATTAAGACAGGAAGCTGAAAATAACGGTTACCGAGCAAGTAATCAGGAAGTTTATGACACGATTGCAAATATTCCAGCGTTTCAAAAAGACGGTCTGTTTGATCCTAAAACTTATGAATTATTGTTGCAGTCTCAAAGAAGAAGTAAAAATAGCTTTGAAACGGAAATTAGAACCAGTATTACTAATCAGCAATTTTCTCAGTCAATAAGTAAAGCAGCTTTCCTTCCGGTAGACCAAGTTACTCGTTACCAGGCGCTACAGAATCAACAGAGAGATGTTGAAACGTATACATTAAAAAAGGCCGATTTCGAATCTCAGGTTGAGGTTTCTGCTGACGAAATAAAAGCTCAATATGACGCTAATTTATCAAACTATATGACAAATGATAGGGTTAAGGTGAGTTATGTTTTATTAGATCAATCTGAGCTGGCAAAAACGATTCCTGTTGAAGATGATGCCTTACAATTGTTTTATGATGATAATTTAAGCCGTTATACTGATCCAGAGCAACGCAAGGTTTCTCATATTCTTGTAAAAGTTGGTGAGGAAGAGGGCGCAGAGGCTAAAGCTGAGGAAAAAGCCAAAGCGCTCTATGAAGAAATTAAATCTGGAACTAAAACTTTTGAAGATGCTGCTAAGACTGATTCTGATGATAAGCTTGCGGCAGAGAAAAGTGGAGATTTAGGGTTGATTGCGAGAGGCGAAATGGGGCCGTTGTTTGAAAATGCGGCTTTTTCTCTAGAAAAAGGAGCTATGTCAGAAGTTGTGAAAACCGAAGCTGGTTTTGAAATTCTAAAAGTACAGGATGTTGTAGAATCAAAGCAAAAAACGTTTGATGAGGTCAAAACTGAAGTAGAGAAGCTTTACAGAAGAGAGGAAGCTGAAAAGTTGTTCCTGGAGCAATCAGATGTATTACAAACGCTTGCTTTTGAAAATGATAGCAGTCTTGATGGTGCGGCTGATGGGGTCGGCGCAAAAGTTGAAACGTCGGATTGGATTCAGCGCGGTGAAACACCTAATCCTGATAAAAAATATTCTTCGGCTAAATTCATTCAAGCAGCTTACAGTGAGGAGGTGTTAAATGAAGGCAAGAATTCAGAACTCATTGAGGTTAGTCCTACTAAAGTAGCGGTACTGCGTTTGCAAGAGCACAAGGTACCAGAGCAAAAGCCATTGGTTGATGTGGAAGAGCAAATAAAGGCCAGTTTACTTAGTAAAAAACTTCGTAAACTATTGATTGAAAAAGGCGAGTCAGTATTAAAGTCACTAAGTGAAACGGGTGATTGGTCAGCGCTTGAATCTATTGGCGCCAGCGCAGATAACGTTGATAGCAATACAGATGTTAAGCGTACCGACACACGTTTGTCTAAGGCTGTAGTTGATAAGCTCTTTAGTATGGATAAACCAGAAACTGGTAAGAAGACTTTTGGTAATACTATTCTTCCTGATGGTGACTATGTGTTGATTGCTTTAAAAGGTGTTAAAGACGGGGCTACAGAGCTCGATAAAAATCTACAAAAGAGTTTTACTCAAATGGTCGCATCCCGCGAACAGGCTGCGGTTTTAAAAGCCTTACGTGAAAGTGCTGAAGTTGAATTGTTTCCGGAAAATATTCAGTAACTTAGTCTTAGTTCAAATTTGAAAAGTGTGTTTTACTCACTCTTTAAAATAAATACACCCCCGTACTTTTAAGGGTTTTTTTAAGCCAATGACTCGCAAGAGCATTGGCTTAATTCATTCCATATATTGATGTAATATTAGTCTGAATATCTTTTATCTCCATTTACTTAGACTTTACCAAAAATCAAAACCAATACTTACCATGAAAATACATTTGAAAGCACTAGGTTGCAGGCTTAATGAAGCAGAGCTTGAGCAATGGTCCAGAGAGTTTACTGGCGAAGGCCATAATATTGTTAAAGACGCAGAAGTTGCTGATGTGGTCGTAGTCAATACTTGCGCTGTAACTACCGAGGCGACTAAAAAGTCTCGAAAACTGATGAATCGATTGCACCGTGAGAATCCACAATCTAAATTAGTGGTTAGTGGCTGTTACGCTACTCTTGAAGAGCAAGAAGTGGAGAGACGAATTGGGGTTGATCTTGTGGTAAATAATCAAGATAAAGACCAGTTGCCGAGAAAGGTAATGGATAAGTTTTCAGCAAACACCATGCCTTTAAATGCGATGGAGCCAGATCAATCCTCTTTATTTCTTAGAGGAAAACAGCGCGCATTTATCAAGATTCAGGATGGTTGTCGATACCGTTGCACTTATTGCATTGTGACCGTAGCAAGAGGTGAAGAAAAAAGTCGTTCGTTAGCCGATATCGTTGAAGAGGTTAATCATTTGCATCAGCAAGGGATTCAGGAAATAGTCTTAACAGGCGTGCATGTGGGTGGTTACGGTAGTGATATTGGTAGTTCTTTATCTGATTTAGTAAAGATGCTTTTGGCTGAGACTGATATTCCAAGAATTCGCTTCGCATCGGTTGAACCCTGGGATTTACCAGAGGATTTTTTCACGCTTTTTGAAAATAATCGATTAATGCCGCATATGCATTTACCTTTGCAAAGTGGTGCCGACTCGGTGTTAAGAAGAATGTCACGGCGTTGTAAAGTAGAGGATTTCTCTACACTCATAAATCAGGCAAGAGCTGCTATTCCTGAGTTTAATGTAACTACGGATATAATTGTTGGTTTCCCAGGGGAAACTGATGATGAGTGGGCATTAACACTGAGAAATGTCGAGTCGATTGGCTTTGGGCATATTCATATTTTTGCTTTTTCTCCGAGGGAAGGTACTAAAGCCGCTGGTCTGCAAAACCAGATTGCGGATGAAATTAAAAAGCAGAGAAGTCATGAACTTCATCAGCTCGCAGATCAAATGAAAAAGGATTTCCATCAGAATCAAATCAGTCAGCAAGTTGATGTGTTATGGGAATCTCAGAAAAAGAATGAAGAGGGCAGGCTTGTTTATAGTGGCTATGCGCCAAACTTCTGTCGTGTTGAATCAATTGGATTGAATGATGTCTTATTAGAAGGTAGAGTGAGACGTACTGTAATTCTGGATTACTCTTCAGCTAAAAGTGTATTAACTGGAAAGGTATTATAACGATGAAAAACACATTCAAAAAGTTTGTATGTGTGTCCTCAATATTGGTGATGTTGTTCTCTTTGGTTTCCTGTAATGGGCAGAAAGCAGAATCTCCAAAACAGGTAAGTCAGGCTTTTTGGCAAGCGGTACAAGATCGAGACATGGAGTCAGCTAAAATCATGGCAACATGGGATACCGTTGATTATCTGAAATATTTAAATACAGATAAATTACACCCAGAAAGATTTGAGTTGGGCGAACAAATGATAGGAGAATCCCGTTCTGAGGTTTCAACGGTTCTTTATACAAGAGAACTAGGGCAGTCAGGTATTAAAATGCCGGGTGTAACCGTTCTCGTTAAGACTAATCATGGCTGGCGTGTAAACGTTAAGAAGTCTATGACATCCGTAGTTAAGTACACCGCCAATAATATTTTTGATCAGTTAAACGGTTTGATGCAAGAAGGTGTCAAAGGTTTGGATGAGACTCTCTCAGAGTCGATGAATGAATTGGGGCGCGTGATAGAGGAAGGTACACAGGAGTTAAAGAGAGAGCTCTCTAAGCCGTTATTAATGCCTAATCAGCCTATCCCTCAAGCAGAAAAGAAACACTCAGGAAAACAAATCTAACGTAAATCGATGAGCTGGGTTTCAGTGGCTACTAAATCCAGTTTAACATCCCAGCTTTCTGGGGTGAGTTTATCAATCTGCTGAAAGTCATAGGCAAATCCCATGAGCAGGGTAGTAGTATCTGTTTTGTTTTTCTTAAAAGCAAAGCAACGATCATAAAACCCACCTCCCATTCCAAGTCTGTTTCCATTTATATCAAAACCAAGAAGTGGAACCATGACGAGATCTAACTGTTCTCCAGTGACCAAATCACTTTTCTCGAATATTGGTTCTGGGATAGAGAATCTATTGTTCTTAAATTTAGTTGTAGGTGTTAATTGACCAAATAGCAGTCCTTGTTGTTTATCAGCAGAGAGAACAGGTAGGTAAAATGCTTTGTTAGAATTTTCCTTTTTAGCTTCAGTAATGAGATCCGCAGGATCAGCTTCTCCTTTAACTGAGTAGTAAATGCCGATATTTATAGCATTTTGGAAGGCTTCAGATTTTTTTACTGTCTCAATAATATTTTTAGATTTTTCTGCTTGTAATTTTTTTGATAGGGAAGTTCTTTTATCTTTTAAAGAAGCTCTGAGTGGGTGTTCCATAATTCAATTCTTAGCAATAATTAGTTAAATTGGCGTATTAAACCATTGGTATTTTCATTTGTACCTCTTTCCCAAGACCGATATGGTTTGGCAAAATAAATATCTATCTTTAATGCCTCGGCTATTGCTTCATGTTCTGCAACTCCTTACCGTTATCAAGCGTTAGACTCAGAGCTTCTTCGGCGTCTAGCTTTTCAATACACGCTTGTGTCACTCTCTTTGCCTTGCGGTTGGAAGTCCTTTTATCTGGTTTCTCGTGACAATCTATCTACTAATGTCACAAGCACGCCTTTGTGATTCTTGCCAATCATAGTATCGCCTTCATAATACCCAAATCGTTGTCGATTATCTGCTTCGACTGGACGCGCGCTAATATCGATTCGATTTTTGAGCTGTCCTCGACGGTCTTGTCCTAATAAAGCTCTTTTCCTATAGGTCTTTTGGCAACGTAAATGTAAATGCAGAGCGCCACCTTTTCTCTTGTCTGCATAGATGTATTGATAAATGCGTTCATGACTGGGAACGTTTTGCCTAAAAAAACCACCTAAATAGGTGGTTTTGATTGATTGTTAAGAGTAGCTCCTTTTACTAGAGCTCTTGGCAATTATCAGCTTTTTGCCAGGCCAGATTTTACTACTTCTCATTTTGTTAAGTCTTTTTATGCGTTTGACAGTTGTGCCGTGTTTGCGCGCAATACGGAATAAATTATCACCACTTCTAACTTTGTGATAACGAAATTTTGAGCGTTTTCCTCGAGAGTACTTAGCGTACCTTCTTGCAGAAACATTATGCATGTCTTTTGCAGGAGGTAATGACTGTATGGCTTTATGTAAACGTCCTGCATAGCGACGCGGAAGTGTAATTTTGTTTGAGTATTTTGGAGTAGTAATGCCGTGTAAGTAGCCAGAATTAAGTGCAAGCAATTTATCTGCAGGTACACCTGCACGTGCGGCAGCTTTTCTTAGATTAACGGGCTTATTAACGTTTATACGTGCGAGAGCAGGGCTGTTTGGGATGCCTCTGAGATGAACACGATATGTGCCTGGATTACGGAAGATTTCTTTAAATGCGAGCAAACGTGGAACGTATTGTCTGGTTTCTCTTGGTAGATCCAGGCTCCAGTAGTCTGTTCTTTTACCTTGTCTTCTATTCTTTGCAATTTCTCTTGCGACTCTGTTTTCGCCGCAATTGTATGCAGCTAATGATAGCAACCAGTCACCTCTGAATTGCCTATTGAGTTTTTGTAAGTAGTCTAAGGCTGCACGTGTAGCTTGATGAGAGTCTAGTCTGGCATCATAACTTCGTGTTTGTTTTAAGCCGTAACGACGACCAGTAGCTGGAATAAATTGCCACATACCTGCTGCACCAGCATGAGAAAATGCAGCATTTTTATATGCGCTCTCAACAAAAGGTAATAAAGCTAATTCGGTAGGCATTCCTCGACGATTTAATTCATTAACCACCATAAATAGGTAGTCAGAAGAACGATCAGCTAATTGTTGGATTCTTTGTGGGTTGCGTGAGAATTCACGTGTATAACGTTTTACTTTTGGCTGGTTTCTGTAGTCACGAAATTTGAATCCTTGGTAGACTCGATTCCAAAGGTTGTGCTGGGAATTCTGTTGCTGTGTTCTTTGTAGGTTGGCTTTTTGATATTTTTGTCTTTGTGCTTGCTGGATTCTTTGTTGATGCGCTTTTCGTCTAGCTGCATTCTGCCTTAGTATTTGCTGACGTCTAGCAGCGTAAGGGTCATGTTTAGCTTTATTTGCAGGAGCTTGAGCTTGTGTTCTTAGGGTATTAGCCTGTTGTTGCTGAGCAGGTACTGATCTGGGAACTTCTTTAACAACACCTAAAGCTCTTGCGGCATTAAGAATGCTTTGATCATTCGCTAGAAGTTTGTGCTGAAACTAAGTTGGGAAGTCCAGATATCGATAAAACTGATATAAAAAAAGTTATAGTCACCTTAAAAGGTGAATTTTTGGTTTTCATCCCCATGCCCTTAAATTTTAAATTCTAAAAGAATAGAGTATACTTTCGATGATGAAATTAATTATATATGTACTATAGTTTCATCTAAATATTGCTCTATCGTATCCCCAGATACCCCTGACAAATATAGTATGATATGGCTTAAATCTCAAGGTATATATTGGTTATAGGTTTGGAATGAGAGGTAAATGAAGAATAAATGAGAAACAACGAAGAAGTATTAAAGCATTGTTCTAACTGGTACAAGTCTCATTCTGGAGTTGCAGCTTTAGAAGATATGGATGACTTTTTTTCTGATGTAATGTCAGAGATATTTGGTTATTACGCCATACAAATGGGTTCCTTGAGTGGTCAGCATGATTTGCTAAAGCACTCAAGAATTGCCGCAGATTTCTCTTTAGTAAGTGATGATGCTCTTCAATTTGGGACTGTCAAAGTGGGTGGAGCCGATGAAATAGAGTCCAATAAAAATTATTCTTTAATTGCTTCGAACGAACAATTGCCAATTTCAACCGATAATGTTGATTTGGTGGTTGCAAGTCATATATTAGAATCCTCAAAAAACCCACATCAGGTTTTAAGAGAAATAGACAGGATACTGGTTCCTGAGGGGCACTGTATTTTGATTGGGTTTAATCCTCATTCAATTACAAACCTAGGAAGGCAAATTAAACATTTCCGCCAAAAGCGACAAAGTCCCTACAAAATGCGCAGTGTAAACCGGGTTAAAGACTGGTTTTCGTTGCTGGGTTTTAAAGTACTCGATATAAATTATCTAGGTTACAGGCCTGGTGTGAAAAATAAGAAACTATTCGAAAGCTTGCGCTGGCTTGAAAGTTGGGGGGAATATACGGGGCCAATATTAGGTAATATGTACGTTATTCATGCTAAAAAACGAGTGATTGCGATGCGTCCTGATAAAAAAGTATGGCAAGCGCCTGCGGTACTTAGTGGCGGTAAGGTGGCTTTGAATAGAACCGCACAAAAAATAAGACAAGATAACTATTCTAATCTATGAGTGAACAAAAAGTCGTCGTCTATACAGACGGAGGATGCAGAGGTAATCCTGGTCCTGGTGGTTGGGGGGCTGTATTGCAGTTTGGTGAACACGAAAAAGAAATCTATGGGTACGAAGCTGAAACTACCAATAACCGTATGGAGTTAATGGCAGCAATTAGTGCTCTAGAGATGTTATCGCGTTCCTGTGAGATAGAACTGACGACTGATTCTCAATACGTTCGACAAGGTATTCTGGAATGGATGGATGGCTGGAAGAAACGCGGTTGGAAAACAGCAGCTAGAAAACCAGTAAAAAATAAAGATCTTTGGCAACGTTTAGATGCTGCCGTGCAAAGCCATAATATAAATTGGCACTGGATAAAAGGACATAGTGGACACCCTGGTAATGAAAGAGCTGATGATTTGGCTAATCGTGCTATGGATGAAAAGAAAGGGAATACCTAAGGAATTCAAATGATTAGACAGATTTTTCTGGATACAGAAACCACTGGTTTAGAAACACGTGATGGGCATCGTGTTATTGAAATCGGCTGTGTGGAGATGGTCGATAGAAAGTTGACCAATAATAACTACCATCAATACATAAAACCAGATCGCGAAAGTGATGTAGAGGCATTGGCAGTTCACGGTATCACCACTAAATTTCTCTCGGATAAACCCAGATTTAATGAAATTGCCGTAGACTTTTTAAATTATGTAAAAGGAGCAGAATTAATTATTCACAATGCTCCCTTTGATGTTGGGTTTTTAAATCATGAGCTGTCCTTATTGGCTGAAGGAATAGCTGACGGCGTAAAAGATCTTGCAGCCATCTGTGAAATCAGCGATAGCCTGGTTCAGGCGAGACAATTGCATCCGGGACAAAGAAACTCTTTGGATGCGTTATGTAAACGATATGATATTAGCAATGATCATCGCCAGCTTCATGGTGCTTTATTGGACTCCGAGATTCTAGCTGATGTGTATCTGGCAATGACGGGTGGTCAAACCGCGCTATTGTTAGGAGAAGAAGGAGCAAGTGATTCAGATGGTGGAGCAGTTTTATTCAATCGCTTAGATGCTGGTCGCCAGCCACTAACAGTGTTAAAAGCAGATGCTTCTGAGTTGGATAGTCATCAACAATACCTACAGAAAATCCAAGAGGAGTCTGGTAAAACTCTTTGGGGTAATTAAGATTTAAGGCAATCAGAATAAAAAAGGCCTTACTCTGTATAAATTCTATTTACGTTTTTTAACATCAAAAACGTAATATCATTCAAAAGTAGGGGGGTGGCTTTATATATAATTGTTAACTACAGATGGTCATTTTTTTATCTGCCCTTTAAAACTCTCTGTTTATCCCTATTCCAGTCCTTTTCTTTTTCGGTTGCACGTTTGTCGTGTTGTTTTTTGCCTTTACCGATTCCAATTTCGAGCTTTACTCGATTATTTTTCCAGTAAAGAGACAAAGGTAAAATAGAATAACCCTTTCTATCTACTTCTGCTTTTAGTTTAACAATTTCATAATCATGCAGCAGGAGTTTTCTGATACGAGTTGCGTTTGGATGAATATGTGTTGATGCGGTTAATAGTGGAGTGATCTGAGCGCCAGATATCCAGGCTTCTCCATTTTTTATAAATACATAGCCTTCTTTTAATTGCACACGACCATCACGGAGACTTTTTACTTCCCAGCCTTCAAGTACCATACCGGCTTCAAATGTGTCTTCAATAAAATAGTCATGAAACGCGACTTTATTACGCGCTATGGTTTGGCCACCGTGACCTTTTTTCTTTTTGTTTTTCTTTGCCATCGAAATACTAGCCTGTTGTTTTATTGGGTAAAAAGGGATTATAACCTGACGAATCTAAATTTTCGCTGTTAGAATATAATCTAATTCAGCTAAAAGAATTGTAGTGGTTTTTTCCTATGTCTCAAGTAAATAAAAGTGCATTAGTGCCTTATAGTGCGGAACAGATGTATAAATTAGTAGATGATGTGTCATCGTATCAGCAATTTTTGCCTTGGTGTGGGGCGTCCGAAGAAATTTCTCGTGAGGATAATGTTGTTGTGGGTTCTGTAACTATTGCAAAAGGTTCGGTAAAAAAAACCTTTACCACTAAAAATATTTTAACCGAAAACGAACAAATAGAAATAATACTGGTAGATGGTCCCTTCAAAAAACTTCAAGGGTTTTGGAAATTTACAGAATTAAAACCTGGTGCATGTAAAGTATCGCTTGATTTAGAATATGAATTTTCAAATAAGATTCTGAGCATGGTGGTCGGGCCAGTATTTAATCAGGTAGCTAACACCATGGTTGATTCTTTTGTAAAGCAAGCGAAGGTGGTATATGGCTGATCTTATTCATGTAGAAGTAATTTACGCACTACCAGAAGAGCAAAAGCTGTTAACCGTAGAGGTTGAAAATGGCACCGAGGTGCGTCAGGTTATTCTTGAGTCAGGTGTATTAGAGGAATATCCAGAGTTGGATCTGGATGCGATGAAAGTCGGACTTTTCGGCAAAATGACAACGATGAAGCAAAAAGTTAGAGATAAAGACCGAATTGAGATCTATCGTCCTTTGATAGCTGACCCTAAAGAAGTGCGTAAAAAACGAGCGGCTGAAGGCAAAGTGCTGAAAAAAGGCGGTGGAGAAGTAAAAACTGAAAAGGCTGAAAAATAAATGAGAGGGATGGTGCCACCAGATCCTCAAACCAAGGTCTCACTGCCAAGATTTGCGGTGGTTTATGTGCCTAAAAGAAACAGAAAACGCTTTCCCGCAAATTGTGTTGAAATTGTTGAAACTAAAGAGTTGGCGATAGCTAATGCAGCGACTGGAAGATAAAAAGTTTGCCGCTATTGTGATTGGTCCTTCTAAATCTTCAGAAGGACAATTTATCTATTATCTGGGTGAATGGCTTTAACCCAAGCCATAAGTTACTTTTTGACTTGTGTTAACTGGTCATTTTCAAAAAACAACGTTAGATTTTGTTTGTTTCCTAACTTGTTGCCGTTACGCTTAAAGTAAATATAATCCCAGCGATTACTTCTAAAGTTATCTTGTAATAAGGGATTGCCCAATAAAGAAGCAACTTCTGCTTTACTCATGCCTTTTTGGAGTTGAGAAACGGTCTCGTTGTTTAGTGCGTTACCCTGTTGAACTTCCATCTTGTAAATAGAACAACTTGATACTAGTAGAGCTAGTGTCAGAGTAACGATAATTTTCAACATAGAGTTAGGAATTGTTTTTAACATAATTTTTAGAAACTTATTTTGTAATTGGTTAATTATTCTACAATATATGAGTCAGAGCTATTAGTTTTTTAAGTCAAAAGGTGAATAAAGATGTTTATTTGGTGTTGTACAAAGTAATTTCAAAATATTTTTTAAATTAATTGTGATTTCAATTTTGCTTTTGACATAACGAGGCGTATAATATCCCGTTCTTTTTAAACCTTATATTCATTTAACTTACTATTCATTAGTAAATAATAGAGCAACAATATGCCAAGTGTAAAAGTTAGAGAAAACGAGCCTTTTGAAATTGCATTACGTCGTTTCAAGCGTACCTGTGAGAAGGCTGGTGTAGTAGCAGAAGTTCGTAGTCGTGAATTCTATGAAAAGCCAACTTCAATCCGTAAGAGAGAGAAGGCTGCCGCAGTAAAGCGTAATATCAAAAATTTAAAGCGCGAGATCAATCGTCGCGTAAGAATGTATTAATCAATATATTCTAATAAACTAAATTTTATATATCCTGGTTTTACCTATCATAATTTAGTTAAATAAAATTATTTATTTAAAGCTAATCAAAGATCACTATTATGTCTGACTTAAAAGAACGCATTTTCGATGATATGAAAACGGCAATGCGTGCCAAAGAGAAAGACCTTCTAATGACAATTCGTACTATCTTGGCTGCCATCAAGCAGCAAGAAGTCGATACCCGTGAAGAACTCAATGATACTGATGTGCTTGCTATACTTGATAAATTGAGTAAACAACGTCGTGAGTCTATCAGTCAGTTCAAAGATGCTGGTCGTGATGATCTGGTTGCTCAGGAAGAATTGGAGCTTGGTTTTATCCAGCGCTATTTGCCTGAGCCACTGAGTGATGATGAAGTTCAGAGTCTTGTTACAGATGCAATCGCAAGTTCTGGTGCTGAAAGCATGAAAGACATGGGAAAAGTTATGGCTATTCTCAAGCCTCAAATGCAAGGTCGTGCTGATATGGGAAAAATCAGCGGTATCATCAAAAGCGCTTTAGCCGGTTAAAAAGCAGTGACTTATGTCGTGTAGAAGCGATATTTCATAGTAAAGTCTGTCATCTATTAATATGACGCCTCCATTTTAAATTTAATACATCCAAAGACTTCCTGTTTTTGATGCTATTAATTCAGGACAAATCCATCATGTCAGAATTAAAAAACGATAGATTTTTAAGAGCACTACTTAAGCAGCCTGTAGACACCACGCCAGTATGGATTATGCGACAAGCAGGTCGTTATCTACCTGAGTATCGTGCTACTCGTGCTAAAGCCGGTAGTTTTATGGACTTGTGCGAAAACGCAGATTTAGCGTGTGAAGTGACACTTCAGCCGTTAGAGCGTTATGACCTTGATGCTGCAATTCTTTTCTCTGATATTTTAACCATACCGGATGCGATGGGTTTAGGTCTTTACTTTGCTGAAGGTGAGGGTCCAAAGTTCGAACGTCCTTTAAAGAGTATGGCTGATATTCAACAGCTACCAGATCCAGATCCAGAAAATGAATTGCAATATGTAATGAATGCGGTTCGAACTATCCGAAGAGAGTTAAATGGTCGTGTGCCGTTAATTGGTTTTTCAGGAAGCCCATGGACACTAGCTACCTATATGGTTGAAGGTGGCACAACCAAGGATTTTGGCAAAGTTAAGGGAATGATGTTTGAAAATCCTGAGGCGATGCGTCTACTGCTGGATAAATTGGCAACTAGCGTAACGTCTTATCTTAATGCGCAAATAGCTGCGGGTGCTCAAGCTGTGATGGTTTTTGATACCTGGGGTGGCGTACTTTCACCTGAAAAATACAAAGAATTTTCGTTGGCTTATATGCAGAAAATCGTATCTGGTTTAACGCGTGAGGCTAATGGCCGTCAAGTGCCAGTAACCTTGTTTACCAAAGGTGGTGGGCAATGGTTGGAAATAATGGCTGAGACAGGTTGTGACGCTTTAGGTTTAGACTGGACCCAGGACATTGCTAGTGCACGCCAAAGAGTGGGCGATAAGGTTGCCTTGCAGGGTAATATGGACCCAAGTGTTTTATATGCATCTGCCGATACCATCAAAGACGAAGTGAAGAAAGTGATCACTGGTTTTGGAAAAGGAACAGGTCACGTATTTAACCTGGGCCACGGTATCCATCAGCATATTGATCCGGATAATGTAACCGTCCTGGTTGATGCGGTGCACGAATACGGGAAACAATAAGTTACTCACTAGATTCTATCTAATCTGATAAAAAAGAGCCTGAGCTCTGCATAAATTCTATTTACGTTTTTAAACACTTGGATTCAACT
>CAWEEB010000017.1:0-94560 GCA_963807855.1 uncultured Gammaproteobacteria bacterium | reverse complement strand
TAGAATTCAATTGACCAAAGCGATGAAATTACCCGGTTCTAACGTTAATGAGTTACAGGAAATGCGGCAAATGCTTGATCAAATAAAGGATAAAAAGGTTAAGAAAGGTTAGTTTTATAAATGTCCAAGCTCTGCATAAATGCTATTTACGTTTTCAAACAACAAAAATGAGCCGAGATTCTATGTTGATAATCAAGTAAAAAAAGCTTTAAACTGGACGATATTCTGACTGATTTTTCATGAGTGTAAAAGCAAGTCTAGCGATTTTTCGCGATAAGGCAACCGCGGTAGCGGTTGTTGAATGACCTCTTTCTCGCATGGCAAGATAATAGGTATTCCATTGTTTGGTTTTCGCGCCGGCTCTTGCGGCATTAAACAATAACCGCCTCATTTCAGGATCGCCTTTTTTAGTCAGTTTTCTCCTGCCCTTAAAATATCCAGACTCCCGCACCCTCACATCCAAACCCATAAAAGCGATGAAAGCATCCGACTTGGAAAAATACCCGCGATGGTACAATGCCACCAGGGCTGCGGCATTTACAGGACCAATCCCGGGAATACCTAAACAACGCCGATAATCATCTTTGTAACCTGCTAAGGTAATACAGTCCAAAAGACGCTTATCAATGGACTCGATTGCTTTATCCAACCGATTAAGTAACGATTTTCGCATGCCCGCTAATTCGGCGACCCCTGTTAAGGACAAACTCATAGCGGTTTTCAATTGAGTCAGTTTCGCCCGTGCCTTCAGTAAGCGATTGAGTCGCTTAACGGCTTTAGGCATGGGCTTAAAGGCGACTAACTGTCGTTTTTCCGAACGCAGATAACGGTGTAATAAGATGGCATCATTGGCATCCGTTTTGGCTCTCACACCCACCGCATCACGATAACGCGAGAGCCGATAAGCATCAATGACATAGACTGTATGTTTAGCCACAACCGCCAACTCCACCATCAACTCATGGTATGTATTCGTCGATTCAATCGCGATCTCACAAGAGTCAGGAAGTGTTTTCAGAAAAGCACGAATAACCTGTTGTTGGTTCTTAATTCTAATGACTTCATTACCATCAAAAATATCTAGCCAGTCTTTAGCGACATCAACTCCGAACTCTTTTACATTAACGAGCATTGCCATTTTGCGAACTCCCAAGAAAAGTTAAAAAAATATCGGGAATCACGAAAGGCGCAGGCTTGTTGAAATCGGCCATTTGAGGCAAGATTCTTTATAGGCGCTCATTAATGAATGGGGTGGAGGGGTAAAATCTCGGCTAGTCTATCCACATTAATGTGGTAGAAACGAAGTGAAGAGCCTCCGCCTCCCCGATGCCTTCACTATGATCGTAGATTAAGGCAAAAACAACCATACAAACGCAGTGAGACAACAACGTTGTTTTTTTACGTTGATCCGAAGGAAAGGCGTAGCCGCATAAATATCATTCAAAAGTAGGAGGTGACCTTCGTAACTAGGCTAATTATCAACTTTATTCTGACAATTCAGGCAAAATGCAGCTTCTGGAAGAATGCTTAACCGCTGCGAAGAAATCTTACCTCCACAGCGATCACAAAAGCCATAATCACCAGATGTGATTTTCTCCAATGCTTTGTTGATTCGAATAATACTCTGTTGTGTCTGCTGCAGAGTATTATCGATAATCACCGCACGTTCGCGCTCCTCAGCGATTTCTCCACCATCTCGACAATGTGGTCGACGGATTGACTCGGCATCTTCAGTTGCCGTTTCTAAAATTGCCTGTTGCTGTTTGAGTCTTTGCTTAAGCGTTTTTTTAAATGCATTGATGTCCATAAATATCAATCAACCCACTTCTTTATTGATTTAACTCATTAGCCAGTGTCGCAAACAAACCTTCAACATTTGCTAGCACTGGGTGATTTTCGAGTTGATAATTGGTTGTATAATCTTTAACAGTTTGATGAATCAGCTGTGTCTCTCCATTGTTGTCGACGATGGCTAAGCGTAACGGCAAATCAATACTCGCCGTAATATCAGCCTGCATCAGCTTTGTACCTGCTATTGGGTTTCCAAAAATGATTGCACGGGACGCAGGCATTTCAAGGTCTACCGACTTCGCATTAGCTTGATGATCAACATCTGCAAAAATTGAAAAACCTTTTTCTTTTAAGGAGTTTAATACCTGTTCTGCTGCATCTGCTACGCTTGGTTTATGGTTATTTTTTTCATCTATTTTCATCCAGTTTGAGTTAATTATCGTATTTATTGCTGTTTTTGAGTGGCTGTAGGTGAATAACCTTTTGCATTTTCTGTTAAATTAAACACCGCATTATATAATTATGATCCGTGTCTTTTACGTATCATTTTGTAAATTGGATACGTACTGTGGTTTGAATATCATTTGCTGTTAGTCAGTGCTTCACCGTAACAGTTATTTTAAGAATTAAGAAATTCCCTCGACCTGATTGAATTTGGAAAAACAGGCTAAAAGTAGGGGGGTGATCTCAACATGAAGATTTGGAGTAACAAATGGCAAATGAAATAGCAGTACTCGCAGGTGGTTGTTTTTGGGGTATGCAGGATCTGATTCGCAAGTTGCCGGGTGTTGTGGCGACGCGGGTCGGTTATACCGGTGGTGATGTGCCCAATGCGACGTATCGTAATCATGGGACGCATGCTGAGGGCATTGAGATTCTATTCGACCCTGAGTGATTAGTTACCGTCGTTATTGGAATTGTTTTTCCAGATTCACGACCCTACAACCTCGAATCGGCAAGGGAATGACCATGGTACATCGTATCGCTCAGCTATTTACTACACCAGCGAAGAACAAAACAGGTGGCAGAAAATACCATCGCCGATGTTAACTCTTCGGTTTATGGCCGGGTAAGTAGTTACGGAGGTCAAACCAGTCGGTGATTTTTGGGAAGCAGAACCAGATCATCAAGATTATCTAGAACGTTATCCAACGGGCTATACCTGCCACGCGATCAGACCGGAATGGAAATTACCTTAATATTTTGTTGATTTAATCAACTTAGAAAAATTAAGCCTTTAAAACCGCGCATAGATCCAGCTTGCCATCAGTCACAGGTGGGCACCAAAAGTAACTGCCAGTGACTGGTCGCGTAAAGCTGAACAAGCCGTCAATGATTCCATCATCGTTGCCAACCATTCGGTGTAGCAATGCTTCAAATGCATCGAATGATTTACCAAAAGCGACGAATATTAACCCTTCTTCAGTTTCATTCGCCCAAGGCATAGAGCGCCTGAGAACAAAAGCTTCTGGCTCGAAATCCTCTTGGGCAGTTCGTTTTACATGAGCGGACTCGGGGGCCTCATCGAGCTCTTCATTACTTTCCTGATCTCTGCCAAAGGTATAGTTCTGTTGTTGGTGTGACATGGCTTGAAAGGAATCCAGATCATGTGTCCATTGTTGTACCGCGACAAAGCTCGAACCGTTTAAACCTGCCTGGCTAGTCTTTAAAATAGCCGCTTCCAAAGCATCATCACCTTTAGGGTTTTCTGTGCCATCTTCATAACCGGTTAAATCACGAAATTTGTCATATCTGAATGCATCGGTAACATGTTCTAACGCAAATGCAGGCGCTAGAATATTTCTGACTAAACGTGCTTTGTGGAGTAAATCACCACGGTCTTCGCCACGAATCCAGCACCATAGCGCGACGGGTGTGGTTGGTATTTCAATGCCCTTACCGCTAAATTCCGGCATTTTTCTCATGTTTGGGACTTCAGCATCCATTGCTGAGATTAAAGATTGGCCTATGCCAACAACAATATCTTTTTCGACCGCTATATCTGCCAACTCTTGCAAAACTTCTTTTGCGTTAGCACCGGGTTTTAGACGAAAGTATTGATAACGTGCAAGTTTAGGAATTTCATCGAGAATGCCAGTTTGATAAGTCATTAATTATTCCACGGAGCTTTAAAACTAAATGATAGCAAAAGGTACAAGCTAAAGCAGTTATGTCTCAGTGAAATTTGACATAGATGATTTTTTTATAGATTTTTATATTTTAAAAAGAGCCTACATCCACACTAAGTTATAGGGTCTCCTTGAGTCGAGCTATAACAAAGCTTTGGCATAAATTCGTTCTAACGTTTTTTTAAAAACTAAACGAGAACTCATTCAAGTAGGGAGGTGTATAATAATTAAACAAAAAGTTATAGAAAGCCTTATAGAATAGGTTTGACCTGAAATAAATAGCCCGCTCATGGCTGTAATCAGATAGCTCTGGGCATTTATCTTGAATCGGTTGACTCTTGCAATTTAACGGTATAATTTTGACTGAAACACTACTAATAAAAGAGAAAATAGATGTTACTTCCAACAAATGATCTTGAAAAAGCATTGCATAAAGCAGCTGCAGATCACAATGAAGCTCCTGCATTTTACGAAGCACTGATGGAGTCTAAAATATTCGTTCTGGGTAAGCCAGAAGAGGAAGATACGGGCAACTTCACATTAGAAGAAGAGCAGGCCGTTATTATCCAACACTGGGAGCGTGAAACCGATCAAAGCCCAGTTGTACCATTCTTTACCTCGTTGCAGATGCTACAGCAGGCAATCGCCAGTGATGAGCCATATCTTGAACTAACAACGGTAGATTTATTTCAATTAACCATGGGCGCACCCCTGGTGTTAAACCCTAATTCCGAATTTGGTATGGAATTTGATCCTGAAGATATTGCAGTATTGCTTGATACTGATTTAATGGTGAATAGTGAGCATACTCTCGAAGAACATACAGAAGTACTACTTGGCATACCTGAAAACGTTTCTGAAACATTTACGGGAGTTTTGACAGAATACTTCTCGCGTCAAACAGAGGTTGAAGCTGCTTATTTGGGTACTATCCAAATACCAGAAGATGACGACAAAGAGCATTTAATGGTGGGTATTCAAGGTAAAGGTAAGTTCGAAAAAATTATCGATACAGCAATTCAGAAAATATCATTACTGGAAGACGATATGATGTATGAGACGGTCGATTTTTATGTGGTAGATCAGGATGATCCGGATATTAGTCAATTTATGGTTGAAAATATTTTGCCTTTCTACACTTCTCAAGAGCGAGTTGTTCATTGAGCGGTGTGTGTTTAACTTTCGTATTTATATAACCAAGCTTCATTATTAAATTAAGCTTGATTATAAAAGCTTCATAAAAAAGCCCTAAGTCAATAGGGCTTTTTTTATGTATCTAAAAATGTATTTAGTTAATGTTATTAGTATTTTTTAGCCTTTTCCGCTTTTTTCTCAACTGCTTCGCCTGCGCTTTTAATATCTTTTCCTACTCCAGCAACGGTGCTACATCCAGTTAAAATGAAAAAACTAAAGCTACCGATCAATACTAAAGTTACTATTTTCTTCATTATTTACCTCACTAAAAAATTTATATCTATTTACTTACTAATGAAAATTAGATTGAGCTCGATCAAACAAATTGTCAAGTCTAATCATGTCTTTTTTATTCATAGTGGAATGATATATTCTGATCTTGGTTGTGCGGAATTTTCCTGCAGCCCACAATATTTTTCTCATTCGTCAAATTACTAGATTTACTAAAGATAAGCAGGGAAAACTAAGTTCTAGAAAATGAATCACGAGCGTTTAATATTTGATTAGTGAGCTTTTTCTGCAGTTAGTTCTAGTGATAATCAATATGCTAAAAGTTTATAACTGACACTCACTGTCAGTATAAACGCTTAATTGTCAGCATGTGACAGTGTTGTGACACATATAATTAAAAGTTGCGCGCAAATCATAATATATTTAGTTGTTTAAAAACAGTTAGTTAAGCTTATTTTAACAAAGTTGGCATTGTGATTGCATTATATTAAGCATAACAAAATGGATTAATGATAATTCAAACAGAAAAGAAAGAAGCTTAATAAAGCTCGAATGGAATTTTTTAGCAAGCCCCTGAGGCGAAGAGTAGTTTAGTTAATAAATAAAAATAAAATAACTACCAGTCTCTACCCCGTGCCTCTCTGCTTTCCCCGGCAGAGGGGCACAACTTTATTCAGAATTTGTACATTTCAACCTACATTCAACGAATGAATTTCCAGCGAAAGCACATTCATAAATAAATATTCAGTTAGATAAAACATAAGACGCTAGTTCAGTTACTTAGCAAGGTATTCCTGAGGTGTAGAGTATCTGTCTTATTTTTAATTATTATCTTAACTTGAAAAAAATAATATCAATTGAATGCGTATATAGCCACTGTCAAAAGATATTAAGTACGATCAAAGCTACAAAGTGTTGATTTCAAATAAGCGGTCAATAATTAGCGACCGAATTTTAAACCTCTGTATAAGTTACAGTTATAACTATCCAGACCTAAAGCCTGGATAGGTCGGCAACCTCCAAAAATAAATTACGTAGTTGAGACAGTAATGCTAATCGATTATTTTTCAACGCTATATTGTCATCCATCACCATAATATTATCGAAGAAGTTATCTACGTCTTCACGCAATACGGCAAGTGACGTCAGCGCTGTTGAATAATCACCGTTATCAAATAACGGTTGAACAATGCTTTGTTGAGCCCTAATAGCGCCATATAAGGCTTTTTCCTGGGCTTCATTGAGTAATGACTCATCAACTTGTGTAGGAATTTCTGTCTCAACCTTCTTTAGTATATTGCTAATACGTTTATTTGCCGCAGCCAATGATTCTGATTCTGGCATTTTCGCAAATTCAGCTACCGCTTTAACACGTTGATCAAAATCCAGAGGATGACTTGGGCTAAGACTGGCAACAGCATTTACGGTGTCACTGCTAATGCCTTGATCTTGGTAATACGCTTTAAGGCGTTCCATAATAAAAGCAAATGTATCTCCAATAGCAGGTGTTGCATCGACTTTGCTTGATAAACCATTTGCCGCCTGTGTAAGCATTGCTTTCAGGTCTAGATTCAGGCCGCCTTCGATAATGATTCTAAGCATGCCTAATGCTGCACGACGTAATGAGAATGGATCTTTGCTGCCAGTAGGTTTCATGTCGATAGCGAAAATACCCATCAGCGTATCGATTCTATCTGCCAAAGAAAGTACCTTGCCGATTTCACCAGCAGGGATAACATCACCGGCAAAACCTGGCTGATATTGCTCTTGCATCGCAGCAGCAACTCCAGCGTCTTCGTTATCGTGTTTAGCGTAGTAGCCACCCATAATACCTTGTAGCTCGGCGAATTCCTGCACCATATTGCTTAGCAGATCACACTTTGATAATTCGGCAGCACGCATTGCCAACTGTTTGTCAGCACCAATCTCATTCGCGATATATCCCGCAAGTGCTGCAACGCGTTCTGTTTTTTCATAGAGTGTTCCCAGTTTTTGCTGGAACACGATTTTCTTGGTCGCTTCACGACGAGACTCTAGTTTGACTTTGCAGTCTTGATCCCAGAAGAACTTAGCATCTGCAAATCGAGGGCGAATAACACGCTCATTGCCCTGGCTCACGGCTGCTGGATTTGAGCTTTTGATATTACTGGTAGTAATAAAGTAAGGCATCAAGGTGTTATTGCTATCAACAACAGGGAAGTACTTTTGATGATCCTGCATACTTGAAATCAGGCATTCCTGTGGGACTTCGAGGAATTCTTCACCAAAGCTGCCGCTGACCGCAACAGGTAGTTCAATCAGTGCAGTTACTTCATCAAGAAGCGAGTCTTCAATATGGGCCTCACCCCCCAACTTTTGAGCGGCTTGTTCTGCTTGCTTGCGTACTTCGTCACGACGATCTTCGAAAGAGGCAATCACGTGGCCTTTCTCACGCAGTTGTTCGGCGTAGTCGGAGGCTTGTGACAGTTTGATTTTTTCGGGGTGATGGAAGCGGTGTCCGCGGGTGTGGTTACCAGCTGTTACGCCCAGGATTTCTCCGTTAATCACTTCCTCGCCCAGCATCATGACTATCCAGTGTACCGGACGTACGAATTCAATATCACTACTACCCCAGCGCATTCGCTTGGGAATCGGTAGTTTTGTTAATGCTTTACTGACAATCTCGGGGACTAGTTCAGTTGTAGCTTTGCCGGGTACGTCCTGACGGAAAATCAGCCAGGTGCCTTTAGGGGTTTCTATCTCATCGAGTTGAAAAGGTGTGACACCACACGATTTGGCAAAACCCTCAACGGCTTTAGTTGGATTGCCGTCTACATCAAACGCGGCTTTTTTGGCTGGGCCTTTACGTTCTACGGATTGATCTTGCTGTTTTACCGGAACATTCTTTAATAAAACGGCTAAACGTCTTGGTGCCGCATAAGAAATGACTTCGCTAGCTTCTAAAGATGCTTCTTTTAATCCAGCAACCACACCATTGGTGAATGCTTCTGATAATTTTTTCAGTGCTTTTGGAGGGAGTTCTTCTGTACCGATCTCGATAAGTAAGTCTGCGGTTTGTAGAGAATCGTTAGACATTACGCGTCCTCCTTTGTTGTTACATCTTTCACAAGAGGGAAACCTAATGCTTCACGAGACGCATAATAAGCCTCAGCAATAGCGCGCGATAGAGAGCGCACTCGCAACATATAACGTTGACGTTCTGTTACAGAAATCGCATTACGTGAATCTAATAAATTAAACGCATGTGAAGCCGTTAACATTTGCTCGTAAGCTGGCAATGGAAGACCTTTTTCTATGAGTACTTGGCTTTCTTTTTCAGCCGCATCAAAGTGATGGAATAACTCATCGATATTTGCCACTTCAAAGTTATAAGTTGATTGCTCAACTTCGTTACGATGATAGACATCGCCGTAAGTGACTTTATTGCCCATTGGATCGATGGTCCAAACCAGATCATAAACAACTTCAACATCCTGCAAGTACATAGCAAGTCGCTCTAAACCATAAGCGATTTCACCTGTAACAGGTTTGCAATCGAGTCCACCAAGTTGCTGGAAGTAGGTGAATTGTGTCACCTCCATACCATTCAACCAAACTTCCCAGCCTAATCCCCAGGCGCCTAATGTTGGTGATTCCCAGTTGTCTTCGACGAAGCGGATATCATGTTCTAGTGGATCAAAACCTAATGCCTTCAAAGAACCCAGATATAAATCCTGAATCTCTAACGGAGAAGGCTTCATCAAAACCTGAAATTGGTAATAGCGTTGCAGGCGATTCGGGTTTTCACCGTAACGACCATCAGTAGGGCGTCGCGAAGGTTGAACGAAAGCCGCATTCCATGGCTCTGGGCCAATCGCGCGTAAAAAAGTATTTGGATTATCGGTGCCCGCACCCATCGGCATATCGTAAGGCTGTAGAATCGCGCAGCCCTGCTTTGCCCAGTAATCCTGAAGGGCAAAAATTAAACCCTGGAAAGTTGATGTGTCGTACTGTTGTAGATTTTGTTGCGACATGTTCTGCGGACGCCTGTGTGTATTATTAAATAAGCCGCAAAGTATACTGTAATTGGGAGGTTACTTGCACCATCAATAATAGTGAAATTGCTACAAATCAATAGAGATAAACTTAAGGTCACCCCCCTACTTATAAGGGGTTTTTAATCGTTAGGAATCATTGAGTCGGGCATTCTAACCGCAATCACCGATCCCTTTGCACAAGGTTTTCCATCAGCAGAAACCACGATATCCACGATCACTTTCTTTTCTTTCAGTTCGCGAATCGTTCCGCGTGCTTCTAACTCCACACCCATTGGTGTTGGTGCGAGGAAATCCACATTTAAATTTGCCGTAACAAAACGCAAAGCTGGCTCACCTTCAACTCCATACTCTCTGGTTGCCGCAGCAGATGCAGAGCCAGTGCCATGACAATCAATAATTGATGCCAACAGTCCACCATATACAAAATTAGGAATCGCAGTGTGCTCGGGGCGTGGCGTGTAAGTGGCGATTGTTTCATCACCATCCCAGTAACTTTTTAATTGTAAGCCATGGTCATTATTACTGCCGCAACCATAGCAATGGCTGAGTGCTTCTGGGTATGCGTCCTGGAATGCTGTGCCGGTCATTTTCTACCTCGAAATTATTTTAGTTGGTTTTTTTAAACTGAATTAACGAAACGGAGAGTAACATTTATTTAATAAATTTGGATTATCTTGCTAACTAAATAGGCAAGATGATCTACAATCAGAGGTGAATTCAAATTCACAACCCTGGCAATTTTAAATTAAAAAAAGTGCTTCAAAGTAGGGGGGTGACTTTTAACCTACAAGCTATGCAAGCCATAACAACAAAGGAGCAAGCATGATTTACGAAGGCAAATGCCTCACCGTTAAGTTAGATTCAGATGGAATAGCGGAACTGAATTTTGATCTGCAAGATTCATCGGTCAATAAACTCAATCACGCCACCATAAACGAAGTGGTAGAAGCTGTTTCTGCCGTTACCGAGAAGGCATCAGAAATTAAAGGCTTACTCTTTACTAGCAGTAAAAGAGACTTCATTGTCGGTGCTGATATTTTTGAATTTCTTGGCTGGTTTTCTTTGCCAGAAGAAGAATTCGAACAGCGCTTGCTCGATATACAAAAAGCATTCGCTGAGATTGAAGACTTACCGTTCCCAACAGTCTGTGCAATCAATGGTGTGGCATTAGGCGGTGGGTTTGAGTTGCCGCTATCGACAGACTACCGAGTTATCACCACAAAATCCAAAGTTGGTTTACCGGAAATCAGTCTAGGTATCTTCCCGGGTTGGGGTGGCAGTTTCCGTTTGCCGCGTTTGATCGGTTTAGATAATGCACTGGAGTGGATTGCTACAGGCAAGCCACAACGTCCTGAAGATGCATTGAAAAAAGGCGCTGTAGATGCAGTCGTCGAGCCAGACCAGTTGCACGATGCTGCGCTAACATTATTGAAACGATGCATTGATGGTTCAATGGATTATGAGGCGCGCCGTGAAGAAAAACGCAATGGGATTAAGCTTAATCAGATCGAACAGCTGATGTCATTCGAAACAGCCAGAGGCATGATTCTGGCAAAAGCAGGGCCTCATTATCCTGCCCCCAAAATTGCATTAAACGTAATGCAGTCTATCGCTAATCTGCATCGTGATGAAGCGATGGTGCTGGAAGTCAAAGGTTTTGTAAAAGCGGCTAAGACAGAAGTTGCAGCGAATTTGGTCGGCTTGTTCTTAAACGATCAAGCGTTGAATCGCCAAGCCAAGAAAATAACCAAGATTGCTACAAAAGTTGAAACAGCAGCTGTTTTGGGTGCAGGCGTTATGGGTGGCGGTATCGCTTACCAGAGTGCCTACAAAGGCGTGCCTATTGTGATGAAAGATATCAATAGCGAAGCCTTGGAGTTGGGTATGAAAGAGGCGAAGAAGCTTCTCGCCAAACGTGTAGATCGCGGAATTATGACGACAGATGTAATGGCTGACACATTGGCACGCATCAATACCACGCTCACTTATGGTGATGTTGCAAATGCGGATATCGTGGTCGAAGCGGTTGTTGAAAGCGTCAAAATAAAGAAAATGGTACTCGCTGAGCTGGAAGATATCGTCGATGAAGATACTGTACTCGCGTCGAATACGTCGACAATTTCAATCACAGAACTCGCTACCGCTACCAAAAATCCAGAGCGTGTTTGTGGCATGCACTTTTTCAACCCTGTGCCGTTAATGCCTTTGGTTGAAGTTATTCGAGGTGAAAAAACCTCGGATGAGACCATCGCAACCACCGTAGCTTATGCATTGGCGATCGGTAAAAAGCCTATTGTGGTCAATGACTGCCCAGGCTTTATGGTTAATCGTGTGTTATTCCCTTATCTAAATGCCTTCGAAAAACTGGTCAATGACGGTGCTGACTTTATGCATATCGACAAAGTCATGGAAGGCTTTGGCTGGCCGATGGGGCCTGCCTACTTGCTTGATGTGGTGGGTCTTGATGTTGCTTGTCACGGTTCTGCTGTAATGGCCGAAGGCTTCCCTGATCGAATGAAAATTGATTTCAAAGCAGCTACAGAAGAAATGTATAAGCTAGGCCGTTTGGGACAAAAATCCGGCAGTGGTTATTATAAGTATGCGCCCGATAAACGCGGAAAACCAAAGAAAAGTGTTGATGAGGAGGCGATTGCATTAGTCAAAAAAACCAGCAGCGCGATTCGTGCAGCGGATGAATTCAGCGATGAAGAAATCATTGAGCGCATGATGTTGTCATTGTGTCTGGAAGTTGTTCGTTGCCTTGAGGATAAGATTGTTGATTCACCCGAAGCGGCAGACATGAGCCTAATTTGGGGTATCGGCTTCCCACCATTTAGAGGTGGCGCATTGCGTTATATTGATTCGATTGGAACTGCAGAGTTTGTAAATATGGCAAATAAATATAGTGATTTAGGGGCTGCTTACGAAGTACCCAAACTATTGGCCGATATGGCTGTTAATAATGTCCAGTTCTTCGGAGGTGAAGCATGAGCACTTCTAGTAACAAACTTAATCCAAGAGATGCAGTCATTGTAGATTGCGTAAGAACACCAATGGGCAAGTCAAAAAACGGCATCTATAAAATCACCCGTGCAGAAACACTATCAGCACACTTGGTTGAAGCGCTTTTTGACCGCAATGAAAACCTCGACCCTGCTAAAGTCGATGATGTGATCTGGGGCTGTGTCTACCAAACTATGGAACAAGGGTTGAATATCGCCAGAACCATGGCATTGCTGACCCGTTTGCCACACACAGTACCCGCCCAAACCGTCAATCGTCTCTGTGGATCTTCAATGCAGGCATTACAAACTGCGGCTCAGGGAATAATGTCGGGGCAGGGTGATTGTTACATTATTGGTGGTGTCGAGCACATGGGTCATGTGCCGATGAATCACGGTATTGATATCAATCCTGCATTTGCAAAACACGCCGCTATGGCGTCGAATATGATGGGAATGACGGCAGAAATGCTTGCAGTACAACACGGCATTACGCGTGAAGCACAAGATGCATTTGGCGCACGGTCACATCAGCGAGCACATCAAGCAACGATTGAAGGTAAATTTTCCAATGAAATCGTGCCGACACCAGGTCACGATGCTTCGGGAGTTCCGATGATGTGTGATGTTGATGAAGTGATTCGACCGGAAACTACGGTTGAAACGCTGGCAAGTTTACGCCCGGCATTTAATCCCAAAGGCGGCACTGTGACTGCAGGTACATCATCTGCATTATCTGATGGGGCATCAGCAATGGTGGTAATGTCGGCAGAAGCCGCACAAGCCGCTGGACTAACACCGATTGCCAGAATCGTGTCGATGGGATTAGCAGGTGTAGACCCAGCAATTATGGGTTATGGTCCAGTACCTGCATCACAAAAAGCGCTGAAACGAGCGGGTTTGAGCGTAAACGATATCGATATATTTGAGCTAAACGAAGCATTTGCCGCCCAATCACTCCCTGTCCTGAAAGATTTAGGAATCATGGATGTGATGGACGACAAGGTGAACCTCAATGGTGGTGCAATTGCATTAGGCCATCCGCTTAGGTTGTTCCGGTTCGCGAATTTCAACCACGTTACTCAATATCATGCAGGACAAAGATGCAACCTTGGGTCTGGCGACAATGTGTATTGGTCATGGGCAGGGAATTGCGACGGTATTCGAAAGGGTTTAGTGCATAACCAATTATGCAGCTGAGTTAAGTAATCATAAGTCACCCCCCTACTTTTAGGCACTTTTTACAAAAAGTGCCTAAAAGTAGGGGGGTGACATCTATTTTATGTCTTTCTATTAGTTTGATAATGGTTGTATCCAGTTGTTTGAAGTCAGTTTTTAATAGCACCTAAAAACCGTACACGCATACCTTGTAGCCTTCTGTCTTTAAATACTCGAAACTTAAACGAATAATTATATGATTAGCTGAGAAGTTCATCGTGAATTTAATAAATATAAGATCCTGAGTATAACTTACAATGAAAAAAGCAGATTTACGTTTAATCAGCTCTTTCGAATCTTTTAAAGCTTTGGAGCATGACTGGAATAATTTATACAAGCAGTCAAAGCGAAGCACTATATTCTCCAGTTGGGATTGGATGATCACCTGGTGGGAAGTATTCCAGGAAAAAGTAAATAGCGAATTATTTATCTTATGCTTATACCAGGAAAATCAATTAGTTGGTTTAGCTCCATTTCATATTGAAAATAGTTATCCTTTGTCGTTAATACAAGGTAAGACCTTACGCTTCATTGGATCAAGTAATGAAAATGAAATTATGACGGAGTTCTCTGACTTTATCGTAAAAGAAAAATTCGAAAGAGAATTCATCGAAGCTGTTTCGGAATATTTAATAGAAAATAAGCAACGTTGGGGTTTTGCTGATTTTGAATTTTTAAAAGAAGATGCATTAGTTCTAGAATGTTTTAAGCATTCTAAAAAAACTTTTTTTAGCCAGGAAATACAATATGGAGGTCGCTATTTTATATCCAGCAAAGCATCTTTGGAAGATTATCTAAATAGTATGAAACCACGTTGGAGTAAAACATTTAAACGAAAAAATCGTATTTTAGAACGTGATGGTAAAAGTGAAATCGAAGAGATTGATAAGCCAGAAGATATAAAACCTATGTTTGATAGATTGGCTGATATGCATAAACAAAGATGGCAAGGAAAATTAGATACCTGTGTTTTTGATATGCCCGAATTTTGCGAATTTCACCTTAAAATATTAGAGCGTTTAGTCCCCAAGAAAAAAGCTAATATTAAGACTTTGACCTTGAATGATGTGGCTTTAGCCTCCTTTTACACTTTTGAAGACAAGGGACAGATTCACTATTACCAAAGCGGGTTTTATAAAAAGCATAGTAACCGATACTCCCCATTATTTTTGTTGATTTGTAAGCAAATAGGTAAAGCTTCATATAAAAATAAAACCTTTGATTTTATGTTTGATGACGATCTTGAGTCATATAAAAGGGAGCAGTATGCAGCGAAAACAGAAAAAATGTACCGATTAAAATTAACGCATCAACCTTTCAAGCTTATTCTACTGAACTTCGTCATTAAAATATATCGAGGCACTAAATGGTCTCTAAAAAATAAACTATTAGCTACAGGCTAATCAAAAATTTCTGCATTTATTATCCATTGCTTGTAGAGGTAGAGGTGCAACCTCGGATCTGGCAAAGGTGTGTATTGGTAACTGACAGGGTATTGCAACAATATTCAAAATGATTTAGCTAATCGATAACGTCAGTAATGATTAGTCACCCCTCTACTTTTAAGATGATTTTAAAAAATGGCTTAAGCTCCGCATTAATACCAATAATATTTTTACACAAAAAAAAATTGTCATTCAAAGTAGAGGGTGATTTTTTTACTACTTATATTCATCGTGCCGTTTTACCCATGCCTGAGTGTATTCAAGGTCTTTTTCATCTCGCCCTTGTGGTGTCAGATCAAGATAGTGATACGCGCTATTTAACATATCTAATCCGCGTCCATAGGTTGAGTAGCTATGATAAATCTCATCATTTTGTTTGATGAAAACGCTAATTCCCGGCATTTCTCCTTCTGGCGTTGACTCGCTATAGTTATAACCTCCATTGTTTTCTTCATCATAAAAACTCACACCAAAGTCAGTACCGAATTCAAGGTCAGTCGAAGATACCCAGTTGAAATTCCAGCCAAGGCGTCTTTTATAATTAAGCAATACGTCTAATAGGGCATTTGACGTTACTGCAAATGCGGTATTGCGTGCGGCCAGATGGGTGTCAATTCCATTGAAGTTATCCGCCCAGAATGAGCAGCTAGGGCAACCTTCTTCCCAATCTTTGCCATACATAAAATGGTAGATAATAAGCTGTTGGTGTGGCCCAAACAGGTCGCTGAGTGATTGCTTACCCGTTTCAGAATTAAATTGATAATCTTTGTCGATTTTTACCATCGGTAGATTTCGACGTTCTTCGCTGAGCTTTTCGCGTGCGTAAGTAAATTCCTTTTCTTTAATTAGAAAAGCTTTGCGTGCTTCTAGCCATTCTTCGCGTGTGACACTATTTACTTTTTTCATGTTTAGCTCCAGTTAATACTGAGACTAACAAGTAGACTTTTCTTGTTTTAATCTTTCAACTGCTGTCTTAACTTGCCAATATGTTCGTCCCAACCTTCGTCTAATGCCATCAATAGGCCTAGTGGGCTTTCTTTCATATCCCCCAAACCTTCGTGAGTGAGAACAAGTAGGGTGCCGCCATGTGCCTCCTCTAGTTGCCAGGTAACCGTGGTGCTAACTCCATCTAAAGGTGGAATATTAAACGTGTAAACCAATTTTGAAGGCGGTTGCCATTCTAATACTTTGCCCCAGATTAATGCCGAGCCGTCATCAGCATCCGCCAGATACAATTCGTAATCTTCGCCGTCCTGTAAATTTTTTCGTGCGGGGTGAAACCAGAGAGCGAGTTTGTCCGCCTCGGTAAGGAATGCCCAAAGCGTTTTAGGTGGTGCTGCAAAAAAAGCTGTTTTGTGAATTGTGCTGTTACTCATTGTTGCTATCTCCTTGTTTCTTAGAATTTTCAACGGCAGCTTTTAAACTGTTTAAGCGCTGATCCCAGTAATTATTAAAGTAGTCCATCCATTCAGTAATGTTTTGTAGACCTTCGGGTTTTAAGGTGTTTATCCGCTCTCGACCACGCTTGCTAATCGTAATCAAATTTCCCTGTTGTAAAATATTCAAGTGCTTTTTTACTGCCGCACGTGTCATATCAAAGTGTTGTGAGACTTCTTTAATAGTCATATCCTGTTTGCTTAAGTGCATCAAAATCTCGCGTCGTGACGGATCGGCGAGTGCTTTAAAGGATTGTTGGAGGTTGTTAGTCATTTTCTCAATATGATACCAAAAGGTTCTATAATATATGATACCTTTTGGTATCTTGTCAAATATAAAAAGTCACCCCCCACCTTTTATGAGGTTTTTTAATTCTTATAAAATTGAAAACCTCACCCTTCGAGCCGTCGTCATTGCATTCCAACGTTGTCTCGGCTACGCCTCGGCTAGGGCACTTTTTCTATAGATAAATATTTCGGTTAAAATAGCGCTTATGTTTCTTTCTCGACTATTAAAAATCACCAAGTGGTTAGTCTTCTTATTCCTTTCATGGATATTATTTCTTGGCTATCAGATAGCTACGTTTCCACTAGGAAAGCTAACTGATAAAGCCGATGTAGCGATAGTTTTAGGTGCGGCGGTAAACGCTGACAAGCCTTCTCCAGTATTTAAGGAGCGCATTAATCACGCGATAAACTTATATCAGGAGGGGAATATCCAAAAAATAATTTTCACAGGCGGATTGGGTGAAGGTGAAACAGACGCCGAATCGATAGTCGCTAAAAAATATGCTATGACTTTGGGTGTTCCAGAAACAGATATACTGACAGAAATTGAATCCCATACCACTAGAGATAATTTACTTCAGGCGCAAAAACTATTAATAACAACTGGGTTAACTAGTGTCTTGATAGTCAGTGACCCCTTGCATTCAAAACGTGCAATGTTGATCGCAAAAGATATTGGTTTGGTTGAAGCCAAATCATCTGCATCCCCCACCAGTCTTTATAAAAGCCTGAAAACGAGAATTCCGTTTTTAATCCGCGAAATCTATTTTTACCATCATTACTGGGTTTTTAATGAGTAAATGTGACAAATAAGCACAACGCTGTAATAATCCCGCTTTTTTGTACCATAATATTAGTATGTTAAAGCAGCGCAAAGCAGTATCACTCATTTCTGGTGGTTTAGATTCTTTATTAGCTACCAAAGCTATGATAGAGCAAGGAATTCATGTAGAAGGTGTTAATTTCTTCACCGGTTTTTGTGTGGAAGGGCATACCCATGCTATCCGCAAAAAGAAGTCTGCTAAACCCAAAAGAAATAATGCGTTGTGGGTAGCTGAGCAACTGGGTATCAAGTTACATATAGTTGATATTGTAGAAGAATATAAAGATGTGGTAATCAATCCAAAACACGGTTATGGCGCCCATATTAACCCGTGTCTTGATTGTAAAATTTTCATGGTGAAAAAAGCCCATGAATGGATTATTGAGAAAGATTTTGACTTCATTGTGACGGGTGAAGTTATGGGGCAGCGCCCGATGTCTCAACGCAAACAGACTATGCCTATCATTGCCAATGAATCAGGAGCTGATGAGTTATTGCTTCGTCCGCTATGTGCCAAGAATTTACCCCTGACAAAACCAGAAAAGGAAGGATGGGTCGATCGCGAAAAACTTTTCGACTTCTCGGGTCGTAATCGTAAACCTCAGATTGCATTGGCAGAAAAGTGGAAACTGGATGATTACGCTCAACCAGCGGGTGGTTGTTGCTTCCTTACTGATCCTAATTACTCAAAAAAGATGAAGGATTTATTAGGGCATCGTGCAGAAGGTAAGTCCTATGAACTTGATGATGTGATGATGCTTAAGATCGGACGTCATTTCCGTCCACGTGATAATTTCAAAATGATCGTTGCACGTGAAGAAGGCGAGTCGCGCTTTTTGCAGGGCTATAAAAAACAATTCGTCTATCTATCCACGCTGAGTCACGGTGGCCCGTTGACGTTGCTTGATGGCAGTGATATTTCAGCAGAAGATATCCATTTGGCTGCAAGCATTGCTGCGCGATACGGAAAGGGCAAAGATGCCGATGAAGTGACGTTCGGTGTTGGCCTGCTGGGTGAAGAAGAAAGAGAGTTTAAAGTGAAGCCTTTGAAGGATGCTGAGATTAATAAAGAATGGGCGCTTTAGACGCAAATCTTTGAGTTCTTTAAAAAATAACTTTATGATGACTTTTAAATTTATTTCTCTTGATTGAGGCTTTCTTGCATAGCGCTCTAACGTAGCTCTCTAACTAAATAATTCTTAAATCTAGGTGTTTCCTTTTTGACATTTGCTAATTTCATTTTAGTTATTTTCTTACTGTTATCACTATTGGTTTTTGCCGTTTTGGTTTTACTAATGCGACAAATCAAGAAAGATGGGCGATTACCTCCAGAAAAAATGTCTACCTTGGCGGGTGTTTTATTCATCCCCAGCATAATTATTTTCGCGCTGATTTTTAAGGGAATTTCAAATTGGCGTTCTGACCTTCAACAAGAAAATAACAAGATTAAAATTGAATCTTTTGTCAGTAGTGTTTATGACCCGCTGACCAAGTCCAGGCGTGAATTACTCAAAAGTTTAGCGTCAATGAATGGATTGATTCGAAACGTTGAGAACATGGAGCTGGAGCACCCTAATCACGCAGGCCTTATCAGGCATGTTAAAGATCAATGGGGCATGGCTTACAAGGAATTGCATAATGCATATCTGGATTCTGATAAAGAAGTCAGGAGGGCGTGGATTGCGCACAATACGATGGACAGTCAGGATGTATTGGTGAAGTTTTCCAGGCAAGCCGTACAGATTGAATCAGCTTTGAAGAAAGCGGAAAAAGAGTACCAGGCACATATTAATAGTGTTCAGGATGTAATGGTGAAGAGCCTGGATCAATCTCGAAAATTGTTAGATGCCAACCTAAAGCCTTCAAAATCTAAAAAACAGAATATTTTTAATCAGGAATTACGTGAGAGCATAAAACCTTTCAATAATTTTGCCATAAGCGAGTTATTGAATTTCCTTGGCACTTTGGATGATAGACTAAAAAAAGAAGTAGAAACGTTACAGGCATTGATTCGCTTATCTGCTCAACAGGCTGCCATATTGAAAGATCATTTGTATAAAAATCGTGATCTTGAGAAACCCCTGACTAAAATTATCAGTGACTGGAAGAATTTGGAAGAGTCCAGCAATGATAGTCTAGAGCAAATTCTATATGCTATAGAAGCTGAATACATTGCGGTAAAATTAGGCTTATCGATTGAGAGTCCAGCGATTAAAGCAATGCACAAAAGTTTATATAACAATATCCCTGCGATTGTCGGCAAAGGACTTAAACAGCGCATTGTGATTGATCAGAGTTATCGAATTAACCGGACTACCGACTAGATAAAACTTTTAAGTCACCCCCCTGCTTTTAGCCACTTTTTATATTGAGGGTTTTAATAAGTAGCTTTGTACTTGGCCTGCTGAGGCTTGTTTTATAATCTCAAGATCAAACTTTGTGAAGTCGAATGATTCTTCAGATTCGTGTTCCAGGTAAATCAAAGAGTGCCCACCAATTAAACCTTTGGCGGTTAATAAATTTAAAGACTCATCCAGCAAGCCCTGTCGATAGGGTGGGTCTAGAAAAATTAAATCGTAAGGTTGGTCTGCTGTATGTTGATTCAAAAAACTTAAAGCATCCGTTTGGTATACGTTTGAATCACTTTTAAGAAGTGTTAGATTTGAAATTAACTGCTTACTGGCAGCAGCATTTTTTTCAACGAAATCTACCGACTTTGCGCCTCTGGAAAGTGCTTCCAGTCCAATAGCTCCGCTACCTGCAAATAAATCGAGGCAGAGAGCATTATAAATATCGCCTTGTAACCAGTTAAAAAGGGTCTCTCGAATACGATCAGGGGTTGGGCGTAAACCGGGAGCATCTAGAAATTGTAGTTTTCTACTGCGCCATTCACCCCCAATAATCCTTAGCGTATTAGCCCTTTTTTTGTTACGGCTACCAGACTTTTTAGTCGCAGTCCGGTTCTTCATTTTCTTCGACTGCTTCTTCTACTAGTTCTTTAGACGGCTCTTCTGTGGGTTTTGTTTCATTTGCCGCAATAGCTACAGCGGCTTCTTTGGTATCCGATACTTTTACAATAGCACCTTTATCTTTGGCTGTGCTAATTTCAGTCTCACCTTCTTTAGCTTCGCCACCGACAATAACAGTGAGTAATTTGTTGGTATCTAGTCGACGTTTAAAAGCATCAACAACTTGATCTCTGCTTATGTCGTTTACGGTTTTAGTAAAGGTTTCTAAATAGTCCAGAGGTAAACCGTAAAAACCAATCATGTCGATATAACCCATAATGTCGCTATTACTCGCAGTACGTAAAGGAAAGCCACCTGTAATATTCAATTTTGATGCAGCCAGGTCTTCTTCAGAAGGCCCCTCTTTTTGGAAAGTATTAAGTACATCTCTGGCAACTTTAATTGCTTCGTCCGTTTGAGAGATTTTAGTTTGGAGTCCTAACATGAACGGACCATATTCTTTCATCGGGATAAAGTAGCTGTAAACACTGTAGGATAGTCCGCGTTTTACACGAATTTCTTTCATCAGACGTGAGGTAAAACCACTGCCACCCAAGCCGTGATTACCAAGGTAAAGCGTAAAATAATCTTTGTCGCCACGTTTATTGCCAGGCTGACCGATCATCACGTGAGCTTGTGAAGATGGGAATGGAATATACACAAGCTTTTCTTCAGTCAATGGCTTTACTGGAGGAATTTCCGCAGCTTTTTCTCCCACTCCTCTATCGCCATCTAAAAGTGCATTTGATACTTGAAGTGCAATTTTTTTAGCTTGCTCTTTGCTGATTGAACCGACTAATGCGAGTTGTCCATTTTTATTCACAAAGTAACGCTTGAAGAATTCTTTTAACTCATCGACTTTCAACGCATCAATCGTTTCTTCTGTGCCATTTTGAGGTTTTGAGTAAGGGTGTCCCGCATATAGATTGGCGTAGAATGCTTTGCTTGCGATTGATCCCGGGTCTTGCTTTTCTGCTTGTAAACCTATCAATGCTTGCTTCTTTAGGCGTGCAAAATCGTCTTCAGGGAAGTTAGGTTTTTGAATCACTTTTAACCAGTTTTGCAAGGCCGGTTCTAATTGCTCTTCAAAGGTTAAAGAACGTAACGAAATCCATACCGAATCTAATCCGGTTCCCGAAGAGAACTCAGCACCAACAGATTCAAATGCTTCGGCAATCTGGTCTGCATTTAAGCCAGCAGCACCTTTGCTGAGCATGCTGGTTGTTAAGCCCGATATACCCAGTTTTTCACCATCATATGCACTGCCAGCAGCGAACGTCAGGCGTAAATCCAGCATCGGTAATTCAGGAACATTAACGTAGTAAACCCGAAGACCAGAATCAGTTGTCCAGTTTTCAATTTTCGGTGCTGCAAAACTCAACTGTACAAATAATAGTGCTAGCCCAGTGAAAAGAATTTTACTCATAGTTTTTATTGTCATTAGTTAATACTCTTTGCATCTTTGCTTTCATTCAATGGCAGTGGAATAAGTTCTGCAACAGTCAAACTCTCATCGATTAAGTATTTGTTCGCCACTTCCTGTATTTGTTTAGCAGTAACCGCAAGTACGCCTGGTACGTATTGATCGATGTATTTATGCCCTAGCCCAACCGTTTCTAAAGATCCCAATAAGGTTGCCATGTGCTGAATCGAATCGCGCTCAAAGACTTCACCTGCAATGACTTGGGCCTTCACTCGTTTCAACTCTGCTTCACTCACTAGCTCGGTTTTTAAGATATTGATCTCATCCAGTAATGACTTTTTTAATTCGCTGGTTTCAACACCTTTGGCGGGTACTCCGGAAACCACTAACAGATTATCCAATCTGCCATAACCGTAATAACCTGCTCCTGCTGAGGCAGCGATTTCCTTACCCCGAACTAGGTTTTTAGAAAATCTTGCGCTATCGCCTCCGTCAAGAATGTTGGCGAGTACTTCAAGTGCATAGGGTTCCCAAGCGGGAACTTTGCCTTTTTTGGCGCTAATCATTCCAGGTGTTTTGAAACCCATGCGTAAATTCGCTAATTTTGCGGGTAATTTGAGCGTTATATTTCTTCTGCCCTTTTGCTCTACTTCTGTTCTCGCTTTAACTTCTGGTAGATCATTGCTGGCATAAACGCTGAAATACTTTTTAGCCATTTTGAATACTTTCTCAGGATCTACATCGCCTACAACAACAAGCGTGGCGTTATTAGGTGTATACCATTTTTTATACCATTCTTTAGCGTCTTTTAGCTTCATGCCTTCAAGGTCTACCATCCAGCCAATTACGGGTGCACGATATGGGCTATTCAAGAATGCTACGGCGTTAAATTGTTCGCGGGTAAGTGAACTTGGCTTATCGTCAGTTCTCCAGCGGCGTTCTTCTTTTACGACTTCAATTTCTTTTTTGAATTCTTCGGGATCAAAAACCAGATTTCGCATACGGTCTGCTTCGATTTCCATGGCATCTTCGAGTTTATCGCTAGCCAAGACTTCATAGTAAGCCGTGTAATCCTGTGAGGTAAATGCGTTATTGCGTGCGCCGATGGCAGATACCATTTTCTCAAATTCGCCCGATTTATGTTTTTTTGTACCTTTGAACATCATGTGCTCTAGAGCATGAGATAAACCAGTAATGCCTTCATGTTCATAACTGGTGCCAACTTTGTACCAAACCTGAATGACTGCAACCGGGGCTCGTTTGTCCTGCTTTACAAGAACGCGCAAACCATTATCGAGCTCGTATTCATGAACTGGATTTTTATTTTCAACCGTCGCAGCCTTTACAGACGTAAAAGACAACAAGGATAAGAAGAGGATAGATAAAAAACTGATACGAGCGTGTGTCGCAGGTGATAAACTTCTATTCATTATTTTTCTCATTTAAACCCAAAAAATTAAAGTATAACAATGTTCCGACTATTTAAGAAAAAAAAGCCAATTGACGACGCTACCAAAGAGTCAGTCAAAGAACAAGAAACATCAGAACTAAAGGAGCATTCCACTGATGCTCTCACAGATTCTAGTATTGATGTTGAATTAAACGCTGATGCCGCTGATGAAACAAATAATGAAACTGCGATAGTATCCAAACAAGAGCAGCTAGCAACAGAAAACTTAGAGCAAGAAATCGTTGAAAAAGTTCCTGAACAACAGCAACTTAGCGAAGAAATATCCGAGCAAAAAGCCGAAGATAAAGTAGAACAATTAACTAGCATCGTGGCCGCTGATGAAGTGGTCGCTAATGTTACAGAAGCTCCTAAAGAATCACCTAAAAAAGAAGGTCTATTCGATCGTCTTCGTTCAGGTTTATCTAAGACTGGAAGTACCTTAACCGAGGGTATGGGTGCACTGGTATTAGGCAAGAAGAAAATCGACGATGATGTTCTTGAAGAATTAGAAACACGTCTTTTAATGTCAGACGTGGGTATTGAAGCCACCCAAAGAATTATTCAGGATTTGACTAAACGTACCTCTCGCAATGAATTAAGCGATTACGATGCACTAATGGCTGCCTTGTATGAAGAGATGGTGAAAATATTACGCCCAGTTGCAAAACCATTAGATGTGGAAGATATCGATGGGCCAGCTGTTATTTTGCTTGTAGGTATCAATGGCGCAGGAAAAACTACAACTATCGGCAAATTGGCAAAGCAACTCCAAAGTGAAGGTAAATCAGTAATGCTGGCTGCGGGTGATACCTTTAGAGCGGCGGCAGTTGAACAATTGCAGGTTTGGGGAGAGAGAAATAATATTCCAGTCATCTCTCAGGGAACCGGAGCGGATAGTGCCTCGGTTATTTATGATGCGATGGAATCTGCAAAAGCCAAGAATATTGATGTACTGCTCGCTGATACTGCTGGTCGCTTACATACTCAGACTAACCTGATGGAAGAACTCAAGAAAGTTAAACGTGTGATGCAAAAAATAGATCCGAATGCACCGCACGAAGTTATGTTAATCGTTGATGCCAGTATTGGACAGAACGCTCTATCACAAGCTACAGAGTTTGATGCCGCGTTGGGTGTAACCGGAATTACTGTAACCAAATTAGATGGTACAGCAAAAGGCGGCATCTTATTCGCGATGGCCGAAAAAACAGGAATACCTGTCAGATTTATCGGTGTTGGTGAATCGATTGATGATTTGCAAGAATTCGATGCTTATGAATTTGCAGGAGCTTTATTGGCAGAAGACGAATAACATCATTCCAGAAGTATACTCATATACGTTAGAACGCTGTTGCTACTCTTCTAGAGAGTGTTTTGTCATTTTAAAATGACAAAACACTTAAAAAAGCACGTAAAAGTAGGGGGTGATAATTTTCTATAAAACAAGCAATCAATAGGCAAAGATATCTACATCGATACCTTGCTCTCTAATTTTTTCTGCCCTTGCTGAAATGTATCTTTGGAAATTTTCTTCTGTTTTATATGCACCTGAAATTACATAATCAAAAATTGATTGAATATGAAAAGTGCGTAATTGTGCATCAACACGCATCACTTCTTGTCCTTCGCTATTAAAAAATAAGATGGAAGGTAGATAAGAAATTCCTAAATTGTCCGCCCACTCTTTCGAAGAAAGTTTCAAACCAGAAGGTGTAGTTAATTGCTCTTCAGAAAACCTATTCAGTTGAAATGAGGTGAATTTCTTTGCCAGTTTTCGCGTTGCCTCATCTTTTAGTGTTTTGTTGTGGAGTAAATCACAATTGTTACATTCGCCAGCTTCAAAATACACCGCCAAATAGCTACCTTCTTTATTGCTTTTAAGGCTTAGATCACGATCAGATTTATCAAAGAAGTCTTCTTTTATCAGTCCGTTAGCGCTGTTTGAATTATTATCGTTTTCTTTTTTAGCTGTTAGTGACGCATATTGTCCAAAACTCATTGATGCTTCTTTTTTACCCGCTACGTAATCCATGCTTGTCTGAAATTCTTTTGCTGGAATAAATCCATTTAAGCGATGAACGACTTTTTTCTTTTCGTTAAAAAATAGTAAGGTTGGCGTGTATTTTATTTTTAAGGCAGTGGCAAAAGATTTTTCCGTATAGTCTTTGCCTCCTATACTTACAACTTCCCTATCGCCCCACATATTCATTGCGACAATTTCGAAATTATCCCGAAACTTTTCAACAATTTCTTTATTAGAAAAATTTTCTTCCCACAGCTGGTTACAATAAGGACATCCAGGTTGCCAAAAGTATAGAACGAGGCGTTTATTGTTCTCCGTTGCTTCGTTGATATCCTCTTCAAAGTCGAGAAAGCTCTCTTTAAACCACGTGGGGTGAGTTGCAGTTGCAGCGCCAAAGTAATCGCCATGCTTTTTTTCTTCCGCGTAGGTAGAAAACATTATTAAAAGACCAAATAGCAGCAGATAACAAGTGAGTTTGATTGTTTTTTTCATAAGAATTTCACCTTCAAATTGTGCTAATTTGAAAAAGCACCAATTGCGTTAATCACTAAATTAGGTACACTGTATCGCTTTAGGATACTCTGAACAACTTTACCTAATTTCATCTAGGTTATTCAGAATTTTCTTGAACGGGCCCATAATCAAAAAAACTTTTCCGATGATTGAATTTAACGCAGTTAGTAAACAATACCCTACTGGGCAGTTGGCGCTTTATAACGTCAATTTGAAGCTGAATCAGGGAGAAATGGCGTTTCTTACAGGGCATTCAGGTGCGGGTAAAAGTACATTGTTGAAGTTAATTGCTTTGTTAGATGAGCCTTCTTCTGGTGAAGTAATAGTGGCAGGCCAAAACACCAAAACGATAAAGCATAGAAAGACGCCAGCGTTCAGACGTAATATTGGAATGATCTTTCAGGATCACCATTTACTTCTCGATCGAAGTGTTTTCGACAATATTGCCCTGCCATTAAAAATTGAAGGTATGCGTCATCAAGATATTAAGCGTAGAGTTAGAGCAGCTTTAGATAAAGTTAATTTATTATCCAAAGAAGACCAATATCCGATGATGCTATCAGCGGGTGAAAAGCAACGTGTCGGTATTGCTCGAGCAGTTGTGAATAAGCCTGCAATTATTCTGGCTGACGAACCAACAGGTAATTTAGACCCTGATCTAGCTAGCGATATCATGCACACGTTTAAACAGTTCAATGAATATGGCTCTACAGTACTAATCGCCAGCCATGATCATGCTCTTATCAAAGAAATGAAAAAACGAATCATCGTTTTACGCAAGGTTAAAACAAGCAAGACTATATCTGGATTTAAAAATGGGCGCTAAATATCACCAGTCAGGCTCGTTTTTGGGGAGCATAGCCGGTCACCATAAAGAAGCTATTATTTATAGCCTTTCTAAACTTTGGCAATCTAATTTATCGACCTGGATAACGTTATCAGCAATTGCTATTGCCTTATGTTTGCCTGCAAGCCTGCATTTATTGCTACAGAATTTAAAATCATTGACCGACGATAAACGTGAAGTACCCACAATTTCATTATTTATTAAACAGGATATCTCAGAACAACGGGCGCGTGATCGTGGTGAGCTTTTGGAAGAGCTATCGCAAATCGATAAGGTCGTTTTAGTCCCACGTGATGAAGCATTGAAAGATTTCCGCAAAATCACTGGTTTCGCTGAAACCTTAGAAACACTCGATGAAAATCCTTTACCGCATGTATTGGTAGTAACACCACATATTAATCTGATTGGTAATCCTGAAGAAGATATGGAAAAGCTCGCTGCCAAGCTAAATACTTATCCTGAAATAGATTTAGTGCAAATGGATATCGAGTGGGTGAGGCGTTTGCGTAGTATTTTGCGAATTGCAGAAAGGGCTATATTAGTGATTTCGGCATTATTGGCATTAACTGTTCTTTTAGTCATAGGAAACACCATAAGACTTAATATTGAAAACCGAAAAGAAGAAATTAAGGTTTCCAAGTTAATTGGTGCAACATCCGGTTATATTCGACGGCCATTTTTATACACAGGTGTATGGTATGGTTTATTTGGCGGAGTGATGAGTTTAGTGCTAGTTCACTTAGCTCTGTTGTGGTTTGTTGGACCCGTTAATGAATTGGCTAAGTTGTATGGAAGCACATTTGTTATCAGTGGTCTTAGTGTTTCTACAACGTTCTTTATTTTATTGGCAAGTAGTTTACTAGGGCTGATTGGAGCCTGGATTGCTGTAGGTAGTCACCTTAAAAGCACAAAGTTAGAAGAATAAACTCGTAGTTGTATGCCATTAGCAGATCCAACAAATTTTGCAATTTTAGCGGTCGTTGGTGCTGTCGCAGGTTTTCTCAATGTGCTTGCGGGTGGTGGGTCTGCTTTGACTATACCGCTGATGATCTTTCTTGGGTATGACGCCACAGTAGCAAATGGCTCGAATAGAATAGCCATTCAAGTAGAAGCATTATCAGCAGTTGCTGCGTATAAAAAACAAAAACATTCTGACTTTCCCTTAAGTTTAAAACTATCGTTAATGACACTTCCAGGTGGAATTCTTGGAGCGTTTTATGCGGTTAAAATCGATGATGCTTTATTCACCAAAATTTTAGGTGTGGTAATGGTGCTCATCATTATCACCTTGATATTTCCAAAGTCAGAAGTTATTGAACACGCTAAAAATCATAAATGGAAGAATTGGCTCGCTTGGCCTGTAATGTTTGCGGTAGGTTTTTACGGTGGATTTATTCAGGCAGGTGTTGGTTTCGTTATCATGGCGGTTCTATTGCATTTGTATGGCATGGATCTGATTAAGATCAATATGCACAAGGTATTTATCGTCATGGTATTTACAGTGCCCGCGGTAATTTTGTTTATTGTGACTGGTAATGTGGATTGGTTTGCCGCAGTGGCGTTATCCGTGGGTATGATGTTGGGTACTTATTTTGCTGTAAAAGTTTCATTAAAAAAGGGCGAAAAATTTGTTCGTCTAATTCTTGGTATTTCTCTTTTAATCATTGCTGTAAAGCTCTTTTTACTCTAGTTATATTGCGGCTTTTCATAACTTCAAAGCACACCCCCCTGCTTTTAAGGCCTTTTTCTGAACAGCATGACTATTGATGTAAGTCATTAAACAAGTATTAGGTTCTTGAATATAAGAAATATAGTCCACATTATGAATTCATCAAGTGGGTAATTTGAAGAAATGAGTACCCACAAAAATTAACTACAGGTAAGACTATGAGAACAGATAAATTAACCAGTAAATTTCAACTGGCACTTCAAGATGCTCAGTCTCTTGCATTGGGGCGTGATCATCAGTTTATTGAACCAAATCATTTAATGCTTGCATTGCTCGATCAGGAAGGCGGCAGTGCACGTGGATTGTTAATGCAGGCAGGAGTGAATGTAAACTTACTCCGATCTCAATTAGGTGAGGCAATCGATAGAATGCCGAGTGTTTCTGGTGGTGACGCAGGTGATGTGCATATTTCTAACGACCTTTCACGCGTGTTGAATGTAACGGATAAACTCGCCCAGAAAAGAAATGATCAGTACATCTCGTCTGAGCTTTTCATTTTAGCTGCGTTAGAAGATAAGGGCGAATTAGGCACAATATTAAAGAACAATGGAGCAACTAAAGCTGCTGTAGAACAAGCAATTGATGCAATGCGTGGCGGTCAGTCTGTGGACGATCCAAATGCAGAAGATCAACGTGAGGCACTAAAGAAATATACGATTGACCTTACAGAGCGCGCAGAGCAGGGCAAGATCGACCCAATTATTGGCCGTGATGAAGAAATTCGCCGCATGGTGCAAATTTTACAACGCCGAACCAAGAATAATCCCGTAATTATCGGTGAACCTGGTGTTGGTAAAACAGCCTTGGTTGAAGGCTTGGCGCAGCGTATTGTGAATGGTGAAGTGCCAGATAGCGTCAAAAATAAGCGACTATTGTCGTTGGACTTGGCAGCGTTGCTTGCTGGCGCAAAATTCCGCGGTGACTTCGAAGAGCGATTAAAAGCAGTGCTTAGTGATATCGCTAAATCAGAAGGAAATGTCATTTTGTTTATCGATGAATTGCATACCATGGTAGGTGCGGGTGCATCAGAAGGCTCAATGGATGCTGGCAATATGCTAAAACCTGCTCTTGCCCGTGGTGAACTACATTGTGTGGGTGCAACCACTCTTGATGAGTATCGTAAATATATCGAGAAAGATGCCGCTCTTGAGCGTCGCTTCCAGAAAATTATTGTTGATGAACCAACGGTAGAAGACACCATTGCGATTCTTCGTGGCTTAAAAGAAAAGTACGAAGCGCATCATGGTGTAGAAATTACCGATCCAGCAATAGTTGGTGCTGCTGTGCTTTCGCACCGCTATATTTCAGATCGTCAATTACCCGATAAAGCCATTGACCTGATTGATGAGGCTGCATCGCGTATACGCCTTGAAATTGACTCTAAACCAGAGGCGATGGATAAGCTTGAGCGCAAGCTGATTCAGTACAAGATTGAACGTGAAGCATTAAAGAAAGAATCTGATGATGCTTCGAAGAAGCGTCTGGATGAGTTGCAAGAAAAGATTGATGACCAGGAAAAAGAATTTTCTGATCTAGAAGAAATCTGGAAATCTGAAAAGGCTGCAGTTCAGGGGACAGCGCACATCAAGGAAGCACTTGATCACGCGCGTATTGAGTTAGAGACTGCACATCGTGCGGGTGATTTACAGCGTATGTCTGAATTACAGTATGGGCGTATTCCTGAGTTAGAAAAGCAGATACAAGCAGCCGGCGATGCTGATGTCACTAAAGAATTCCAGTTGCTTAGAAATAAAGTAACCGAAGAAGAAATTGCTGAAATCGTTGCTCATTGGACAGGCATACCTGTGTCGAAAATGCTCGAAGGCGAGCGCGATAAATTACTCCGTATGGAAGAAGAATTGCGTAAACAAGTCATTGGACAGGAAGAGGCTGTTATTGCAGTTTCTAATGCGATAAGACGTTCTCGTGCTGGTCTTTCAGATCCAAATCGTCCAAATGGCTCATTTTTATTCCTTGGCCCTACGGGTGTGGGTAAGACTGAGTTAACCAAGGCACTTGCAACCTTCCTTTTTGATACACCGGACGCTATGGTGCGTATCGATATGTCTGAGTTTATGGAGAAACATTCTGTGGCTCGTTTAATCGGTGCGCCTCCTGGTTATGTTGGCTATGAAGAAGGTGGTTACTTAACTGAGCTAGTTCGTCGAAAGCCATATTCGGTTGTATTGCTTGATGAGGTTGAGAAGGCGCATCCTGATGTGTTCAATATTCTGCTACAAGTGTTGGATGATGGTAGATTGACCGATGGTCAAGGGCGTACTGTAGACTTCAAAAATACCGTAATCGTAATGACATCAAATATGGGTTCTGATGTTATCCAGAGAATGGCTGGCGAAGAAGGTTATGCTGAAAATTATGATGAGATGAAGAGCGCAGTCATGGAAGTTGTTAGTACACATTTCCGTCCTGAGTTTATCAATCGAATCGATGATAGCGTAGTATTCAGACCGCTTGGAAAAGCAGAAATTCGTCAAATCGCCACTCTTCAGCTCGGTATTTTGAACAAGCGTTTACAGGAGAATGAGTTGCATATTGAGTTCACTGATGGCGCGTTAGATTTGTTGGGTGACGAAGGCTTTGATCCAGTTTATGGCGCACGACCTTTAAAAAGAGCAATTCAAAGCGAGCTTGAAAATCCATTGGCGCAAAAGTTATTGGCCGGTGAATTTACTGCTGGAGATACCATTTTTGTAGACGTGAAGGATGGAAAGCTAACGTTTGGAAGTCAAACTTTACATTAATTTTCTGATCCACAAGTGATTGAGTCACTCAGTAAAAACCCTTAGCTCTGCATAAATTCTATTTACGTTTTTAAAAAACAAAAACGTAATATCATTCAAAAGTAGGGGGGTGACTCTAACTAAAAAGGCCGATTTAGAAAACTAAATAGGCCTTTTTTATATCTTTAATGAGGATAATAAACTACTATATGTTCCCAAAAGCTTTTAAAATCGCTTAAAAACTATAAAGTGTTAATTTAAATTTGACATCTTCAATGATTTGTTTGCCTTTCTCTTCAAGTGTGCTGGCATCAACAAATCTAACTGAGAAACGTTGTTTACCTGCACTGATTTCTGGGTAAAGTGCCGCACTTTCATCGAGTTCGATACTGAAAATTTGATAGTCTATTTCTGGACTTAAAGTTGCTTGAAAAAAACCACCTTCTGCAACGGCTTCGCTCTCTTCTTTACCTTGATAGATTAAGTCCATGAGCAATTCGATAGCTTCAAATGCTATTTCATACGGTCTACCCCAAACACGTAAATCTCTCACTCTTTCTTCTTCATCTTTATTTAACCAGTAGTTAAATAGGGGCACATCGATATCGTTAATGCCGCCTGCAATAGACGCTCTTTGTTTCAATATATTGAGAAAATTATGTGATTTGAGTTGCTGACCCAGTTGCCCTCGAAAGCTGTAAAGGCGCTTGCTTTTCTCATCAAGCTTTTCGAGTATTCTATTGGCTCGGGTGCTATCAACGCCTGGCATACCTTCAACTTGTCTAACGGCTTGCGTTTGAATATCTAAAACATGGAGCGCGGCATTTTTAACATCTAAACGAGATGATAAATTATAAAGTTCTAGCAGCACCATTATGGCTGCTTGACAATTTGCTGGGGTAGGATCATCTAAATGTGTATTAAATCGCTTGATAAGGTAGCTTAACCTCATAAACAGACGGATTTTTTCATTTAGAGGTTGTTGGTAAACGGCCATAGTTGTTTGTAATTAAATTTTACTCGATTCAACTTTAGATTTTTAAATAGGACATCTCTGTATCGGTTTAGTTTTTTAGAGATTACTAAATAAAGTTTTTTTTAGTATATCAGAGCTGAGGTTTGGATAAACCGAGAAAATTTTTATGTAGCGTTTTTATTTGTTCTTGTAAGTATTCTGGTGTTTGAGAATTATTCAGTATATGCGTTGCATGTTTTATGCGTTCTTCTCTAGTCGCTTGTGCCTTTATGATATTTTTTATCTGAGTGCTACTGAGATTATCTCGTTGGCTAACTCTTTCAATTTGTTGCTCTGGCAAAGTATCGACAACAATAATTTCATCGAACATTTCTTGATAGTTTTTTTCAACGAGTAGTGGGATATCAACGATTAAATAGGCAGCTGAGGAGGTCTCAATGATTCTGGAGATTTGATCTTGTATCTCTTTCTTAATCCGTGGGTGAAGAATATCTTCCACTTTCTGGAGTGCATTTTCATCTTCGAAGATGATGTTTTTGAGTTGTTGGCGATCTAAAGCACCCTGGTCGGTAAGTACTTTATCGCCGAAATGATCTGCCAGTTCGTCAAGCGCCTTACTTCCAGTTTCTACCATATCTTTGGCAATTTTGTCAGCATCGATTATTGGGATGCCCAAAACGCGAAAGGCATCGACAGCGGTACTTTTGCCACTGCCTATGCCTCCTGTAAGACCTACTTTTAACATCTTAAAAAATAGGCTCTGACTGAGTTATGCGTATACAGATTCTTTTTTAAACTTTTTGCAAAGCAGATAATAGAAAGTAACACGCGATTTGATACGGTCTTCCTTCATTGTCTCACATACTTCTTTGATTGCTGCATCTAGCTCTGGTCCGTCTGCAAGACCCAGCTTTTTTATTAGGTAGTTCTTTTTTACTGTTGCTAACTCTTTAGCATCTGAACAGGCTACTGAGCTTGAGTCTCTATTGTGAACAGATGGGCCCAACCCCTTAAATACTGCAGTTATTAATTTATCATCCGCACCTTTGTCGAACTTCTTTACGTTTGCTATAGCGCTTTCTACATCTGCCATTTTGTATCTCCTTAGATATGCCCGGAAAACCCGAACGATTAAAATCCAATCAACGCCTTGATTTTAAATGGGTGATAATTTTTAATCAAGACACTTAACTTTGCAGCTCTTCCCTAGATTTGTAGAGATCAAGCGCTTCTGGGTTCGCTAAAGATTCAATATTTTTTACACTCTCTCCATGTACTATGTTGCGCACCGCCAGTTCAACAATTTTCCCGCTTTTAGTTCGTGGAATATCTGTCACTTGAAGTACTTTTGCCGGAACATGCCTTGGAGTGGTATTGCTTCTGATTTGTTTTTTGATTTTGTCGATTAAATCATCGTTCAAGCTTAGATCGCCGGTAAGTTTTACAAACAGGACAACTCTTACGTCGTCTTGCCAATCTTGACCAATCACGATAGATTCCTGGACTTCATCGAGTTTTTCAACCTGACGGTAGATTTCAGCAGTTCCTATCCGGACACCCCCCGGGTTTAGCACGGTATCTGAGCGACCGTAGAAAATTAATCCACCATTTTCAGTCTCAGTGACATAATCTCCATGGCACCAGGTATTTTCATAGGTGGCAAAGTAAGCATCGAAATACTTTTTACCATCCGGGTCATTCCAGAACCCAATAGGCATACAAGGGAAAGGTTTAGCACAAACCAGTTCGCCTTTTTCGTTTATTACTGGCTGGCCTTTGTCATTCCATATTTCAACTTGCATGCCAAGACCTTTACACTGAAGTTCACCGCGATACACAGGTAGAATGGCACAACCTAATGCAAAACAGGACACGATATCAGTGCCTCCAGAAATAGATGATAAGCAGACATCAGTTTTGACCTTGTCATATATATAGTCATAGCTTTCTGGTGCTAAAACAGAGCCTGTCGATAAAATGCTATTGAGGCTTTTTAGTGAATGAGAGCTCTTCAGATCGATATCGTCTTTGCGTAATACATCGATGTATTTTGCAGAAGTTCCAAACACGTTTATATCTTCCTGATCGACATAATCCCAAAGAATATTCTCATCAGGATAAAACGGTGAACCATCAAAAAGCACTAATGTAGCGCCAGTAGATAGTGCGCTAACTAGCCAGTTCCACATCATCCAGCCACAAGTAGTAAAGTAAAAAATTCTATCCTGTGGTTTTAAGTTAACGTGTAATAAGTGTTCCTTTAAATGCTGGAGTAATGTACCTCCAACACCATGAACGATACATTTTGGTACACCGGTAGTGCCAGAAGAATACATAATATAAAGAGGTTGGTTAAAACCAACTCGTGTGTATTCTAATTCTGCATCGGCATATTGATCTAGAATGTCGGGATAATTAACAGCACCATCTAAAGTGCTAGCGTCGGCATAAGGAACGGTGATCAACTGCTCCACAGAATTTAGCTTTTCCGAAATTTCTTTTACTTTAGCTAAGCAATTATGAGTTTTGCCATTATAGAAATAGGCATTTGCTGCAATGAACACCTTAGGTTCTACTTGTCCAAAACGGTCTAATACACCCTGAACGCCAAAGTCAGGTGAACACGAAGTCCAGACAGCCCCGATACTCGTTGTGGCTAACATGCAGATCACTGATTCAGGTACATTTGGCATAAATCCAGCGATTACATCACCTTGGCTAACTCCGATGCTTTTAAGGTACGCAGCCATACTGGCAACTTGCGATTTTAAATCAGCAAATCTTAAGCTTCTTTTGATTTGATCTTCGCCCCAGAAAACAATGGCGGTTTGTTCGGGGTTGTTGTTATTGCTTCTATCAAAGTTGTTTAGAAGATTTTCGGCAAAATTTAACGAGGAATCAGAGAACCAAGCAGCACCTGGCATTTTGTCTTTATTCTCTAGAATAGATTCGCCACGGTCTGCAATTACATGAGAGTAATCCCAAAGTTGGCACCAGAACTCTTCCGGGTTTTTGATAGACCAGGCATGCAACTCAGCATAATTATTAATGTTATTTTCTAAGGATGCCTGATGCTTTTCATTAACCAAACCGATGAATTCCGTAATATTCGCAGAATCTACCGTTTCCTGGCTGGGTGTCCATAGCGCTGTTTTGTTTTGTCATTACCAATCTGGCCTCATTGTTTCTATCGCTTGTCGATGATTGGCAACAGCGATATTTTCAGAAGCCAGGTAATTTACCATCTGTGAGATCAACTCAGCATTGTTTTTTGCAATAGTTCCATTGGATAGTTCGAAATTATTCTCAAAGCCCAGCCTCACATGTCCGCCCAACTTAGCAGCCAACTGCCCTGCAGGGTATTCATTAGGTCCGAAGGCGCAAATCATCCAGCTTGATGCATTCAGGTTGTCAGTGATTTCAGCTCTAAGTACACTATTATCAAAACTTCCTTCTGGTGTTTCTTTTCCAATGACTAGAAGAATAGGGTAAGCCTTTCCCGGAATGACTTTTCTTTTCAACCAATCGGAATACATCTTTAAATCAAAATCGTTATAGAGAATCAGTTGAGGAAAAGTATTAGCTTCCCGCATTTTATTAAAGTGCGCAGTAATAACCAGTTCTTCAATATCTCGTATTTCTCTAAGTCCAATCGATACAGCGTTTGGCTTGAGGTCATGAATCATTTTAAATTGCTGCTCAGCAGAATAAATGCCAACGGCTTCTGATGTGACTTGAATCAAGATATTAGGCTCTGCTTTCTGGATTTCCTTGATCGCTTCTTTATAGGCATCTACAGAGAGGCTGTGCCTATCGTTTTCATCTCTAACGTGCAGATGAATCATCGAAGCGCCAGCTGCGCAACAGTTTTTTGCCGATACTGATAATTCTTCAGCATTTAGTGGAATTTGAGGATGATCTGTTTTTAGCTTTCTTGCCCCGTTAGGAGCAACCGCTATAAGTAGGGGGGTGTTATTCATTTCTCATGATTCTGTTATTACTGTTTTTGTCTCTATTTAGTTTATTTTTAAGCTATCTCACTGAGAGGATCGCTTCTCTAATGGCTTTGTTTAAACGTTCAGCGATTTGTGCGACGTTTTCCTCATCAATAATAAAAGGAGGGGCAAGAAGAACATGATCTCCATTAATACCATCGATCGTTCCACCCATAGGGTAAACCATTAAGAAATTCTCCATCGCTTTCTTTTTGATATTTGCGTGTAATTTAAGAGAAGGATCAAAAGTTTGTTTTGTAGTTTTGTTGGCAACTAATTCGACACCTAAAAATAGCCCACGACCACGTATATCTCCGATATGTTCACTCACAATTGAGTCTGCATCAAATGTTTCTTGTAGCGCTTTCTCGAGATTCGCACCTTGTAGTTTTACATTGTCTAGTAGGTTACGCTCCTGTATTTCTAATTGTGTTGCTAAGCCTGCTGCACAGCTAGTTGGGTGACCAATATAAGTATGACCGTGTTGGAAAAAACCACTACCCACTTCAATAGCATTTACTATTTTTTCGCTGATTAGAACTGCTCCAAGTGCTTGGTAACCAGCCGCGATGCCTTTAGCGATTGTTTCCAGATCCCCTTGAACACCCTCTTGCTCACATGCATGTAGCGTACCCGTTCTGCCCATGCCGCACATGACTTCATCGAGGATCAGCAACACATTGTATTGATCGCAAATTTCGCGGATTCGTGTGAAATATCCCTTTGGTGGCGTTAGCGCACCTGCTGTTGCACCACCTACTGTTTCTGCTACGAATGCTGCGACGTTATCAGCACCAAGTTTAAGGATCATCGTTTCTAATTCATTGGCAATACGTTGTCCATATTCGTAATTAGTTTCGGAATCTCTTTGATCTCGATATTCATAGCAGGTTGAGATGTGATGGCCTTCAACTAATATAGGATCAAAGGGTTTACGTCTCCATAAATTGCCACCAATTGCTAACGCACCTAAGGTATTGCCGTGGTAACTTTGCTTTCTGGCAATAAAGTATTTCTTATCGTTTTGCCCTATTTCGAGAAAATATTGTCTAGCCAGTTTTAAAGCCGTTTCTATCGCTTCCGAACCACCTGAAACAAAATACACCTGAGAGAAGTCACCTTTTGAATGCTCAAGTAAATGCTCAGCGAGTAACTCCTGAGAATCGTTGGTAAAGAAACTGGTATGTGCATAGGGAATCGCTTCAATCTGCTCAATAATCGCCTGTTTTACACGTTGGTTGGAGTGTCCAAGGCAGGAGACTGCTGCTCCTCCACATGCATCGAGGTATTTATTACCATTGCGATCGATTAGGAATACACCTTCTCCAGATGCAATTGTGGCTAGTTTTGCATTGCCAGTGCGCTGCATTATTTTATTCATTTTGTATTTATCTCTATATGCCGTTTCTAGAAAACATCCTTCAACTACTGGATATAGCACAAGCGATTTTTTTTTCAGTTTTATTCACTGATATGTACTAAGTTTTTACCTGAGGAGTAATAAATGTCAAAAACCAAACTAAAAAAAACAAAAGGTAGTTGTCTTTGTGGTGAAGTTGAATATGAAATTACAGGTACGCTGGGTGTTTTTCAATATTGTCATTGCTCACGATGTCGAAAGTTCACCGGAAGTGCACATGCCGCCAATATTATTGTAGCCCCTAATCAATTTAATTGGTTGGCTGGTGAAACACTGCTAGGGCGTTTTGAAGTACCAGAAGCAAGTCATTTTGCCACCTCTTTTTGTAAAAACTGCGGTTCTTCACTTCCATGGAAGACGATTAGTGAGAAAGCGGTTGTAATACCCGCAGGTACTTTAGATGGTGACCCTGAATTGAGACCATTCCAAAATATTTATTATAAATCCAGAGCTGACTGGTACGAAAACGCGAGTGATCTGATTTGTTATGAAGAGTTGCCTTTAAAAAGAAAAGATTAGTAAACATCTTCTTGGCAGGAGTTTGTTTTAGCAGTTAATGAGGAAACTCACGCGGATCATCACGATAACCATCTTCAACACCTTTAGTTACAATCGCAACCGCATCGTGTGGATGTAAACTTTCCATGTGATTTACGCGAATCCAGAAATCTTCAAGGGTACTGTCAGCCTCTAAAGCTTCCTGGACGCGTCTTGCTGCATCTTCACAGAACATCAGATTGGCTGCATTTAAGCGCGCAAATTCTTGCTCATCTTCACGTTTTACTGCTGCTTGAACAGGTGTTGATAGTGCATCTTCAACTTCATCAATTAAGCGTGAGATCGGCATATCTTCAACTTGATCAGAGAGCTTCACTCTAACCTGGGCAAGACTTCGCTGACTATGAGGCGTAGCTGAAATACCTTCTGTTGTGCCTAACCAGGCGTGAACCTGGCTGGCATCAATTTGACCGTTATTCCCAAACTTGGTTTGGAAGCCTTGCTGGATAATGTCTCGCGCCAGTGCTGCCGAACATGGACATGTCGATGAATATGGCACTTCAATACTTAATTCGGTAGTTAAATCACCTTGGCGAAGCGCGGTAATTGCTCTAACCCGATAACTTTTCCAACCAGTATTATCACTGATAAGGGAGTCTCGGCGTTCAAAGAAGTTGAAGCGACACTCGAGATAGGCACTATCACTCTTACCATCTTGAGAGTTCGCAAACTGTTCCACAACAGTGTGTAAAAGTGCGGGGGTGATCATGTTATCGCTTAAAATCTGATCAACAGCTAAATACAGCCGAGACATATGAATGCCTTTGCTTTCCGGATCGATTAAATTCACATACGCCTGTACGCTGGCAACTGTTTGAATTTCTTTGCCTTTTCCATTTAACATGTGCACGGGTAATTCTATCTCACTCATGCCTACCCAGTTCAACGTAGCATTTGGTCCAGAATGTGGTTCATTCGTAATATCAGGTAAATTGCAGCTGTCGTCATTACAGCCTTCGCTTGCACTCATGGCAAATCCATATAAACAATAAAACAGAGGCGCGATTATACAGAAACCTGTGCACAATAGAATAGATACCCTATTTGTGTTGTTAGAATGCGAGAGTTCGGCACATACAGAGTCAGTTAGTGTTTCTAGATTAAATATATTTAATTTTTCTTGGAATCAGATAGGTGTAAAATAGTAGCAAACTATTAAAAAATAAATTGAATCAGAATTAAACTATGAGCGCAGAGATCCTTACAGAAGAAGTCCAGAACACAAGTTGCTATGACGCTTTTAGCAAAGTTCGTAAACACCTGCAAACTAAAATAATTGGACAGACTTTATTAGTAGATCGATTGTTGATTGCATTACTGGCAGATGGTCATTTATTGGTAGAAGGTGCACCAGGTTTAGCCAAAACTACGGCAATCAAAGAATTATCTGCTGTTTTAGAGGGTGATTTTCACCGTTTGCAGTTTACGCCGGATCTTTTACCGGGTGATTTAACTGGAAGTGATGTTTATAGACCTGAAACGGGTGAATTTGTTTTCCAAAAAGGTCCGTTATTCCATAATCTGGTTTTAGCCGATGAAATTAATCGTGCGCCTGCAAAAGTACAATCTGCTCTGTTAGAGGCCATGGGTGAACATCAGATAACTGTTGGCGGGACTACCTATAAACTCCCCAGACCATTTTTGGTAATGGCTACCCAGAACCCGATTGAGCAAGAGGGCACATACCCATTGCCTGAAGCACAATTGGATCGTTTTCTGATGCACGTGTTTATCGATTATCCCGATGCTAAATCTGAGAAATTGATATTGGAACTGGCCCGTCAACAAGCACGAGAAGAATATACCGTAGCCAATAAAAGCTTATTTAATTTGAGCAAGGCTGATGTCGAACAGGCACAGCAGGCTGTTCTATCGATTCATATGGCAGAGCCGGTTCAAGAGTATCTGGTCCAATTAATTCTTGCCAGTCGCAAACCTGCGGCATATAGCCAGGAATTAGCGCGCTGGATAAGTTATGGTGGAAGCCCACGTGCCACTATTTCACTAGATCGATGTGCCCGTGCGCATGCCTGGCTTCAAGGTCGCGACTATGTTTCACCGGAAGATGTTCAAGCTGTGGCATATGATGTATTGCGTCATCGTTTACTTATTTCATACGAAGCAGAGGCAGAAGGAATTTCCGCTGATAATGTAATTGAGGAACTGATTCGCCAAGTACCGGTCTCATAATTATGAGTCTGCTAAGTCGTTGGTTACATGGTCTTCAACGTTTTAAAAGTTCTGAAACAGAGCCTTTTGAAAGTGCGCCTGTGGGAACGGGAACTCATATCACTGCCAAAGAGTTAATCAGCTTACAGCAGCAAGCGCATAAGCTAGACATGAGTCGTCGCAGTTATGCGCGATCATCAACTACCGGGACACATCACTCTTCATTCCGGGGTCGCGGAATGGATTACCAGGAATCCAGAATTTATCAAGCGGGTGATGATATTCGTAATATGGATTGGCGCGTTACTGCACGAGCAGGTCAACCACATACCAAGTTATACCAAGAAGAACGAGAACGGCCAGTTGTGCTATTGGTGGATTTTAATCCGGGCATGTTTTTTGGTTCAGTCAAATCTTTAAAATCTGTGGTTGCTGCTAAAGCAGCCACCTTGATCGCTTGGTCTGTGGCCGCTCGTGGCGATAGGATTGGCGCACTGATTATCAATTCCAGCCATCATGAGTTACCACCGAAAACAGGCAAACGCGGTGTTTTGCAGTTGATTCGTGAATTAGTTATACACAGTGATCCGATGCAAGGGCTGGCAACTCAGCAAAGCCATAAGTACACACATACAAGCTTGAACGATGAGCTTAAACGTTTAAGACGCATCGCTCGTCCCGGTTCACTGGTTTTTTTGATTAGCGATTTTTACGATATCGATCAGGATACTGCGAATCATCTTCAGTTCATCTCGCGCCATAGTGATATTCAGGCAATTCAGGTCGTTGATCCTCTGGAAATGGCTCCACCACCTCCGGAACGTTATTCTATAACAAACGGTGAAGATACAGGAGTGCTTAATACTCGAACGAAAAAAGGTAGAGAAAAATTTCGGGAGTTTATCAATCAGCATCATCAGGATATCCAGGAACTCACTCGCAAGTACAATATTCCGCTAATTCGCTTATCCACAGCGGATGATGTTTTATTAGAATTACAACGAAATTTTGGCAATAGCAAAAAAAGAACGCCCATAAGTACGGGGGTGACATCCACAGCATCTGCTAACGTAAGCAAGACAAAGGTTGCGTAAGTAAATGGAGCAATTAGAAGCCTTACAGCTAAAAGATATTCATCTTCCTGGAAGTCCTGATTTCTGGCCTCCAGCCATGGGTTGGTGGTTGTTATTATCGTTAGTTTTTTTTGTTTTGTTTTGGGCATTTACCAAGTTAAAAAAACGTAAGCGTTTGAGAAAAAGGCGTAGAGCATTACTCAAAACCTTAGGTGCGCTAGAAGACAAGCTAAGAAAGGATGCAAATAACGAAACATTGGCAGAGGTAAATATTCTGCTACGCCAGCTTGCCGTTAATTATTATCCCCGTTCTGAGATAGCTAGTCTAACTGGTGCTAATTGGTTACACTTTCTAGACCAATCTGGCGATACCCATGGTTTTAGTCGCGGTGCAGGTCGAGTATTGATTGAAGCACCTTATCAATCTGGGAAAATCCAAAACTTTAATATTGATGAATTTATTCCTCTAGTACGTCACTGGGTTAAAAAAACGGCTAAAAGTGGGGGGGTGTCATTTGATTAATATGTTGGTAAATATTGAATTCGCATCACCGTGGGTATTCTGGTTATTGCCTTTGCCGTTGCTCGTAAGAATTCTGTTACCTGCCGCACCCGTAAATAGTAATGCAGCTTTAAGAGTTCCGTTCTATAAGCAATTATCACCGAACCTCCAAGTCAGTAAAAAAGGTCGATCGTGGCTACGATTATTGCTGGCAATTATTTGCTGGATACTGTTAGTGACAGCGGCAGCCCGACCACAGTTGGTCGGTGATACTGTACGTCAACCAGTGACGGGACGTAGCTTGATGATGTCTGTTGATATTTCCATGTCAATGGATGAGCCAGATATGATTATTTCTGGGAGAAGAATGACGCGTATTTCTGCGGTCAAAGCAGTTGCTAGTGACTTTATTCAGAAGCGTGAAGGTGACCGTATTGGCCTTATCCTGTTTGGTAGCCAGGCGTACTTGCAAGCTCCATTAACCTTCGATCGAAAAACGGTATCGACATTGCTGGAGGAGTCTTTTCTCGGCCTCGCAGGCAGGGCAACCGCAATTGGTGATGCAATTGGTCTCGCAGTTAAACGTTTAAGAAATGAAGATGAAAAAAACAGGGTACTAATCCTGTTAACAGATGGTCGCAACACGGCAGGTAACGTCGAGCCTCTAAAAGCTGCTGATTTGGCAGCTCAAGAGAAAGTAAAAATATACACCATTGGTGTGGGTTCTATGGGTAGTCGCGAATTAGATGAGCCAACCCTGGAAGCCATAGCAGAAAAGACTGGCGGACGTTACTTTCGCGCGCGCGATGTTGAAGGCTTGTTGAAAATCTATGCGGCTCTTGATGAGATAGAGCCGGTTTCAAAAGACGAATTGAGTTACCGTCCTGTAGAGGAGCTTTTTTATTACCCACTGGCAATAGCACTCGGCTTAAGTAGCTTGATCGTGTTGTTTGGCAGCAGCTTGATGGCAACCTTTATCTCTCTATTGCCTGTTTCTAGAAAGACTAGACCAGTACAGCCAAAGGAGGTGCTCTGATGTTAGAACAGTTCCATTTTACTCAACCACTTTGGCTGCTTACTCTAATACCTCTTTTATTATTGTTGCGCTTAGGGTTTCACTCCACTTCATCTTCAAAAGCCTGGGATAAAATCATCGATCCTAACTTATTGCCTGTTTTACTCCAAGGCAGGCAATCTGGTTCTGGAAGATTTGCTAAATCATTGATCGCTTTTGGTTGGTTGATTGGTGTAATAGCGCTAGCTGATCCAGTATGGGAGAAAATACCTCGCCCAATTTTTCAAACTAATTCAGCAAGGGTTTTGGTACTTGATTTATCAAATTCCATGTTAATAGATGACCTAAAACCCAATCGTCTAGCCAGAGCTAAATTTAAGATAGAAGATATTCTCTCACTAGATGAGGAGGGTCAGACTGGGCTGGTACTTTTTGCGGGAGATGCGTTTACTGCTTCGCCAATGACAAGAGATACGGAGACTATTCGTTCTCTGTTAAAAATTTTAACGCCTCAATTAATGCCAGCACAGGGAAGCCGGGTTGATTTAGGTTTACTAAAGGCTCATGAGCTGTTCAAACAGGCAGGCATTACTAATGGTCAGGTATTGCTGATTGCTGATGGTGTCAGCAAAAGTGCTGCTGCAATTGATGCTGTTAAAGTATTAAAAGCCGATGGACATACTGTCTCTGTATTAGGGGTCGGAACAGAAGCAGGCGGCGAATTAAGATTTAGAGATAATAAAAATGTATCGGTGAAGCTTGAAGTCGATAAACTCACTGAAATAGCTAAGCAGGGAGGTGGAAATTATCATCTAATCAGCACCAATAATTCAGATTTGTCTCAAGTTTTAATAGCGCATAAAACATCGAATGATCCCAAAGAAAATAACCTGGAAGAACAGGACATTAACAATGAAGAGTGGTATTCAACAGGGCCATTAATAGTCTTGTTATTGCTACCTTTAGCGGCTCTGGCATTTCGACGTGGCTGGTTACTGAATATTGTATTTGTGGCTATAAGTGGGGGGGTGATGTTACAACCTCAATCTGTTACAGCGTTTACTCTGGATGACCTCTGGGCAACTCTATCCAAGAATAAAGAGCAGCGGGCTGATTTTGCACTACGAAATCAGCAATTTGAAAAGGCCAGTGAACTCAGTCAAGTTCCTTTTCGCCGTGGAACAGCAGAATATAAGCAAGGAAAATTTGAAGAGGCATTGCAGAATTTTAAAAAGTCAGAAGGTGCTGATGCCCGTTATAACGAAGGTAATACCTTAGCTAAGCTAAAAAAGTATGAAGAGGCGATTAAGTCTTACGATGAAGCGCTCTTATTGAATCCAGATATGGCAGATGCCAAAGAGAATAAAAAAGCAATTGAAGAATTGTTGAAAAAAAAGCAAGAACAATCTGAAAACAATTCGAATCAAAATTCAAAAGAAAATTCAGAGAGTGATTCCAAGTCCAAAGATAAAAAAGATCAGCAGAATTCTGAGGGTAAAGAAGGCCAGCAAAATGGCGAGCAGGGAGAACAATCATCAGATAAAAGCCAGAGTGGCGAGGATCAAAAACAACAGAATGATAAAGAAAAGTCTGGTGAATCCAGTGAAGAAAATAAACATAAAGAAAGCGATCAAAACCAGTTTTCAGATGCCAATAAAGCACTAGATAAAGAGCAACAAGGCAACAAAGAAAATGAAGGTTCGGATAAAGATCAAAATCAAAAGGGTAACCAACAAGATAAACAAAAAAACGAGCAAATGAGTTCTGAACAAGAAGTTGAGAAAGGTGGAGGTGAAGCAACAGAGCAAGCCGAATCCAATGCACAAAAAGACCAGGAAAAAAGTCAAAAAGAGCTCGATGAAGAAGCTAAACTAAATGCTCTAAAGCAGTCTGGTCAGGAAAAAGCCAATGATCTTAGCGAAGAAGAACAAATGGCCGCTGAACAATGGTTAAGACGAATACCAGATGACCCTGGTGGGTTACTCAGAAGAAAATTTAGAAGTCAGTATCAGCAGCGTAGAGGAAACGCCGATAATTCGGAGCAGCCTTGGTAATGAATATTTCAGCATTTACTAAATTATTTTTTTCCATACTATCAACTCTAATGCTGTTAGTTTTTTCACCGAGCTATGCTGCGGTTAAAGCTACGTTGAATCAATCAACCGTATTTGAGGGTGATCAGATTACTCTGAGTATTCAAAGTGATCAAAATAATAATGCGCAGCCTGATTTGTCATCGTTGCAAAAAGATTTTGAGGTGCAAGGTAGCAGTACCAGCTCACAGATCAATATTATCAATGGAAGTCGCAGTTTCAAGAAAACCTGGACCATAGAATTGATGCCAAAATCAGTGGGTAAACTGGAAATTCCAGAAATTACAGTCGGTAACGAAAAAACCAACCCTCTGAGTATCACCATTGCCAATTTGCCACCGGAAGTTGCAGCTGAAACCAGTAAGCATATTTTTATAGAATCGTCAGTTGAGCTGGATAACGATGAAACCAATGAAATATATGTGCAGCAGCAAATACCTTATACGGTAAAGCTTTATTATGATTCTGCAATGCAAACCGGAGAGGTGTTATCACCCCAGATCGAGAATGCCAATATTAGAGCATTAGGTAATGATAAAAAATATCAGGTGGTACGTGCGGGTAAGAAGTATGTCGTGGTAGAGAAACGCTTCGTGATATCACCAGAAAAAAGTGGAGTGCTACATATACCGCCAACTGTTGTTAGGGGTCGTATTGCACTTTCAGGTGGAGATTCTTCAAACCTCAGAAAACGAATGGATGAGACAGATATGCTGAATCAGTTTTTTGGTGGTCAAAACAGGAATCCATTTTTTAATACACCGTTTGATGAGTTTTTTGGTCGTCGTTCAATAGGACCGAGTCGTCCCTTTAGTGTCAGTGGTGAGGCAATAGATGTAAATGTTTTGCCTGTACCAGAAAGCTTTAAAGGAGCGGCATGGTTACCTGCTGAAGATTTAGTAATGACTGATAGCTGGACCGAGGCTCCCCCGGAATTAAAGGTTGGAGAACCTGTTACCAGAAAATTAATTCTGCAAGCTAAGGGTTTAGCAAGCTCGCAAATTCCAGATATCAATATACCTAAGCCAGAAGGTATGAAGGTTTATACGAACCAGGATAAATCTGAAACGCCAAATGATGGCAATACCATTTATGGTATTCGACAAATTGATATCAATTATATCCCCGGCAAAGAAGGCAAAGTTGTTATTCCAGAAATCAATGTGGACTGGTGGGATGTGAATAACAAAGAAAAGAAGACCTTCACCCTGCCTGAATGGAGCTTGTCAGTCGCTGGAAACCCGGCAGCAGCAATCGAAAAAAATAGTAGCAGACCACCAATGCCAGCTAAAAATCTTGATGCTACTAAGATCGATTCAGATCAGGCAGAAATCATAAAGATACCTATGCTTTGGGGCTGGAAAATTCTTGCATTATTACTTATAGGTGTTGGGGGAATAATATTTGTTATATTTGGGCTTAAAAAGCGAGGGGAAAATAACAGCCGGTCGATTATTGAGACAGAAAAACCAGTTCAATTGATAGATGTGGACGCATTAAAAACGGCACTTATGGATGCGTGTAAAGCGAATGATAAGCATATGGCGGCGCGCTTATTGCTAAAGTTAGTCAGGGCGCAATGGAATGATCAATCAATTCAAAACCTGGGTATTCTTAGTCAGTCACTTGGATATGGAAGTCAAGTAATTGAGCAACTCGAAAAGAGTTTGTACTCAGCAGGTTCCGCTGATTGGAGTGGCGGAGAGTTAGAGAATTTAGTTGTGAAAGGGCTTTATAGAAAGCCAGCTCCATTGCCACAAAAGCATAATGGCCTGGAGCCTTTGTACCCTGTTTAGTGTTTCGAATAGTAAGTTGCCTGGATTTGCATTAGAAAAAAGTAATGACTGATCTATATTAAAAAAGTGGCTAGCTCTGCATAAATTCTATTTACGTTTTTTAAAAAAAACGTAATATCATTCAAAAGTAGGGGGGTGACTTATTAAAATTTAGCTGTAGATAACTTTAAAATAATAAAGCTCTTTGTAATGTTAGGAGTCCCATAGCGATCACTAACAGTCCAGCGCCTATTTTAACTGCGGGTCGTTTTACCCATTCAGATAATCGAGCAGCAATGATCCCCATCGCGAGTAAATTGGGTAATGTGCCTAAACCAAAAAACAACATAATCAATGCACCTTCAAGAGTGCTGCCCGCAGACAATGTCCAGATAAGTGCGGTATAGACTAATCCACATGGCAACCAACCCCAGATAAACCCCAACGGCACTGCCTGGCGAAAATTAGTGACAGGTATAAATCGTTTGCCAATGGGTTGAATGTGCTTCCAAAGGTTCTGCCCGATGACTTCGATTTTTGCTAGTCCACTCCAGAAGCCAGCAAGATACAGACCTAATGCAATCATAAACAGAGAGGCAATCGTTGCCAGTATTTTTTGAGTCGCTTGTAAGCCCGTTAGTTCTATTAAGGATGAGCCGATAAAGGCAACAAGCGCGCCGGCAATGGTGTAACTAGTGATTCGGCCAAAATTGTAGCCAAGTGAAATTATAAATGCGGATTTTTGAGAGGTGCTGTGATTTCCGATATTACCTAGGCTAAGTGCACCAACGATGCTCCCACACATACCAAAACAGTGTACCCCTCCCAGTAACCCAGTAATAAAAGCAACCAGGTACTGGGAGTGGTTTAGCCATTCTTGCATATACGGATTGGCATGAAATATATGTTATTAGTTGATGGTTTGGCGCGGCAGGTAATGCCCAGCCTCATAATCTTCAAAGATGTCGTCGACCATTGGATGTTCAACTTCCATATTTGATGAATCTACATAAATATTCTGTTCTGAAACGTAAGCCATTGAGCCTTCTTCATCAACAAGAACATGATACCAAGGCGCATCTTTTGAAGGTTGGTTAGTTGTGTATTGGTCGTACCAGTCATCTGAACCCTGGAAATCGGCATCTACGTCTACGATGACTCCACGGAAGTTCTGGTTTCTATGAATGATTACATCACCAATATTAAATCCTGCTATTAATATGCTCATGTCATGCCCCTTTTGTTGATGTGTTATTAATCTACCGTTCGTGTACAGTTTTTGTTGCTCTAAATCTAATCCCACAACTGCTTACTTCGCTAGTTACACCGCTAGCTATTAGTACTAACGTATGGTTCTTTTATTTGGTTTCAAGTAGGCCTTATGTAAATACCCAATCAACCGTTTGTAATAAAATGATTATCAACTAATTGTAATTATTTTTTAAGAGATCTTTATTCGCATGATTTCTCTGAAAAAGTCTCTTTTAAGCATTTTAACGCATTTAGCCTATGTTTATAAAGTTCTTCCTTAATTTTTTCTCCGGTAAAGCCCTTTTTGATTATTTTTTGAACATCCACATCTGCTGCAGTCTTAAGGGCTAGACTAAAAAATGGTGCTTGCTGATAATCATAATCTTCATAACCTGGTCGACCATGACTGTCTGCGATGCACGCAAGTAAAAATTGTTCGAATCGTTCCGGTTTGCGAAAGGCATCGGTGTTATTTAATACTTTAAGCAGTGTTTTTGCTTTAACTTCAAATGCTCTGTGCACATGTGTGTGATACCTAGATGTAATTTCGGCTAATTGTCTAAACTGGTTAGGTATGCGGTAACGTTCGCATAACTTTCTGACTAAATGAAATCCTCTTTCTTCATGATCATAATGATGTGGCAGTATTTCTTTGGGTGTTGTTCCTTTACCTAAGTCATGAGTCAGCGCAGCAAAGCGAACCACAGGGTCGTCACTAAGAATACATGCTTGTTGTAAAACCATCATAGTGTGAACGCCAGTATCAATTTCTGGGTGATGTTCTTCTGGTTGAGGTACACCAAATAAACGGTCAATTTCAGGGAAAAGAATTTTAAGTGCGCCACATTCCCTTAACACCTGAATAAATACTTCTGGAGAAGGCTCCGATAATGCTCTTTCAGTTTCTTGCCAAACTCGTTCAGCAACGAGTGAATCAACTTCGCCGTCATTTACCATTTCCTTCATGAGTTTCATGGTTTCTTCGGCAACGGTAAATCCAAGTGTTGAAAATCGTGCAGCCAAACGGGCTAGTCTAAGAATTCTTACCGGGTCTTCCTTGAAAGCAGGAGATATATGGCGCAGTATTTTATTTTCGATGTCTGCAAGGCCATTGACATAATCAATTATTTTGCCATTTTCGTCTTCAACCAAGGCATTGATGGTTAAGTCTCTTCTTAAAATATCTTCTTTTAAAGTGACGTCATTATCCGCATGAAATTGAAAGCCAGTATATCCAGCAGCTGTTTTTCGCTCGGTGCGAGCAAGAGCATATTCTTCAGCAGTTTTGGGGTGTAAAAAAACAGGAAAGTCTTTACCTACAGGGGTAAAATTTAGCTCTATCATTTCTTCAGGGTTCGCGCCGACAACTACCCAGTCTCTATCTTTAACGGGAAGCCCTAATAATTTGTCTCTTACAGCGCCGCCAACTAAATAGGTATTCATAACGAAATTATACCCGAAAAAATTCATGCTCTTCACTGTGTTTATTTAAAGTGTGATTCTGCGGGTAGTTAAGTACTAATACCTATATAGTATTGATCAGGTTGTTTTAAATTGACTGGTAGTGATTATTGTGATTTTATTGATAAATCCCCTAGGATTTGTAAGTAATTTCCATTTTAATCAACTGAAGACTATTAAAGGTCTTTTACTATTGTTAATCACCTTAAATAAGTACTATAAATTCTTAGGTGAATGATCTTTTCAAAAAATAATAAGGAGCACGAATTATGGCACATATTGTTGTGTTAGGAGCTGGAACAGGTGGAATGCCAGCAGCTTACGAATTAAAAGATGAGTTAGGTGCAGGTCATGAGATTACTCTCATAAATGAGAGGGATTACTTTCAGTTTACTCCTTCAAATCCTTGGGTAGGAGTTGGTTGGCGTTCACGTAACGATATTACTTTTTCTATCGAGAAATATGTAACCAAAAAAGGCATCAAATTTATCGCGGGTCGTGTAGACAAAATAGACCCTGCAAATAGTGTACTTACTATGGAAGGCGGCGATACGGTCAATTATGACTACATCATCATAGCTACTGGTCCAAAGTTATACTTTGACGAAGTTGAGGGTAGTGGTCCAAAAGGATTTACACACTCTGTCTGTACGGTTGATCATGCTGAAGCATTTTATGCGGATTACCAAAAGCAGATAGAAAAAGGTAGTGGGCATATTGTTGTTGGAGCGATGCCTTTTGCCAGTTGTTTTGGACCTGCATATGAGTTTGCGCTAATTGTCGATACTGATTTACGTAAGCGTAAAATACGCGATAAATTCAATATCACGATGGTTACATCGGAGCCTTACATTGGTCATTTAGGTCTTGGTGGGGTTGGTGATTCAAAAGGAATGCTCGAGTCAGAACTGAGAAGTAAACACATCAAATGGGTGGTTAACGCTAAAACAACCAAAGTTGAAGAAGGCAAAATGTTCGTAGAAGAGCTAGATGCTAAAGGTGAAATTTACGATAACCATGAAATTGAATTCGATATTGCAATGATGCTTCCAGCCTTTTTTGGTGTTGATGCCGTTGCCTCTGTAGAAGGCCTTTGTAATCCACGCGGTTTTGTTATGGTTGATGAATACCACCGTAACCCTACGTATCAAAATATTTACTCTGCTGGTGTTTGTATTGCGATTCCTCCTGTTGAGGCTACTCCTGTTCCTACTGGTGCCCCAAAAACGGGTTATATGATCGAGTCGATGGTCACTTCAGCAGTGCATAACATCAAAGCATCATTAGAAGGCAAAGAGCCTTACGCGAAAGGTACCTGGACTGCCCTATGCCTGGCAGATATGGGTGATACCGGCGCTGCATTCCTTGCTATTCCTCAGATTCCACCGCGTAATGTAGCTTGGTTCAAAAAGGGTAAGTGGGTTCATCTTGCTAAAATAGCATTTGAAAAATACTTTATCCGTAAAATGAAGAAGGGTAGTTCAGAGCCTTTCTACGAGAAATCTATACTTAAAATGATGGGCGTGACTCGTTTAAAGTAACTTAAATTGTTATAGGTACAAAAACTTAACCTAGTTTATAGGAAAAGTAATTTGATAGAATAGACGGGGAGCTTTGCTTCCCGTTTTTTTGTGACAAATTAACTGAGAGACTTTTATATGAAAGATATGCCGGATTAAAAATGCTTGAATTCCCTCTGTTTCTCCTAAAAAATCGCTCAATAGCTCTGCTATTAATCTCTTTTTTAAGATAAACAGATCAAATTACGCTATTTTTTATCTCGTCATACTCTCGAACAAAGTTCTCTAATCAAAAGGATCGAAATGAAACTTCCTGAAAATATTTCTTCACACGTAAAACTTGCCTTACAAGAAGATATTGGCAGTGGTGATGTTACTGCTGACCTGATTCCAAAAGAAAACCAATCTAAGGCTAATGTGGTTTGTCGAGATGATGCGACACTCGCGGGAACTCACTGGTTTAATGAAGTGTTTAAACAGATAGACCCAGAGGTAGAAATCAAATGGCATTTTCGGGATGGTGAAAGAGTTGAAGCGAATGAGACAATTTGCACTCTAACTGGCAATTCTAGATCAATCTTAAGTGGTGAGCGTACCGCATTAAATTTTTTGCAAACTTTATCCGCAACAGCTACCCAAACGCAAAAATTTGTATCGAAAATAAAAGGTACAAATACTCGAATATTGGATACCCGCAAAACACTACCTAATCTTCGTGATGCTCAAAAATATGCAGTACTTTGCGGTGGCGGTAGAAATCACCGAATTGGTTTGTATGACATGATACTGATTAAGGAGAATCATATTATGGCTGCGGGCTCGATTGCAAAAGCGGTAAAACAGGCAAAAGTGTTGCACCCGGATATTAGGGTTGAGGTGGAAACCGAAAATTTAGAAGAGTTTAGAGAAGCCACAGAAGCCGGTGCAGATGTGATTATGCTGGATAACTTTGATTTGAAAACTATGCGGGAAGCGGTATTAGAAAATAATGGGCGAATATCTTTAGAAGCCTCTGGTGGTGTTAACCTGGATACTGTTCGTGGAATTGCCGAGACAGGAGTAGACTTTATTTCTGTTGGTCAGATTACAAAGGACATCGCTGCGGTTGATCTTTCAATGAGATTTGAAAAGTAAGCAATTATAAGTGATCAATTATTAAATAATGTAAAAACCGCCTGGCTCTGCATAAATTCTAGTTACGTTTTAAAAAAACAAAAACGTAATATCATTCAAAGTAGGGGGGTGTGTTTAATTAAGTTTCTATATCAATAGCTATCTTTAGTGCTTATGGGATAAAGAATTTTATTTTTAGCTCTGGTAAAGTAGCGCATTATTTTGATTTTATGCTTACAATTTTTTCTTAAATTGAAGCATTTAATAGTAAAGAGGAAAACTCAATGCCGCTGAAATTAGGTATACCACGCGAAACCGCGAAAGGTGAACGTCGCGTGGCTATCGATCCCACAGTTATTTCAAAACTAACTAAGTTGGGTATCGAAGTCTATGTGGAGCAGGGAGCTGGTGAATCTGCGTTGATATCAGATTCGCAGTTTGAAGGAGCAATTCTAGTCTCTAATCTGGAAGAGTTATGCAAGAGCTCAGATATAATCTGGAGAGTTCAAGCTCCGACTTCAGATGAAGTCGGGATGATGCGTGATGGGTCTGTCCTGATTACTACACTTATGGCGCATAACAATATAGCCATGTTGAAAAGCTTGCAGGACAAGAAGATAACCAGCTTTGGGATGGAATTAATCCCACGTATCTCGCGAGCGCAATCTATGGATGTATTATCATCTCAGGCAGCCATTGCCGGATATAAAGCGGCTATTATGGGTGCAGATATTGCCCCACGTTTTTTTCCAATGTTAACAACTGCAGCCGGGACCATCAGACCATCAAAAGTTATCGTTATTGGTGTTGGTGTCGCAGGACTTCAAGCAATCGCTACGGCAAAACGTCTCGGAGCTGTTGTAGAAGCTTATGATGTTCGCCCAGAAACGAAGGAACAAATAGAGTCGTTGGGTGCAAAAGCTATTGAGCTTAAAATATCAGCAGTTGGTAAAGGTGGTTATGCGCGAGAGCTTTCTGCTGAGGAACGCGAACAGCAACAGCAGGAACTAGCAAGTTATATTGCTCTTGCAGATGTGCTTATTACTACTGCTCAAGTCCCGGGTAAGCCTGCACCTAAAATTATTCCTCAGAGCACAGTCGAAGGCATGAAAGAAGGCGCAGTAATTATTGATCTGGCTGCGGAAGGCGGAGGAAATTGTAGCCTCACCAAGCCTGGTGCAACAATTAAGCACGGCAGCGTAGTTATACATGGTCCTATTGATGTTGCGAGCCAGGTTCCCGTCCATGCGAGTGAAATGTATGCTAAAAATCTATTTAACTTTACCCAGTTACTCATCGATAAAAATGGCAATTATGTACCTGATTATGAAGATGAAATTGTGATTGGTGCCCTGCTAACGAAAGATGGTGAAGTAATGCACGAAGGTACAGTAGAGTTACTAAATAAAACCTTAGGGGAAAAATAATGGAAGGGTTTGTTGCACTTTATATTTTTATGCTAGCCGCAGTCACTGGTTACGAGATCATTTCAAAAGTCCCGGTGATTCTGCATACGCCATTAATGTCTGGTTCTAATTTTATTCATGGAATTGTTCTGGTAGGTGCGATGGTTGCCATGGGTCATGCAGAAACCACGACACAAACGCTAATAGGATTTATTGCAGTGGTTTTAGCTGCTGGAAATGCTGTCGGTGGTTATGTGGTAACCGAGCGAATGCTAGAGATGTTCAAGTCTAGTAACTCTAGTGATAACAAAGATAAGAAGGAGGGCTAATCATGCCTGATTTTATTATCCAAGCTACTTACTTTTTTGGGGCTTTGTTATTCATTCTTGGATTGAAACAGATGAGCTCGCCAGTTACCGCTCGAAGAGGAATCATCTGGGCCGGTGTGGGTATGGTACTCGCAACGCTAATAACCTACTTCCATCATGAAATAAATCACAACTATATTTTGATGACTGTAGCAATTGCTATTGGCGGAATTATTGCTTATGTGAGTGGCAAAAAAGTTGCAATGACCGATATGCCACAAATGATTGCTCTTTATAACGGTATGGGTGGTGGTGCAGCCGCCGCTATAGCTGCAGTTGTATTAATCCAGCAACAACCAATGAGTATAACTGTACAGACTTTAGCTGTTGTTGGTGCATTAATAGGTACTGTGGCATTTTCTGGGTCTTTGATTGCTTTTGCTAAACTTCAGGGAATTTTAAAAGGCGTTATTCGCTTCCCCATGCAGCAATGGATGAACGCATTAGTATTTGTAATTGCGTTAACGTTTGGTCTAGCAATTATTCTCAGTGGCACTCAGTATGAAATGAGCTCGCTTGTTATTTTCTTTGTGCTTGCATTAGTGTTTGGTGTATTGATGACTGTTCCTATCGGTGGCGCTGATATGCCAGTGGTTATTTCTCTATACAACGCATTAACAGGCCTGGCTGTTGGCTTTGAAGGCTTTGTACTGGAAAATCCGGCGATGATGATAGCAGGTATTGTAGTGGGGTCTGCAGGCACTTTACTAACTCAGTTGATGGCAAAGGCCATGAATCGACCAATCAGTAATGTTCTATTTAGTAACTTTGGAGATGGTGGTACTGGAGAAGCTTCAGAAGTTTCTGGCATTATGAAAGAAATTGACAGTACTGATGTCGCAGTAATGATGGCATTTGCAGAAAAAGTGATTGTAATTCCTGGATATGGAATGGCGGTGGCACAGGCTCAACATAAGGTCTGGGAAATGACCAAGCAACTTCAGGATAGAGGCGTTAGTGTAAAATTCGCGATTCATCCAGTTGCAGGTCGTATGCCTGGGCATATGAATGTACTCCTTGCGGAAGCGGGTGTGCCATATGACATAATTTATGATCTTGATGAAATCAATGATGAGTTTGCTACAACGGATGTTGTTTTAGTAATTGGGGCAAATGATGTTGTTAACCCAGCAGCGCGAACAGATGCCAATAGTCCTATTTATGGCATGCCTATTTTAAATGCTGATTACGCGAAAAATGTAATTGTGGTTAAACGTGGAAAAGGAGCAGGTTTCTCGGGTATAGAAAATCACTTATTCTTTGCTGATAACACTCGTATGTTATATGGCGATGGTCAAGCTGTAGCTGGTGAATTAGTGTCAAATATCAAAGAGCTTTAATTTTTTATGATCTCTAATATTTAAAAATATGGGGTTAAAATGCATAAAAGCCTCTTGCGTAGAGGCTTTTGTTTTGTTTGTTATTCACAGTTTGGATTGTTATGTGTTAAAGGTTTATCATTAAAAGTTTGAACAAAATATGATTTTCTTAACGTGTTGATATTAAACAGTTATTAGTTTTCTCTAATATTCTTCTAAAGAATGCTATTTGTGATTAAATACATTCTATTGTTCAAAATAAACTCTTATATCCACAAAATTATCCACAGGCTTTATATTTTCTTATTAATTTGATGCTTTCTAAAATCAACTATAAAATTTTTTCAGATTTTATTTTTACCTATTGATTTTTCCATTAATAGTAGTTTAAAAGCTATACTATTAAATCCCAAATTAGGATCTTTGTTTGTCACAAGATAGTTATTCAAATGTAGTCCGCGTAGCAATTCAGAGGCCACTATATAAACTTCTGGATTATTCATGTGATTCTGATATTCAGCCAGCACCTGGTAGTCGAGTCAAAGTTTCAATGGGTAGTTCGATAATTACAGCTATTGTTGTGGAAACTGGCGTTGAAAGTGAATTTAAATCACTGAAGCCTATTATTGAATTAATCGACCAAATACCCCTGATTGATAAGCACCTGCTAGATTTACTTCACTGGTCTAGCAATTACTATTTTCATCCATTGGGTGAAGTATTATTCCATGCATTACCCGTTGATTTGAGGAAAGGCAAGAGTGTTCCTCAAATAGAAATCTGGAAGCCGACAAAAAAAGGTATAGATTTAGCAGAGTGTGCTTTAAAAAGAGCTCCAAAACAACAAGCAATGCTCGATTATTTGATTCAACAAACGGAAGCGCAAGCCAGTAGCCTTAAACAACTAATAGGAGATAACTGGAGAAGTACTTCTCGTGAACTAATAAAAAAAGAATTAGTTAATATTGAAGAGGTTGATCCCGCTAAATTGAAACTATCTAATAATCACGCTTTCTCAGTTAGTCCTCCTCATAAATTAACAGATGAACAGCAGCGATGTGTAACAGATATTGACGAGTATTTTAAGGAATCTAAATTGCTCCCGATTTTGCTCCATGGAATTACTGGAAGTGGAAAAACTGAGGTTTATTTAAGTGTAATTGCACCAGTTCTGAAATCTAAAAAGCAGGTCTTGGTGTTAATCCCCGAGATTGGTTTGACTCCTCAATTGCTTTCTCGCTTTAGACAATATTTTCCTCACAGTAATATTGATTGTTTGCATTCTGGTTTAGCTGATGGAGAACGCACTAGAGTTTGGCTTGGTGCAAAAACGGGAAGTATTGATATTGTTATAGGTACTCGTTCTGCAGTATTTACTCCGATGCTTAAACTGGGAATGATATTGATCGATGAAGAGCATGATGCTTCTTTTAAACAACAAGAAGGGTTCTTGTATCAAGGCCGAGATATGGCCATTAAAAGAGCTCACAACCTGGGAATTCCAGTATTGCTAGGTAGTGCCACTCCCTCTTTAGAGTCTTTATATAATGTCGAGAAAGAGAGATATCATTACTTGAGACTAAGTAATCGACCAGGGGTCAGTAATCCGCCAGAAATTGCACTTCAGGATATCCGTACCTTGCCTTTGGATGCTGGAATTAGCAGCCTGATGATGACCGAGATAAGACAACATCTGGATAATCACAATCAGGTTATGTTGTTTTTAAACCGGCGGGGTTTTGCTCCAGTGTTGATGTGCCCGGATTGTGGTTGGCATGCGGTCTGTGATCATTGCGATATGGGTATGACATATCATGCCGCAATGGGAAAGATTATTTGTCATCATTGTGGTTTTGAAGAACGTGTAAAAACTACTTGTCCAGATTGTAATAGCACAAAACTCACAACTCAGGGTCAAGGGACTGAACGTATTGAAGAGGTGCTCAATTCGTATTTTCCAGAAACTCCGGTGATTCGTATTGATCGAGATAGCACCTCAAGAAAGGGCTCTTTAGAGAAAAAACTTGAAATCGTTAACAGTGGAGAGCCAGTGATTTTGATTGGAACCCAAATGTTAACCAAAGGACATGATTTTCCAAAACTAACTCTAGTGGGGATTCTGGATGTAGATCAAGCTTTGTTTAGTATGGACTATCGAGCGCATGAGCGTTTAGCGCAACAGGTTTTGCAGGTTGCCGGGAGGGCTGGAAGAGGAGAGGCAAAAGGCCGCGTAATATTACAAACATCTCAGCCACAGCATCCTATGTTGTTGACATTATTATCACAAGGTTATGCCAGTACAGCGCAAAATATATTGAACGAAAGAAAGCTATGGAACTACCCACCATCAGGCTGCCAAGCATTGGTGCGTGTAAATGCAATGGATTTACAGTGTGCACTAAATTTTATTAATAGCATTACGTGTTGACTTATCAGCAATTAATAGCGATAAAGTAACGATGTTAGGCCCAATGCCTTCACCATTAGCGCGAAGGGCAAAAAAATACCGTTTTCAATTGTTAATTTCTGCAGAAAAAAGGGGGGATTTGCATGGTTTTTTGCACAGCGTATTAAGTATAATTGGCAAAATTAGAAAAACGGGTGGCATTCGATGGAGCATAGATGTGGATCCGGTAGACTTTTTATAAAAACGTAAATAGGCAGGATAAACGCAGTTAAGATAAGCTTCATACTGCTAAGTTTCATCAGAAGGTTCTTGTAAGTACTAGAAATTAATGGCATTATTATGATTGGGGACTTCTTGCTCTAAAAAGAATTTAAATAATTATAACTGGCTTTAACAAGCTAAAGAGTGAATTAAATGTATAAGGATTTTAAGCAAAGTGAATCACTGGATACAGGATTCGTGGGCGGAAGTGGGATTATCTGGATGTTCTCTGGAATTGTTCTTGGTTTGTTGGTAGGCATGGGCATGTACTACTTTTCAAACGATAAAAGTTCAAGAATTCGTATTGTTGATTCTTTACAAAAGAAAATTGAGAGTACTCAATCAGCAGACAAATCAGCACCTTCACTGAATAATTTTTCACAAAGAACGATACCACCTTCTAGTAGAATTGAGCCAGCGAAAGCCAGACCATCTAGTGAAAGCAAGTTTAGTTACTATGCAGTTTTGCCAACACTTGATGTACCGGTAAATTCTTCTCGACCAATAGATACTCGCAAACAAGTTGTAAATGTCCAGCAGAAAAAAGTATCGCAAAATACAAACGATGCACAACAAGCTGAGCCAGTGGCTGAGGTGGATACTGCGAGTGAAGATATTTTGGCAGAACCTGTAAATATTGGCGATTATTTATTACAAGTAGCGTCATTTAAAAAGCAGAGCATGGCAGATAAAACTCGTGGTCGTTTGAGTAATCAAGGCATCGATGCCTACGTGCAAAAGAAGAAAGTCAAAGGTAGATTCTGGTATCGTGTTGTAGCTGGCCCTGTTGATCAGTTAAGTGTCGATAACTGGAAACTTACCGCTGAAAAACTAGGGCATAAACCTCTGGTTATCTCAGTCAGATAGGTCTGGAGTGAATTGTGGCAAAGGTTGAATCAGTCTTTGAGAATATGCCTTTAGACACGAGTCAGGATAAAGCAGAAGCGCATAGCTTAATGCAAGGTCAGATCGAATACCTGTATAAGAATAAAACACTTGGAATCTGGAGTAATATATTACTTGCGGGTGTACTGTTAGTTTTTTTCTGGTTACATTTTCCAAATAAGCATGTATCTCTTTTAATATGGTTTGGCTTGGTTGTAACACTTAGTCTTGTCAGATATTTGATGGGGAAAAGCTTTAAGCCGCAGCGTCAATACACACAACAAGAATTAACCAGTTGGGCTAATAGACACGTATTTTTTACGACACTATTGAGTACAATCTGGGGGCTAACCGGCATTGTCTTTTTCCCAAATGATTTGGCTCATTTAGGTCTATTAGTTTTCATTCTATTCAGTGTTTTGCTTTCGGCTATACCCACATTGGCTGCATCCAGAATAGCTTACTATTTTCAGATAATTGTAACGCTGGTTCCTACTACCCTCTTGCTTTTCTTAAGTAAAGATATAGGGCATGATTTATTTGCTCTCTCCATGATTGTAATGGCAGCTACACTGGTATTGGTTTCTGGTTATATTTATAGTCTTTTATTCGAGTTACAGAATGCACAGATTGCTTTACAGGCTTTAGCTGACACCGATCAATTAACAGGAATCGCCAATCGTAGACATTTCGATAGAAAGTTTAAAGTCGAATGGCGCAGAGCAATGCGTGAGCAGACGCCTATTTCTTTGCTCCTAATTGATGTCGATCATTTCAAAAAATATAACGATACATATGGCCATCAAGCAGGCGACAGATGTTTGCAACAAATTGCTAAAGCATTAGAGTCTGTTTCGCACCGTCCTGCAGATTTGGCTTCTCGCTATGGTGGTGAAGAATTTGCAGTCTTATTGCCAGTCACTTCACAAGAAAATGCCGCAATGTTGGCGGAGCGCTTACGTAAAAAAATCGAAGCACTAAAGATTGAGCATTCAAAATCTGAATTTGGCATAGTAACAATTAGTATTGGTGTGTCATGTTGTAAGCCAGTATGGGACTTTACTGGTAATACCCCAGATGAAGAGCAGAAAGTTACTTTCCCTGCAATGTTGTTAACAGCTTCTGATAATGCTTTGTACGTATCTAAAGAGCAGGGTAGGAATCAGGTTTCGGAGCAGGGTTGCGGTGATCAAAAAATGTCTAAAGTTCTACAGAAGCAAAAAGAAGAAAATATTCCCATCGCTTGATTAGATCTTCCCTAACGAAAACTTCTGGTTTTTGTTAATATCATTGTCAAATGTTTAATCTAAAAGTCACCCCCCCACTTATAGTCCATTTTATTGTAATTAATACATTGCCATTCAATGTGCAACGCATTGTAAAAGATTACTGTTGTGGCCGAATATGAAACCCTCAAAACATTCTAAGCGGGATCATGCAAATAACGAGAGAATAAATATAATGCCTCGTCGTGCTAATCAGAAACATCTATTTGATTTGCTCAGTAAGTGTATGGGATCACAACGCTTTTTCCTCTCGAATAAAGTTAGACAGTTATCCAGACTAAAAGCAGAAGATAAATCCTATGATTCACGTTTTAAAAAATTAGAAACTGATATCAACGCTTCAATCGAAAAAAGAAAGAGTCGACTGCAACGCCTTCCAAAACCAGACTACCCAGAAGAATTACCAGTTGCAGAACGCCGTGATGAAATAATAAAAACGATTAAAGAGAATCAGGTAACCATTATTTGTGGTGAAACAGGGTCTGGTAAAACAACTCAATTGCCCAAGATGTGTCTGGAGCTTGGAAGAGGTGTTGATGGCGTCATTGGGCATACACAACCGCGTCGCATCGCAGCTAGGAGTGTTGCCGCACGTATTGCTGAAGAACTAAATACCGAACTTGGTTCGGTGGTCGGTTACAAGGTCCGTTTTCATGATCAGCTAAAAGATGATAGTTATGTGAAGTTGATGACAGACGGCATCCTGTTGGCAGAAATTCGAAATGATCGCTATCTTAACCAATACGATACCCTGATCATTGATGAAGCACACGAACGCAGTCTTAATATTGATTTTCTACTTGGCTATTTGCGCTGGCTACTACCCCGGCGTAAAGACCTGAAAGTAATTATTACTTCTGCAACTATCGATCCTGAACGCTTCGCAAAACACTTTAACTTCACTGGCAAAGAAGATGGCGATGCTCCAATCATCAATGTGTCTGGCAGAACCTTCCCTGTTGAGATTCGCTACAATCCCTTGATTCCTGATGTAAAAAAACCTGATTCAAAGAAAGATGAAGGTAACCAGGAAGAAGCTAAAGAAAAAGATATGCTTCAAGCAATCGTAGATGCGACCGATGAGTTGATGCTAGAAAAACCCGGGGGGATATTAATCTTCTTGTCTGGTGAACGCGATATAAGACAAGCAACTGAAGCGCTAACCAAACATCACAAAGCCAGTGTCGAAATTCTGCCTCTGTTTGCCAGGCTGTCTGCGGCAGAACAAAATAAAATATTCCACCCAACAGGTGCTCGAAGAATCGTACTCGCGACCAACGTTGCTGAGACCTCGTTGACGGTACCCGGAATAAAGTATGTTATAGATGCTGGAATGGCGCGTATCTCGCGTTATTCGTGGCGCTCACGAGTTCAGCGCCTTCCCATAGAGAAAGTATCACAAGCATCCGCAAATCAGCGCTCAGGGCGTTGTGGACGTACCAGTAGTGGCATCGCTATACGACTTTATTCAGAAGATGACTATGAATCCAGGCCAGAATTTACCCTGCCAGAAATTCAGCGCACAAATCTGGCTTCTGTAATTTTGCAGCTTACTTCGCTCAACCTGGGTGATGTTTACGATTTCCCGTACCTGGAAGCACCAGATTCAGGCATGATCCGTGATGGTTACAAGTTGTTGTTTGAGCTTGGCGCAGTGAATAAAGCCAAGGGTGATAATATCAAAATTACCCAGGTCGGCCGTCATCTTGCGCGGCTTCCGACTGATCCAAGATTGGGCAGGATGTTATTGGCGGCCCAAGACCTAGGTGTGCTTCAAGAGGTTTTAGTAATTGTAAGTGCCCTGTCGATACAAGATGTACGAGAACGTCCCCTGGATAAACAGCAAGCATCTGACCAAAAGCATAGCCGCTTTAAAGATGAAAGCTCAGATTTTATTAGCCTGCTGAAGTTATGGGATTACTACCACGATAAAAACGGGGAATTATCGCAAGGCCAATTAAGAAAGCTTTGCCGTAAAGAGTTTCTATCCTTTATGCGCTTACGCGAATGGAATGAAACGTATCGACAACTCAAAATGAGTCTTAAGGAAACGGACTTAAATTTGTCAAAGTCGGAAAGAGTAAAAAAGAATAAGCTCGCAGATAATAAGTAAAAAAGGTAATAAAAATAAGCAGTTAAAAAAGGATGATGACGATGATAAATACAGCGCAAGTTATAATGTCATTCATCAAAGTTTGCTAACCGGCTTGCTTAGCAATATTGGTTTTAAAGAAGATAACAACGAATTTCAGGGTGTGAATAATCGTAAGTTTTTCATATTTCCAGGTTCTGCACTCTATAAAAAACCACCGAAGTGGGTTATGTCTGCAGAAATTGTCGATACTTCGCGTTTATTCGCTAGAACGGTCGCCAAAATTCAACCTGAGTGGGTGGAGTATTCAGCCAAGCATTTATTGAATCACCAATACAGTGAGCCGCGCTGGGAGAAAAAAGCAGCACAAGTTGTCGCCGATCAAAAAAGCTCTTTATATGGGCTCACGATTACCCCGAAAAAACGTGTCAGTTACGGACCAATCGATGCAGTTGTTTCCAGGCAATTATTTATCCGACATGCTCTGGTATATGGTGAATACACATGCAATGCAGAATTCTTCAAACACAATCGACAATTAATTGAAGAAGTCGAAAATCTGGAAGCAAAATCACGTCGCCGAGATATTCTTGTTGATGAAGAAATTCTGTTCGATTTTTATGATCAGATCATTCCTGAGAAAATTTACAACGGCCCTGCATTTGAAAAGTGGCGAAAGAGCTACGTGAAAGGAAATCCAGATGCCTTAAAACTTACGCGCGATTATTTGATGAAACGCGATGATTCACATGTGCAAGGTGAGCTGTATCCAGACCATCTTGATGTGGCGGATATGATTTTGCCATTGAGCTATCATTTTGAGCCAGGTGCAAATGATGATGGTGTCACGGTGAGAATTCCGGCAGCAGCGCTCAATCAGCTTTCCAGTTCGGACTTTGATTATTTGGTGCCAGGCATGCTCGAAGAGAAGATTACGGAATTCATCCGTAGCTTACCCAAGCAGGTAAGGAAGCAATTTGTCCCTGCTCCTGAATATGCAAAGGCTTGTTTGGAGTCATTAAACGCCAGCTTAAATGCAAAAGAAACGAAGCCAGAGAAAGAACAGGAAAAGCTATCCATAGTGAGAGCTATCAGTACTTCATTACACAGAATCACTGGTCATAGAATCAGCGAAGATTTACTGGAAAACTATCAATTTAGTGACCACATGTTGATGCGCTTTGAAGTGATGGACGAGGCCGGTAAGGTCATTGGTTCTGGGCGGAATATAGAAAAACTCAAAAAATCGGTTGCCTATAAAGGCTCTGGAAAAGTTGCCATTAAATCCAAAGGAGCAACAAATAAAATAGAGCGAAGTGGCATTGAAAAATGGGATTTCGAAACCCTTCCTGAAAGCGTCGTCATGGATGTATCCGGGATGAAAATTAAGGCTTGGCCCGCGCTTGGTGGATAAGGGTGATTCGGTAGAAATTAAGTTGTTCGATTCGCCACAAAAAGCCAGGCAGCAAGGTGGTTTATTACGTTTGATCTTGCTGGAATACAAGGACAAGCAAAAAGAGCTGTCTAAGCAAATACCTGATATTCAGAAAATGTGTTTGTACTATGCCTCCACGGGTAAATGTGATGAATTAACCCAAAGCATTATCGAAAACACCTTCCGCTTAACCTTTGTAACCGATGAATTACTGGAGAAAAAACACGGTAGTGAGCTTTCAGAGCAACAATTTTCTGAGCAATTAAAAACACAAGAGCCAAAACTAAAGCAAAATCTTGAAGAGCTATGCCAGCAATTACTCACTGTGTTGTCGCTGAATCACGATATCCGAAAACAGTTAAAAGGCAAAATCGACTTAAGCCTGCTTGAGACTTTGAACGATGTAACTGATCAACTCAATGCATTGGTTTATCCGGGATTTCTTGATGTGCTCAATATTGAAGAAATTCGTCAGTATCCTCGATATCTAAAAGCCATTGTAAAGCGACTTGGATAAACTAGCTGGTGATGCGCATAAAGATCGTGGTTTACGTTTGCAAATACAATCGTTGTGGGATGATTATAAAGCGTTGTTAAAAAAGCATGGTCCAAGTCCGGACTTGGTAGAATTTCGCTGGATGCTAGAAGAATTTCGCGTGTCTTTGTTTGCTCAGGATTTAGGAACAGCTTATCCCGTATCTGAGAAAAGACTAAGAAAGCGGTTTAATGAAATAAAGAGCCAATATTCTTAAAGAGAATAGGTAGTTCAAAAAAAGTGCCTTACTCTGCATAAATTCTATTTACGTTTTCAAATAACAAAAACGTAATATCATTCAAAAGTAGGGGGGTGACTTTCTACTTTGAATAGTGAATATATAGAAAAAAAGAGAGGGAAGGCCTGCTTATTAGTTAAAAGTTTTTTTTGTTTTAAAACATTAGATTATTTAACAATTTTTTGGATAGCGTCTGCTGCGCGTTTTACATCAAGGAAGATTAATCCAATGCGTGCTTCTGGCTTTGTTAAAACAATAATAATTGCTTCAGGACCGGCATAAGTCATCAAAATATAACCGTGATCGCCTTTAATAAGCACTTGCTCTAGCGCTCCTCGAGCTAATTCTTCAGAAGTACGATCACCCAGTGATAACATTGCTGCGCTCATTGCGCCGACACGATCTTCATCCATTCCCGAAGGGAGTAGAGAATCCATCATTAAGCCATCTGTTGATAAAACCGCAGATGCTTCAATATCAGCACTTGAACCGTTTAAATCGCTTAAAATTGAACTAAGCATTTCAGAACGCATGTTGTGTACCCCTAGTAAAAATTATATTTGTTATTATGTGTTTCAACGTTTTTTTGAATACACATTGAAGTTAGTTATTTAAAAAAACCTTATTCATCCGATAGACTGTTGGCCAGTTATTATAGGAACTTACGTAGTAGCACCATAACGTCTCATTAACGACCACACTAATTGCTTAAAAGCAGCCCTATTGAGTTGTGGCATGCCATGAATAACTAAAGCAAATTGGTTATAACCAATGTATAAAGGCCAAAAGCCTACTTCACTATTACCTGCAGTATCTATTAAGCCCCAAGCGTGTTGCTTAAAACGTAAATTGCCGTGTAGTAATCGTTTATGACTTTGATAAACATCAGAAAGATTTGCGCTTATGGCTGCTAGCTCTTCAGCAACTTCGTGTGAAAATCCAGATGTACCCAAATAAAGCCCGCTGTGTTCAGCGAGTAATACTTTTTTAGAATCTGAAAGCGCTCCAAGTAATTCTTCGAGAAAATCTTCCAGATTTTTTTCAGGTGCCCTTTCGATTTCTTGCTGCCCGGAAATTAAACCCAATTCCTGTATTCTATGGATAATATTAGATGCATCTTCAAGCTCCATTTCACATAACTCAGTAACCGAGCTATCAGTCAGCTCTGGGCTATCATCCATCATGAGCAATTTAAGTAAGATGCTACGCGTAACATCACTCGCATTATCTTGTACTGCGTAATAAGCACCACGTGGTGTAATGTTGATGTATAAATTACTATTAAGTGAAAAACTACTCATTAAGCCGCAATTCCTGGGTCTAGTGAATAAAGTAAAGCTTGTACTAATAAAGAAACATCCTTGTGTTCACGAGCATCAACAGTAAACACAGGTGCTGATACTGAGAGCTTATCTAACCACTGTCTATAATCATTTATGCTTGGTGTTTTGTGTTCATCCATGCTGGTTACACCGATAATTAAATCGCCTTCCTGGATGGATTTGCTAAAAGATTGAATATAAAATTTTAAATCTTGCTGTGGGTTATCTCTGGAATTATCAAGCAATAAAATCAAACCAACTGCTCCCTTTGTCAGAATATCCCACATAAAACTAAAACGTTCATGTCCGGGTGTTCCGTACAGGTGTATTATTTCTTTGCTGTCTATTTTAATGCACCCATAATCCATCGCTACCGTTGTTTGTGGCTTGCGATTTTTTATCATGTTGCTAGCTTCTTCATTGGTGCTGACAATAGGAATATCGCTGATCGTTTGAATCGCTGTGGTTTTTCCTGAGCCGACTGGTCCAGTAAAAATTATTTTTTTGTTTGAAATTGCCATTTTAGTAGTAGACATACAGTATGACTTTAACCTTTGAAACAGTCTTCCAAAGAAACCACGTTCTTTATTCTTTTCAGGAAAAGCGTTTAATTTGAAAGCAAATTTTGATGATTTAAGGTTGTTGCTATTAAATTCGATCATATCCAAAGCCACAGCAGCATTGTAAAAAGCAAACACATAGCATTGTGGAATATTTAACCATTGAGGAACATCTTTGAGACTTCCAGGGTGTTTGCTGAACACCGCAGCGATATTCATCACATGCGGAAATGATTCTATGCGTGTGAGATTCGGCCAGATTTTTAAGCCTATTTTCTTTTTAATATCAGTGTGTTCTAACAATCTGCCGCGGGATGTGAGTAAGCTAACAGTCCAGATAAATGCTTCGAATGAATGCGCTTTTTCAGGGTTTTCTTTGGATTTGGTTTGGTAAAGCTTGATCTCACTGTAATCTAATTCATGAATTTTAAAATCATCAGGATTAACAGTATTGAAACAAAAGTTTGCGAATTCTTCCTTATCTAATGCGTAATTACAGTAGATTGAATCACCATCAGAGTTAATCACTATAATGAAGTCATCATGTTTTAGTCTAAATACCTTTTTACTATCTGCTTTAGCGACTTTAATTTGATCAAGTAAAACAGCTAACATATGTTGATTAAGCTTATAATAGTTATCTTTTGAATCTTTATTAACGTTGTTATTCTCTTTATTACCGCATAATAAAGCCCAGCGTTTTTCTGCTTTCGTTTGGTCATAATCATCGACTTTGGTTTTGTTCTTCGATGAATACTTTGTATTAGGTTTTTTATCAGCTTCCTGTCTGATTTCGTTTAACAAAGACTGAAGTTCAAGTTCCTCAGATTGGACTTTTTCCTGACTTTGTTTTTCTTTTTTACCTATTAATGAATTAGCAGTCAGGTCAATATCGGCAACTTCTCCCATCTGAATATCTATAAGTTCTTTTTCTGCCTTTTCGTTAGATTTTTTAACTGTTTCATCGATATTAATAATTAAGTTATTTGTTAAATCATCTTTATCTAAATCATCAATATGGACATCCATTAGATTAATCGCTGACCCATCCTCTTCAATTGATATTTTTTGTCTAGATTCATCAAGTTGCAGTGAATCTGGGTCAAAATTAAACAAATCCTCTTCAAGCTTAGCTTCCATCTCTTCTTCGTTAGGAGGCTGGATTTGGGTCTCAATTGTGTGGATATCTGCGGTGATATCTTTTGATTCTATTTCCAGAGTTTCTACAAAAGTCACTTCATCAGCATCTAGAACAGGTGCATCTTGCATCACTACATCTTCAACGATTAAAGATTCGTATTTTTCTTCTTTCTTATTAGCTTTATCTATTGAATTTAACTGAAGATTATCATCAGCTTCTTGTAATCTTTCAACTAACAAGGCTTCTTCAATTTCCATTGATTTATCATGGGCGAAAAAATCTTTAACTTCTGCAGGCTTTTTATCAGGTTTAGAGTCATTAACTTTTAACGAGCCTTCAGCAGCTAAAGACTCTTTATTTGATAAAGAGCTTAGGGCAGGCAAGTCTTCATTTAATGATGCAAGGTCTTTTACTTTCACCTGATTAGATATTTCAGCATTTTCCGCAAGTTTAAGAGATTCTTCGACGGTCAATAGTTTATCTTCGAATGATTCTTCTTTGTTTGACTCATGGTCTATGTCATCCAGGGTGTTCTCAACCGCAATTTCTAAGTCGAGTAGTTCTATATCGGAGTCTAAATCTGTTGTTGTCTCAGTAGTATCTGAATGTGCTAAATTTTCTGTAGTCCTACTCAGAAACTCATCAGATATCTCTTCTTCAGGCTTCTTATTGCCCTCACCTTGAATCAGTGAGGCTATCAAAGCATCACACTTCATCTATTTCATTTGCATCAGAGATTTCTATAGCTTCTGTTGTATCGTTTGTTGACTCTTGGATTTCAGTATTAAAAGGCTTTTCTCCCGCTTCGATTACTTCGTTGAAAATATCTAAATCTACTTCATCTTTGTTTTCTACTTCAAGATGCTTTTCAACATTACCTTTGTTTTCTAGTTCGCGATGCTCATTAAGATCAGCAACTACATGGTCCGATTTTTTAAGTGATTCAGTTTCAAATTCGATCTCTGTGTCAGAGGAACCACTGAAATCTAAACTAGCGACAGAACCAGCCATAGCAAGTTCTTTAACTGGAATAGTTTCTTTTTTACTTGTATTAATTTGTTCCTTAAACATCGATTGTGTCTGAGGTTGTGAGTTTATATCTGATTCACTTTTTGCATTTTCAAATTTTAAAGACTGGATAAGTAAAGATCCTTCCGTTTCTTCTTCATTCTTATCTTTTTCATCTTTCTCTTCTTTATTATTTTCTTCTGAAGTGTCTTCGATAATATCTTCAAACTTTATTTCGGAAACTTCTTCTGTGTAACATTTTCTTGTCTAACATTGTCCAGTAGAGGCTCATCTTGAACAGTCTCAACAGTCTCAACAGTCTCAACAGTCTCAACAGTCTCAACAGTCTCATTAAGTTACGAATTTTATCTGCAGCTTCTGTTAATGCTTGTGAAGACAGTGGTTTAGCTAACCAAACAGCATTTGGTATTTCTTTTTCACTGATGGAGAGAATAACTCCGGGCTTTTTACTTGTTTTAGATATTTCATTCCAGTGATCTACAGCCCCTGGATAATCATAATCAGTGATAAATGCATCGGCATCACCTTCATTCACAAGAGAGTAAATCGACTTGCCTGCCGTGCTGAAATAATAATCCAGAATGGCATCATTCTGGTCGCTGACTTCAAGTATAGCGATACGAATTTTATCGTTGTTTTTATTGAACATAGTTTTTTACATTTTTTAGTTCTTCCGAGTCGTCCTAGCTAAATATTTGTTCTTTTAATTTATTTAATGAACTGCCTGAAGATTGTTTTTCTACTTCAGGTTGTATTGCTCTGCTTTTACTGTATTGCTCTAAGATAAGCCAGTTCTTCCAATAGCTACTCATTTTCGCTGTCTTTAGCTATTGCTTCTTCGAGGATTGCCTTCGCCACATCTAATTGTCCATACTCAATGCATGATCTCGCTTTTTCTAGTGGAGATAACTTTGCCTTCTCAGATTCATCCTTCACGATATGAATTAAAGGCAGATCAGGGCCATGTAATCCATCAGAGAGAACTGAGCCTGCAACCCCTTTATGCCCCATGCCTTTTTTGATGCCCGTTTTAATCCACATCGCAAAATACAATGTATCTTTGTTGTCGAGATAAGGCATAGATGCTTTCAGTAAACGAATACATAGGTTTGTACCAGCGTCTTTTAAAACATAAAAAAGGTCGAGTAAAGAACCGGCTAGAAGCACAGCATTTTTATGTAGCATAGCGAAAAATACACGATGCGTGTGAAGCTCTAAATCATTCGGATTTCTACGAATAGAGTGGGAATAAAAATGCCAAGCTGTATCAGGATCTATTTGCCCGATAGTCGTTTTAGCATCTGTTTTAGATAAACCTTCTAAAGGAAAAATCAACGATAACGCCGGATATATCGTTGAATTTATGTATAAAGTCTCAGCTGAAGACATAATGATTCCTTTTTATTGCTCTTTATTTGGCGTAATTTGGAGTAATTTGTATGATGAATCGAAACTCTATCTTAATAGCCAACTTTCCCAAGTTAGACATCAAGCTTAAAACATAATAATTTTATAGTTTCGATACTATGATAAACATGCTTAACACAGGCTTAAGTTAGCTTGTCAGGCTTATTTTAGTGGGCTTGAGCTGCTTTCATGGTTTTTATGGTTTCACCTAAAAGTTTGAATTCTTCCTCTCGTGCGCTACCTTTTCTCCATGCCAAACCGATCTCACGGAAGCTCTTTTCATCAAGTGGGTGGGTTTCAATGTCGGTATGTTGTAATAACGAAGAATTTTTTGCCATTTCAGTCAGATAAGTAATACCAATATCAGAATCAACCATGCTAACCAGTGTAAGCAAGCTGCTCGCGGCGAAACGGCTGACCGTATCCTGATTACGGATTTTACACGCCGACAAAGCATGATCACGCAGACAATGGCCATCTTCTAAAAGCAACACGCTCTCTTTGGGTAAGCTATTCAAGGAATAATTATCTGGGTCAATAATTTTGCTATTTTTATGACATGCCAGTGAAAAGTGATCTTTAAATAACGGCATGATTTCTACATTACTCAGCTTGTAAGGTAGTGCGATCAGAATCAAATCCAGTTCGCCTTCAATTAATAAATCATGCGATGACTGGGTGGTATCCTCACGCAGGTAGAGTTTTAAATCGGGGAAGGATGACCTTAAATTAGGTAATAACTCAGGTAAAATAAAAGGTGCAATCGTAGGGATTATCCCGAGATTTAAACGCCCTGTGAGAGGCTTTTGATCGCTATGAGCAACTTCCGCAAGATACTCCAAATCCCTTAGACAAAGCCGTGCGTGATTAGCTATCTCTCGGCCAGTGCGGGTGATTGTCACGCTTTTATTGGTTCGATCCACCAGTTGCACGCCTAGGTGAGATTCTAATTCCTTGATTGCCACACTAAAAGCAGACTGAGAGACAAAGCAGGCCTTCGCCGCATTACCAAAATGTTGGTGTTTTTCCAGTGCTACAAAATATCGAAGTTGTTTAATGGTAGGTAAATTCATAGAAAAATTGTATCCAACTTGTTAAATATCATTATCTATTTTATAGGATGTAACGATAAAAACAATATGTTTTACAGAATGAAAGAATCGCTTTATGATCCACATCAACTTCAAAACAATTAGAGGTTTTTAATCATTGTTTTACAGTATTAAGACCCTATGATTAAGACACCAAATTTTAACGTTTATTTATTAACTTAACGAAAAGGAAAGTAAAATGTCATTTGAAAACAAAGAAGGACAACGCATCCCAAACGTAACATTTCACACACGTCAAAATAACGAGTGGGTAGATGTAACAACTGACGAATTATTCTCAGGCAAAACAGTTGTTGTATTCTCACTGCCCGGCGCATTCACACCAACCTGTTCATCAGCACACGTGCCACGCTACAACCAGTTACTACCTGCATTTAAAGAGCATGGCGTAGACGACGTATTATGCGTATCTGTAAACGACACATTTGTAATGAACGAGTGGCAGGAAGACCAGGGCGCTAACGACATCACATTTATCCCTGATGGAAACGGTGAGTTCTCAGAAGGCATGGGTATGCTGGTAGACAAAGAGCAACTAGGTTTCGGCAAGCGTTCATGGCGCTATTCTATGCTGGTTAAAGACGGCGTAGTGCAGAAAATGTTTATCGAAGCAGACGTTGACGGCGACCCCTTTGACGTATCAGATGCAGACACCATGCTTCATTACCTCGCATCAGATGCAAAAGTACCAGCAAGTGTGACAGTAATGTCTCGTAAAGGCTGTCCTTTCTGTGCAAAAGCAAAAGAAATGCTAACAGAAGCAGGTATGGAATACGAAGAGCTAGTTATGGGTCGTGATTACACGGATCGTAGTTTGCGTGCGATGGTAGGTTCATCAAGCGTACCACAAGTATTCATTGATGGTGATCATGTAGGTGGTTCATCTGACTTGGAAGAATACCTTAAGCGCTAATCAGTGCATCCAAATCAATACTTTTAAAGTAAAGTACAAGTGCGGGATTTTCCCGCACTTGTAGCAATAGTGTACTATTAAAAAAAGACACCCCCCCACTTTTAGGGGGTTTTTCAGGGATACAAAAATCATGAGCAAACACTACGACCTAATTTCAATCGGCGCTGGCAGTGGCGGTCTTTCAATCGCAGAGCGTGCAGCATCTTACGGCGCGAAAGTAGCGGTAATTGAAAATAAAGAACTCGGTGGCACCTGTGTCAACGTAGGTTGTGTGCCGAAAAAAGTGATGTGGTATGCCGCAGGTGTAGCACATGGCTTACAGGATGCTCAGGATTATGGTTTTAATGTCGATCTGGAAGGTGACTTTGATGGTCAAAGATCTGGCATGCTCAACTGGGAAAAGCTCGTTGCAAAACGCGAAAATTACATCGGTGGCATTCTCGATTGGTACGATGGTTACTTAGGTGGTGCAGGCGTAGAAGTCATCGAAGGCGCTGCTAAATTCCTCGATAACAAAACTCTTGAGGTTGATGGGGAAACTTATACGGCCGACAACATTGTAATCGCCTCAGGCGGTCGCCCAATTATTCCAAATGATATTCAGGGAGCAGAACTCGGCATAGATTCGGATGGATTCTTCCAGGATCTCGACGAAGTACAACCACAAAAAGTCGTTGTCGTAGGCGGTGGTTATATCGCCCTAGAACTGGCAATGCTTATGGACGGCTTAGGTTCAGATGTCTCAGTACTGCACCAAGGTTGGCCAGTGCTTGAAGGTTTCGACAATACTATTCATGACGCACTCGCACAGCAAATGAAAGATGATGGCCTTAAACGCTACCACGATGAAATCATCAGCAAAGTAGTCGATCAAGGTGAAGGACCCAGCGGTCTTAAGCAGGTTACTATCGAATTTGAAAACGGCACTAAAATAACAGATGTAGACTCACTCATCTGGGCTATCGGACGTCGTCCAAACACCGACAATATCGGCCTGGAAAACACCGATGTCGAAGCTAGACCCTACGCGGCATGGTAGTCGTCGATGATTACGAAAAATCAACGGTTGACGGCATATATGCGATCGGTGACATCATCGGTAAAGCACCACTAACGCCAGTAGCCATTGCAGCAGGTCGTCGTCTGGGTGATCGTTTATACGGCGGCAAGCCAGAACGCAAAATGTCATACGAAAATATCGCCACGGTGATGTTTACACATCCACCAATCGGCACAATCGGCATGAGCGAAGAGAAAGCCAAAGAAGTGTATGGAGATGACATTGCTAATGGTGGAATTAAAGTCTACAAAACAGACTTCGTACCGATGTATCACACCATGACGCGGCATAAAGTGAAAACCCATATGAAGTTAATTGTACAGGGTGAAAACGAGAAAATCATCGGCTGTCACATAATCGGCTTAGGTGCAGATGAAATGCTGCAAGGTTTTGCCGTAGCGATTCGTATGGGTGCGACCAAGGCGGACTTTGATGACACGATAGCGATTCATCCGGTAAGCGCAGAAGAATTAGTCACAATGAAGTAGGGCATTCATCTTTCGGTCCAACTCGGCGTTGCTAAAGAAGCTCTGCTCTAGTTGATTAAGAGTAGGCGCAGGAAAAATTTCTCCTGTGTTCTTCAAAGCGAATTGGAGTAGTTATTCTATTGCAATGAACTTTGAAGGAGACAGGGGGAGTTTTAGCAAGCCTAAATTAATTAGACTAGGTTAGAGCTTCTGTTTGTACTCGAATGGTTACGTATACTTATACGCTCACATTCTGTGCGCAGGTGCGCCTTGATCTGAATCAAAACCTGAATGCTCTGAATGATTATTTGGATTTGCATATAATCAACCTCCACTTACAAGTGTTTTTTCTTACTTTAATGTTGATAAAGAGTATCCTAGCGCAATGAACTCATCACAAGATAATCTCGTACCACAAGACGCTCTCGTAAAGAAAACCAAAAAGAGCACATTCCAGAAATCAGCGCTGTATTTTGCAGCGAGCAGTGTTATCGCGGCGATCGCTAGCGGTATCTATCTCGCTTTAAAAATTGATACATTAGGTTGGGAAGATCCAATAAGTGCCAGCCTGTTGGCAACTATTTTTTTCTTTCTGTCTGTGGCTTTGGTATTGATCGTCATTGGTACGACGAATATACCCAGTTTTAAAGTTGGAAAAGATTGATGGATTAAATTAGCAACACTCTCTTATTCAAAATAACAAAAGTATTCAAAGCAAAAAAAGCACCTCAAGGGTGCTTTTTTTGCTTTAAACACACCCCCCCACTTTAGGTCACTTTTTAAAAGATCATGAATCATAAGCAGTGAAAATAACCTTCAGTATGCTAAATTTAATTTTTACTACACGCACTTAATAATCTATAAATTGAACTAACTATACATAACCATTTATAACTAATAAAAAGCAAACAGGAGTCGACTATGCAAAACCCAGATTCGCAAAACCAGAGCTCACAAATTCAAAACCCACAAATCCCGCAAGAAGCGTTTGATTGGTATGACGAGTACGCTCACGGCTTTATTGATCGACGTACATTTTTATCTCGCCTTGGCAAACTCGGTGTCGCGGGTCTAACCATGGGCATGGTTTCAAGCGCATTGCTGCCAAATTACGCACTCGCCGAACAAGTCTCCTTTAACGATGAAGCGATAAAAGCCAGCTATCAAGAATTCGATTCACCCGAGGGACACGGTAAAGGCAAAGGGTATTTGGTTGTACCCACAGTCATCGATGACGAAGCGCCAACGGTACTAGTCGTTCACGAAAATCGTGGTCTAAACCCCTATGTAAAAGACGTCGCACGACGGCTCGCAAAAGCAGGCTTTATCGCATTCGCCCCAGATGCATTGCATACCCTGGGTGGTTATCCCGGTAACGATGACGAAGGTCGTGCCATGCAAAAATCGCTGGATAAAGGCAAAATAGAGCAAGACTTTATCGCCGCTGCAAAGTTTATTAAAGGTCACGAAAAAGGCAATGGCAAACTCGGTGTGGTTGGTTTCTGTTTCGGTGGCTACATTTCCAATATGCTGGCAGCCACGATACCAGACACCATCAATGCAGCCGTGCCATTTTACGGCACACCGGCAAAAGCCGACATTATCCCCCAGATCAAAGCACCGCTGATGATACAGCTGGGCGAATTAGACAAACGCGTCAATGCCACTTGGCCCGATTACGAAAAAGCCTTAAAAGCAATTAAAGCCAATTATCAAGTCTTTATCTATGAAGGCGCAAATCATGGGTTCCATAATGACTCAACAGGGCGCTATGACGAAAAAGCCGCAGAATTAGCCTGGTCTCGTACCATTGCGTTTTTTGAAGAACATCTTGACGCATAAGAAATCTATCAAGATATGGGTAAGCGGCCGTGTTCAGGGCGTGGGTTTTCGTTGGGCCACTCGCGAGCAGGCAAATCGGCTGGGGATAACTGGCTACGCTAAAAACCTGCCCGACGGCAGGGTGGAAGTGCTTGCTTATGGAAGTGATACTGATCTAGATAGCTTAATCGAGTGGTTAAAACAGGGGCCTGAATATGCCCACGTCACCTCCGTCAATATTGAATCTATTGAAATTACCCATATTCCCGAGTCCTTTTATTAGGCTTAATATATTTGTTAGTATAGGGTTTGAAATATTAGTGCTAAAGCAGAGTTAAAAAACAGCCACCCCCCACCTTTTATGAGTTTTTCAATGTTTTAATTATAAAAAACAGCTTAAAAGGTGGGGGGTGTCCCATAATTCCTGCAATTCGTTACAAAATAGATCTTAGTCACTAATCCCGTTTCACCTATAAGGTAGAATGCATAAGTAATTTCTTGTTTATTATTGGACTTGATCAGAGGTCCCTTAATCCAGGCTTCTAACTTCTGCTCAAGGTGAACACATGATTAAAGTAAAAAAACTGATTCTTGATATCCTCAAACCGCATCAACCCAATGCTCTGGAGTTTGCATCTGCTCTGGCTGAACATGCAGGTGAAATCCAGATTACCTTAGTCATTGTCGAGGTAGATGAAAAAACAGAAAGCGTGGTCGCAGAAATCGAAGGGGATAATATTGACTTTGAGCGCTTAACTGCACATATCAAGGAATTAGGCGCTTCGGTACATAGTATCGACGAAGTGCAGGTTGTTAGCTCTGATAAGTTAGAACAGATCGCAGCAGATTAATGAAAGATCATGTTTATAACCGCATTTTAATTCATGCCAATCGCGCTAAAGGCATAGCACGCAGGTATTTCGTCACCAATGGTTTTGATGGCGCGCTTACTATGCTGGGTTTGATGGTGGCGTTCGCTTCCACAGAAAACGTCGATATATCAATAGCCATTACCGCATGCCTCGGCGCAGCAATAGCACTATTTATGAGTGGCACCAGTAGTGCTTATCTGAGTGAAGTGGCAGAAAGGAAAAAAGAGCTAGAGGAACTTGAAGGTGCCTTGCTGACTGACCTGAGTGAATCAGACTATGGCAAAGCAAGTCGTTACATGCCGATACTAGTAGCCCTGGTTAATGGTCTGTCGCCGCTGTTGATTTCATTGCTGATTATTACGCCGCTATGGTTAACCCAGGCAGGAATCATATTGCCCCTATCGCCTTTTATAGTGGCAATCATTCTCGCCATGATCGTCATCTTTTTTCTCGGTGTTATGCTGGGGGCTGTGGGTAAAGAGTTTTGGTTATGGACGGGCTTACGCACCCTGGCAATTGCAGGTTTAACCTTGATTGTAATTTCAATGTTTTAATCAAAGCATATCCCGCAAAATCAGGAAATCAGCAGAAACGTTGAAATATATATTAGCGCTACAGGTGATTGCTACACTAGGCTTTACCGCCATTCAGGCAAAAACGATTAAGCTCGCAGCCTACACGATTGAAACTGCAATCAGTATGGCGCGGGAATACGTAAAAGAACAAAAACTGGTGAATGAAAAACACTATCTGAGGAAGGCTGAATACCACGAAGTGTATTCTGAATACAGGACCCCGTATTGGCTCGTCGAGTATCACCTCGCTGCTGGATCAATCAAAACAGCGGGCGGCCAGATTTTCGTAATGGTATTCAATAATGGAAAAATAAAGCATACTTTTGGTGAATAGCCAGCAAGCCATACACTACCTTCAGGAGATTTACAGGAATAGACGATGCGTGAAATCAAAGACTTTAAACCATTCATTCCCTCAAATGATTACGAGGTATCCAAAGCATTTTATGAATGCATAGGCTTTGACATAAACTGGGATTCCGACGAAGTCTGCGAAGTAGACACCAAATTTGGCTACCGCTTTTTACTGCTGCCAAAAAACCACAATAACTACTCTGAAAGCCTGATGCTGCACTTCTGGGTTAACTCTGCGCAGGAATGGTACGATCATTTCACCAACATCAAACTCACTGAAAAATTCCCCGGCACCAAAGTTGCCGAACCCAAACTAATGCCGTGGGGCCTAATCATTACTTATGTCTGGGATCCCGCCGGCACACTGCTTCATTTCGCAGAAGACCCCGAAGTTACAGACAAGGAAAAAGAGTAAGTTTCTAGACAGGCTTTAAGGCTAGAAAAGGTTGAATGAGGGTTTTAAAGATCACCCCCCACCTTTTGGCCACTTTTTCAGAATTCATCATTTATTAGCATCTCAACGACGGCTCATCAGCTCGATTACCGTTTTCTGCAATTCTATTTCATAATTGAGCCTATGAGAAACAATCACCATCCATTATCCAGCGCGCTTAAACACGCAGTCACCCTATTTATTCTGGCGCTGTTTATTCAAGGCTGTGACAGTCAGAAGGCACTATCGCGCGTTTCCACTGAAGCGACGATACTGGCATTTGGAGATAGCCTCACAGAAGGAGTGGGGACGACTAAGCAACACAGTTATCCGAGCGTATTAGCCCAGCTCAGCGGTCGTAAGGTGGTGAATGCAGGTATCTCGGGGGAAGTCACCGAACATGGTTTGGCAAGGCTTGCCGATGTGATTGCAAAAACCAATCCTGATCTAATGATACTGCTGCAAGGCGGTAATGATATTTTACGCAATCACAACCTACAGCAAACCAAGCAGAACCTTGCGGCAATGATTGCATTGGCAAAAGAGCAGGGCGTACAGCTGGTATTGATCGGCGTGCCGCAAAAACAGCTTTTCTCCGATGTCGCGCCTTTCTATAAAGAACTGGCAGAAGAACATAAACTGGTTTTCGATGGCGAATTAATCTCCGGCTTGCTCCGTATACGCTCGTACAAATCCGATATGGTGCATTTCAATAAATCCGGCTACCAGAAAATGGCTGAGGAGATTTATCAGTTGTTAATTGATAATGGTGCTTTGTAGCACTGATTTCAAATTCAGCTCAGTGCTAAGGGTGACAGGTACTAGAATATCTAAATTTAGAAAGCTTAAATGCTCGCAATTATCTACTAAATTTTCTACAAAATAGAATGAAAATTAACTCAATGCAAAATCTAAAATTTTATCTTTATTTTCATCTTGGTAGGGTATGACCTTAACACCTGTTTCAATTAGGTTTTCTTTTATATCCTGATATGCATCGTATCGATTTACGCTATCTTTTTGTGGGAGAGAAAGAGTAAACAGTACATTATCAGCAAGCAATAAGTGTTTTTCTTTTAGCTTGTTTATTTTATAAATCCAAGCTGCCCCATGATTAAATATATTGGTTGAATCTTCATGAGCTAAATGAAGGGGCTTTATAATTTTTTCTTCGTTTATTGCTTCTACTTTGTTCTACAAAAGGAAATGAAACATGATAAGCAGCATCGCCTATTTTCTCTCTTGAAAAGCGGTCTCCAATATTAGCATTATACAATAATTTGCGTATGCCACTTTCAAGCAAAGCCTCTTCATATTTTTTGGTAACAAAGTTACGCTCAACGTAGTAATTAAAGAGTTCTTTCAAAGTGTTATCAGGATTATTTGTTAATACTGTTCGAATTTTGCTAAATTGTATTATAGTCTCGCGCGCTCGCGTTATTTCAGTAAAAAGATTCGTTGAATAGTCTATATCATTGCTTTTAAAGCGTTTGTCGAAACCATGAGCTTTTAGACTGTCAGAAATTCGTTCTAATTCTTGTTTTAAGTTGTAAACAGTATTTTTATATACATTAGCGTTTATCTCATCAAAAAACTGAGTAATTCTTCCATGTCTTTTAGTTGCAAGATTAAATCCAAAAAAACGATTCTTAGGGGATATAATTACAATACCGATATTCGCGAATTCACCGGTTTCAATGAATGGGGCAAAACGCACTATCGCATATTGGCAAGCTATCTTTTTCATGTCATTTTCCATAGCGAATCATTATTACATCGGTCTAAAGTTTTAAAAATATTTTCTAAGTCGAAATCAGCTGGAACTGTCATATCCTGATCGGAATAATACCACTCTTTAGGTAGACCACTACATATTTCATCCCAGTCTTTTAGCGCAAGTTGAAATTTTCTTTGGTACTCTGCTCGATATAAAGCATCACTGAAGAGATCAGTATATTGTTGGCTAAAGACATGATTTTTCTTAAAGTTGTCCGTGGAAAAATCCTCGTCAAATGCTTGATTATGGTCAATAACAACTAATCTAGATTCACTTGGATCCCAAAACAAATTAGGGTTTCCTCCATTCTCGGTCAATGTTCTATCTTCATTTTTAATCCACCAGTCAAATGCAAGAACCATTTTTTGTAATTCATCTGAAATTTGACTAATTCCCGCATAGTTTAATTCCATAATCATCTGTTTTTCTGACCCAAAAGCAAAGCCACTTTTGAGATCATAATATCTCGGGTTTCCGTGGACTAACTCTTCAGGTATGCAAACTTGTTCAAATGGTGCAATCGGTAACCCTATTTTTATTGCGAGTTTTCCACATATCCATTCATACACCTGACTTCGACGACCAGCTCCTGTTCCTTTTACAAAGTATAGGTTCTCATCATCAGCACGACAAATAAAAGGCTTTGTTACACCTTGTTTCGAGCGCTCAAGTATTTCGATTATACTAATGGTCATATATAACTATATTAATTTAATAGGAATTGATTATACATATAACAACTTAATTTAAGTTGAATAAACCATTGATTATCATTTTGTGCAATTATTTGGAAAAAAAGAAATAACCCGAAACTTAGGTTAAATAAACTCGCACCCATTTGGTGCATGCTTCTGGCTCATAGATATTTCCTCTACTGTTGATTATTTAGCCCTCCAAGCTCATACAAGGTTATTGCTTATTAAGTCTATATTTATGACTGTTTTTGTTCACAAGTGCTATGAAAAAAGTACCTAGCCAAAGCGCAGCAAAGAAAACATGTAAAAGTAGGGGGGTGACTTTTAAAGATCTAAACAACTAAGAACCTGCTTCCTCCACAATCTAAAACACCAACCTAAATCATAATTTCACATAAATTTTCATTCTTCCCCTTAATTTTTATGAGATATTAAAGTCTGTAATATTCACAAAAATTACTACTTCCTTTCTTTATCAATAAAGTTATATAGGCATTAATCGGCAATATAACCAGGACTATAAAATGTCAAAAAAATCAGATATGGGTTTAATCGGACTCGCGGTGATGGGGCAAAACCTGGCGCTTAATATTAATGATCATGGTTTCTCCTTGTCGGTTTATAACCGCACTGCGGCGAAGACGGATGATTTCTTGTTGGGGGAAGCTAAAGATACGGCTATTACGGCCCACTACTCCCTTGAAGCGCTGGTTAGTTCATTGGAATCACCGCGTCGAATGATGTTGATGATTCAGTCGGGTAAGCCTGTCGATCAAACGATTGATGCCCTTCTGCCTTTATTGGATGAAGGCGATATTATTATTGATGGGGGTAATTCTCATTATCCTGACACTATCCGTCGCACTCAGGCATTGCAGGAGAAAGGTATTGCTTATCTCGGTGTGGGAATTTCTGGTGGGGAAGAAGGCGCTCGCTTCGGGCCTTCTATTATGCCCGGTGGAAATCCCGATGCGTGGCCGCATGTTAAGCATATTTTTCAATCAATCGCTGCGGAAGTGGATGGCGAGCCTTGCTGCCAGTGGATTGGTGAAGGTGGTGCGGGTCATTATGTGAAGATGGTTCACAATGGCATTGAGTACGGTGATATGCAGTTGATTGCCGAGGCTTATCAGTTTATGCATTTGGGTTTGGGGCTAAGCCATGCCGAGATGAAGGAGACGTTTGCGGAATGGAATGAGGGTGAATTAAATTCGTATTTGATTGAGATTACCGCCGATATTATGGGCGTTGCCGACAAGATGAATAAATCTGACGAGGCGAATCAACCGCTTTTAGAAAAAATTCTGGATACAGCGGGCCAAAAAGGCACGGGTAAGTGGACTGCAATAAGTGCATTAGAACAAGGTATGCCATTAACCTTGATTAGCGAAGCGGTGTTTGCGCGTTTTCTGTCTTCGTTGAAGGATTCCCGTGTCGAGGCAAGCAAAATATATCCGCATCAGATTCCTGCATTTCAGGGTGATCGTAAGGGTGCATTAGAACAACTTCGCGATGCGCTTTATGCGGCAAAAATCATGTCTTACGCTCAGGGTTTTATGTTGATGCAAAGTGCTTCGGAGCATTATGAATGGAACCTTGATTACGGCAATATTGCACTGACATGGCGCGGTGGCTGTATTATTCGTAGTCGCTTTTTAAACGATATCAAGAAAGCTTACGACAACAATCCTCAGCTAGAAAATTTATTGCTGGATCAGTTTTTCATTGATGCCGTGCAAAAATCCCTGAACGGATGGCGTCAAACAGTCCAGACTGCAGTAGGCATGGGTATTCCAGTGCCCGCTTTCACCTCGGCATTAAGCTTTTTTGACGCTTATCGTTCCGAGAAATCATCCGCCAATTTGATACAGGCACAACGTGATTATTTTGGTGCGCACACCTATGAGCGTATTGATCAGCCCCGAGGCACTTTCTTCCATACTGATTGGATAAATGAAAAATGAAGAATGGTACTAAAACGACATTGAAAAATTGTACATTTGTGATCTTCGGTGCGACCGGTGATTTAGCACGCACCAAGCTAATGCCTGCCTTGTATCACCTTGATAAAGAAGGTTTGTTACCCGCAGAGATGAAGATTGTTGGCTTAGGACGACGCATTGCTAACCGGAATGAATGGAAATCCGAGCTGTATGAGGATATTAAAGCCAAAGCCCGGGGAGGAATTAAGGACAGTGTTTTTGAAGCCTTCGCTGCCCGACTTGATTATTTACAGATTGGGCTGAAAGAGAAAGCCAGCTATCAATCACTGGCTAATTTCTTAAATAACAGCGCGTTCCCTGAAAATATTGCTTTCTATTTTTCATTACCTCCAACCCTTTATGGGCCAGTCGTTCAGCAGCTGGGCAAAGTGGATTTACTCAATGAAAAATCGGGTTGGCGCCGTGTCGTGGTAGAAAAACCCTTTGGCCACAGCCTGGAAAGTGCCAGAGATTTACAGCACCAATTCGATAAACACCTGCATGAAAACCAGATTTTCCGTATTGATCATTATTTGGGAAAAGAAACGGTACAAAACCTGCAAGTATTCCGTTTTGCCAATTTGCTGCTGGAACCTCTGTGGAATCGCAACTACATCGACCATGTGCAAATCACCCACGCAGAAACCATCGGCATAGGCTCGCGCGGCGGCTATTTTGATCAAACGGGCGCGTTACGCGACATGATCCAAAGTCATTTATTACAGCTACTTTCTCTGGTAGCAATGGAGCCTCCTGTTTCAATGGCGGCAGAAGATTTACGCGATGAGAAAGTAAAGATATTACGCTCCATTACACCTTTATCAGCCAACACGGTTGCGAGTCATGTTTTTCGCGCACAGTACGCTGAAGGCAAGGTAGCTGGCGAAAAGGTCAACGGCTATCTGGAAGAAAATGATATACCCGAAGACAGTGTTACAGAGACTTTTGCGGCATTAAAACTGCATATTAATAACTGGCGCTGGAGAGGTGTTCCCTTCTATTTACGCACAGGAAAACGTCTGGCAGAAAAACGTTCGATGATTGCGATTTGTTTTCGTCATCCGCCCAAACAGTTTTTTAGAAGTTCTCAATTTGACCATTTAAAACCCAATTGGTTGTTGATTGGCATTCAGCCAGACGAAACATTGCGCATGGAATTAACGGTAAAGAAACCCGGTCTGGGAATGGAAACACAGAGTATTAGTCTCGATACCCATTTAAATAATCATGCCAGCAAAGATGCGTATGAGGGTTTACTGCTGGATGTCATTGAAGGAGATCACTCGCTGTTCCTGCGTTCGGACGAGGTAGATAATTCCTGGAAGATTGTTGACCCTATATTGCGTTACTGGGGAACACAAACCGAATATATACAAACTTATGAAGCAGGTAGCTGGGGGCCGGATGATTCACGTCGTTTATTTGAAGAAGATGGTCAGCAATGGCGCTGCACCCTTAATCCGGACGAATGCCGTAACTAAGTCCAGAATTAGTTAATAGCTTTATTTTCGATATTTTCGAACTGTGATTTTTATCACAAATTTTGACTACTTTATATGTTCTAATTAGATTACCAAAATGTTTATAACGCTAGGAGTCGAAATGAAATTCACCAAGTTTTTGAAAGTTAGTCTATTGATATCAACACTATCAATGTTTAGTGCGCCTGTTTTTGCAGATGAAGTTTCGGATCAAATCACGGTGGCTTTGGAAGCGTACAATGAGAAAGACTATAAAGCGGCGGTTGAAGAGTTAAAGTTTGTGACGGCTCAAGTGCAACAACTGTATCAAGAAGAAATCCAAAAACTCATGCCCAAGCCTTTAGAAGGTTGGAAGGAGAAGGAGCAAAAGAATAATAACGATGCCGCGATGTCCATGCTAGGTGGAATGGGTGGCGGAACCGGCATGAAAAGCGAGTTTCAGCGTAACAGGGAAACAGTGACTGTCGAGGTGATGGCGAATTCACCGATGATGGGGATGATGACGATGATGCTTAAAAACCCTGCAATGATGGCTGGCCAACAAAATACCAAACCGTTCCGTTACAAAAAAGCCAAAGGCATGATTAAAACGGAAAAAAACAGATCAGAGATTACCTTAGTGCTTGCCGGTCAAATACTCATTACCGTGAAGGGAAGACAGCTAGAAGATGATGCTGTGCTAAAGGAATATCTAGAGCAATTAGATTTCGGTAAGCTGAAAGATGCCTTGTTATAAAGGCAAGAAGGCTTCGTTTGTTTTTATATTTATATAAGAACTAACGGGCCAAAGACTATAAGTCACCCTCCCTAGTTTTTGTCTGTTTACGTGCTATTGAATTACAAAAAACTAAGTTATGCGATAACATCTGAAGTACCTTAAAAATACTGCTATCTACTCTTAATCAAATAAGGTTTTCATGGCTATAAGTGGATTTGAAATTAAAAAACATGAAAAGGCAATGGACAAGTATCTTGAAGTTCATCGGCCTCCAGCGCACTTAAGGAATGGACTAGATACTGGCTATCGAATTGAAAATCAAAGCATTGAGATATTTGAACTAACCCCGAGCTTTAGAGACCCAAGTTAGAAAACGGAGACTTCAGTCGCAAAAGCAACCTATGTTAAATCAGATAAAATAAGATAAATATATTGGTTTAAAAGTGATATGACGTATTACATTTGGTGCCACAGCTGAATTACTTGATGAGATTAGTACCAATGGAGTAACTAGCTTCTTAAATACTCAGTTAGCGCCTAATAACATTGATGACTCAGCCCTTGATGCCATTCTTGCCAGTAATGGCGAGCCTGCAAACAGTGAAGAGTTACAGGTTTATCAACTCACCCATATGATTCACAGCCGCCGACAGCTACGTGAAGTTATGGCATGGTTCTGGGAAAATCACTTTAATACTGACATTAATAAAAGTAACAACCAGCCACAGTATGAGCTGGCTGAGCATAAAGCATTTAGAGCTAATGCATTAGGAAACTTCCGCACACTATTGGATATCAGTGCTAAGAGTCCTGCCATGTTGATCTATCTCGATAGTATTCTGAACGTCAGACTTGATGCCAATGAAAACTATGCCAGAGAAGTTATGGAATTATCTACCTGTGGAGTAGACGCATGTTATACACAAACTGACGTTGATGCTTTGGCTGAAATTCTTACTGGATGGCAAGTACAAAATGATTCGTTCTTCTTTAATGATCAACGATCATACCCCTGGTAGCAAGTTCTTCCAGGGCGTCACTATTCCTGAAGGTGGAGTAGAAGAAGGCAACACAGCCCTTGATATGTTGGCAAGCCATTCGGCTACTGCAAATTACATTTGTTCTAAATTAATTGAAGTATTTGTGAGTGATATTCCCGATGCAGGATTAAATAATCGCTGTGCCAATACTTTTCAGGCTGCATCAAATGACAATGATCAGATTGCGCAGGTATTACGCTTGTTATTAACTTCACCAGAATTTAATAGCAGCGCAAATTTCAATGGTAAGTTAAAAACACCTGTTGAATTTACTGTCGGCCTGGCAAGATCCATGAATGCTCAAGGTAGTTATCAGAATCTTCCTGGTTATATTCGTCGCATGGGACTTAGATTATTCCAGAACCCTGTTCCTACGGGCTGGGATGAAGTAGGTAGCACATGGATCAATCCTGCCCTACTGCAGGAACGTGCTCGCTTTGTTAATCAAATTGCTCGGGCTTCCAGTAGCAGTAGTACTAACATTGATCCCATAGCCTTTTTCCAATCACGTAGTCTGGAAACAGCAGAAGGTATTACGGCCTATTTATTCGACTTACTCGGTGGTGATATCTGGGATGACATGGAACGCCAAACAGCACTAGATATTCTCAACGAGAACGGAGCCTTTGATATCAATTCAGCCACCGCCAATGCGCAATTACGTGAGCTCATAGGCACCGTACTAAGTTTTCCTGAATACAATTACCAATAAGGGGAGAGGAACATGAAACGACGTAACTTTTTAAAATACATGCTAGCGACCTCAGCAGGTGGCTCCTGGTTAACCCAGAGTGTTTCATCTGCACTAGCAGCACCTGCGCCGAAATCGTTGATAGTAATTTTTCAACGTGGTGGTTGTGATGGTTTAAATGTCATTGTTCCCCATGGTGAAGACGAATATTACAATTTACGTCCTACCATTGCGATTGCCCGCCCAGGTAATAGTGGTGGTGCATTGGATATGGATGGATTCTTTGGTTTGCATCCTTCCATGTCTTCTTTGTACAATCTCTATCAAGCCGGAAATGTAGCTGCTTTTCCTGCAGTCCATTACACTAATGCCACACGTTCTCATTTTGACAGCCAGCAATTTATTGAAAGCGCCGAAGTTAATCGTCATGCGGATGGCTGGTTAAATCGCCATCTCTCAAGTAGTGCAAACAGTGCAGGGATGCGGGGTGTAAGTTTCAGCAGTAGTCTCTCTCATGCTCTAAGTGGCCCTTTATCGGTATCAACTTTTAGTGATCTGCGTAATTTCGATCTGGATATGGAAGTAAATGCCGAACAACGTTTAATCAATCGTCTGAGTGGAATCTATAACCAGAACACATCTAATAATCGCATTTATGAGGAATTGCTACGTAATTCTGGGCGTACATTATTTAATGACCTTAATGTTGTTAATAGCATTGATGTAAATAATTACCAGCCAGCCAATGGCGCCAACTATCCTAATAATGGTTACGGTAGACAACTTGCTCAAACTGCTCAATTAATAAAAACAGGAGTCGGTCTAGAAATAGCAACTATTAATGTTGGAGGTTGGGACACACACCAAAACCAAGGTGGTGCTATAGGCGGAATGGCTGACAAGCTGGGTAATTTTTCAAATGGTATTGGCGCTTTTTATGAGGATATGGGTAGCCAAATGTCTGATGTGATGATTCTAACAATGACTGAGTTCGGTCGTACCTCTAAAGAGAATGGAAGTCGTGGAACTGATCATGGTCATGCTTCAGCCTGGTTTGCTTTAGGTGGAGGATTAACAGGTGGCGTCTATGGTACGTGGCCTGGTCTAGCCGAAGAACAACTTGAACGTGGGCGTTGTTTGGCCCAGGCGACTGATTTTCGAGATATTTTTTCTGAAATCCTGACAAGTCATCTAGGTAATTCCAGTGTCTCTGTCGTTCCTAATTATAATGCAAAGTCCAATTGGGTTTTTGCAAAGCTGATTATCATATTTCTATAAAAATACGCAACCAAGAGCTGAACTAGTAACCTTCTGATTACAAGGCTAGTGCACCCTCTCCCACTTATTGGCGCTTCTTTAAAGCTACTAAGAGTTTTCTTTCTTCTGCAGCAACACATTAAGCAGCGCAAGGCGAATTGTCCGAGGACAGTAGGGTGTATAAGGAACGTCATCCGACAATGATAGTCAAACAAGCTGGAGCGGGATTACTAGTTCGTGGTTAATACCCTAACTATTGTCTATCACATACCACTAAACCAGAATGATGCTAGCGCTTATCCAGTCTAACTACGCATATTACTTAGCTAAATAACGAATACATTATTATTAATTCCCCCTTGTTTTGCCATTTAATCCATCCTTTGCCATGAGACTTGTAGTCATTATCTTGTAACTCAACCTGTATCCATTGCCTTTTGATTTTTAATGGTTTGAGAAATGAATACTGTTTTGTAACAACAGCGGCATGATTAAGTGGCTTGGTACGAACGGGGTTATTTTTTCTGGAAACTGATTCAACACTATTTGTTGATAGTAAAAATTCAGGCCAGTAGATTAGCTTATTTTTACTCCGTTCCATATAGATCGTTTGTCCGGTACGTTCATTGGCCATGACTTCGATGAATTCATCTGAAACAGAAATCAGGCGCAGATTAAGAACTTCGTAATCCATTTTTAAGTGGGAAGGAACAAACCACGGAGGAGCAGTTTTGATTGTGATGCCTGTTTCAGAACGATGAAATTCTAGTTTTTCAGTGGGAGTGTGATCAGAAGCCGCTTTTTCCAGATTAGGGTTTCCGTAAAAGAATATTTCCTTGTTGTTATAGAAATCTGGTACCGCCATTCCCAGACCCATTGGTGGCTTATAGCTTGAAGCTTGATTTGTTTGTAGGGTTGCAGCCTGTGCAATAGGTATAAGAATTTCGACATTTTGATAAAACAACTTGGTTATAGCTGTATGTTGCGTTTGATAGCGATAGGTTAATAAAGCCAACATAACAGCAACTATTATTAGGAAAATTTTATTCAGGCGAATAACAAGGAGAAGCCCAAGTGACTGGGCCATAAAAATTGAAGCAATAAATGCCAGAACTGCCGATATGACACCGTAGCCAAAAACAATTGCTCCTCCTGCCAACCCTTGTCCTTTTCCGGCGCCTGTAATACCAGCGAATACCATCCCTAAAAAGAAGAATAATAGCGTGACAAGTAAATAAAATAACAGGTTTGAGAGTTTAAAATAACGCTTCATCTTTGCATCCCTGTGATCTTTCTTATGACTCTAGATTCAATAGTTATATCACGACAATCAGTTTTAGAGAAAAATAAGACTATATTCAAATACAGCTGCACTTCGGCTTAGCACTTCTCTAAAACTACTAAGAATCTTCCTTCTTCTGCACCAGCACGCTAATCAGCGCTAAACACCCCGATACAATCATCAACAATAACGACACCGCATTCAGCTCTGGTGTTGAGCCTTCGCGTAAGCGGTCGAACATGGTGATGGTGAGCGGTGAGTCGGAGCTTGTCAGCATCAGCGTGGTGTTGAAGTTTTCGAAGCTCATAAGGAAGGCGACGATACCTGCGCCGATCATTGCGGGTCTGAGATAGGGTAGTGTAATGGTTGTTAATACGGCGGTTTTGCTTGCGCCCAGGTTGTAGGCGGCTTCTTCCAGTGAGCGATCCATTTTGCGTAAGCGTGCGCCGATTACCATGGTTGCGATGGTGGTGATAAAGGCGAATTGCCCGAGTATCACTAGCACCAATCCAGGCCGTAAAAACTCAATTTCCAGATTAAAAACTTCATCCATGTAGTTGGCGAATGTGTTGGAGGCGATCAGGATTGATATGCCTAAAATCACGCCGGGGATCACCAGCGGCAATAGCATCAGCATGTAGAGAAATTCTTTGAAGCGAAAGTCGTAGCGCTCAAACAAAAAGGCATTGGTGGTGGCGACAAAGATTGAAAGGGCGGTTACCCAGAAGGCGATAAAGGCCGAAACACCGACGCTTTCGAGCATCGCCGAATCATGAAACACACCGAGTCTTTGACTGCTACTGCTGGTAAACCAGTCCAGAGTAAATCCATTCCACGGTAGTGATGGGAATAGCGAATCATTAAAGGCAAAGGTTGCGACCACTACTAATGGCGCGGCGAGGAATATATAGAATAATAAAATATAGGCGCGATAGGTCCAGCGTAATGAGGCGGGTTGTGAGATTGATGGAATCATGTGGCCATGGTACTGGTTAGCGTTTGCTTGCTTAATTTTAACCCAAGCCAGACGATCAAAGAGGATAATAGCAACAACAAAATACCAAACGCCGAACCAAGCTCCCAGTTAAAGCGAGTGATGAATTGGGTGTAGATTTGTTCGGTAAACCACAGGCTGTCTTTGCCTCCAAGTAGATTGGGTGTTAGGTAATTCCCCAGGGTTAGCATGAAAACAATAATACAGCCGGAAACAATACCCGGCATCGCATGTGGAATCACAATTTCGCGCATGGTTGTCCACATATTGCCGCCGAGGTCATAGCTGGCTTCGATGATGTCATCTTCCAGACTGTCCAGCACCGTAACCAGTGGCACCACCATAAACAACATCGAGGTATACACCAGGCCAACCATAATTGCTGCATCGTTATAAAGTAATTCAACTGGGCCTGAAACAAGCCCGGTATTTTGCAGAATTTTGCTGATAACACCGGTTTCACGTAGCAGAATCATCCAGCCGTAGGTTCGTACCAGTTCACTCACCCAGAATGGAATTAAACAGAGTAAGAACAGAATGGACTTTGATCGGCCGCGCATCATTTTCGCAATGAAGTAAGATACCGGAAATGCAATCAATAGCGTCATTGCAGTTGCCAGTATTGACATAATCGCGGTACGCATAAAAGTACGCCAATAAAGTGGTTCGGTAAAAAATTCGCTGAAGTTTTTAAAGCTGAAGGCATATTCTCTGGGTGCGGTTTGCTCGCGCAGTGCGATTGTCAGCATATCGATATGCGGAATAATGACGAGCAGCAATAGCCATAACCCGAAGGGCGCAAGTAATAACCAGAATAATAGGCCTGTGCCTTGTTTCATTCTGCTCTTTCGCCTCCCTCTTTAAAACAGTGTGTTTGCTCCTGTCCCCAGCTAATATTCAGCGTTTCACCTTTTTGCAAATTATGATATTCACCCGTTTGCGGTAACGCGATATGCAATTCCTTATGCGTCGCAGTATCTTCCATCAGCGCCATACTGTTGGCTCCATTGAAGAGTAAATCAACCACTTTGCAGGAAAGTGTATTCTCATTATTCGACAAAGCTTTTTCTTTGGTAATTTTAATAGCTTCAGGTCGTACATAAACATCCACCTGATCACCGACTGCAAATGACTCATGCCCAGACATTTTTCCTGATAATTCAGGTCCATCTAATACTTTAGTGGTGCAGTAGCCGTTTTCAGCATGAGTCACCTGCGCTTGCCAGTAGTTGGCATCGCCGACAAACCCCGCGACAAAGGCACTTTTCGGGTTGTAATACAGATCAGTAGGAGAACCTACCTGCTCAAAACTACCATGCTTATTCATTACCGCGATGGTATTCGACATCATCAATGCTTCAGACTGGTCGTGGGTAATATAAATAAAGGTCGTTCCCACTTGACGCTGCATCTGTTTCAACTCGACCTTCATGTGGTCGCGCAATTTAAGATCGAGCGCACCCAGCGGCTCATCCAGCAATAACAGTTTTGGTTCCAGTACCAGAGAGCGGGCTATAGCAACGCGTTGTTTTTGCCCGCCGGAAAGCTGGGATATTTTCTTTTTTCCGGAGTCTCCCAGACTGACCCCATCTAAGGCATTTTGCACACGTTTATTGATCTCAGCGGATGCTATCTTACGACGTTTCAAGCCGTAGGCAACATTCTCGGCAACGCTCATCATCGGGAACAATGCCAGATGCTGAAACACCATATTGGCTGGTCGCCGGTTTGGCGGCACGCCAAGCATGGATTCGCCCTGTATCAGGATGTCGCCTTTATCCGGTTCATTGAAACCTGCAATCATGCGTAGCAGGGTGGTTTTACCGCAACCGGAAGGACCAAGTATGGAAAAAAAAGAACCCTGTTCAACTTCCAGGCTGACATTGTCTACTGCAACGAAATCACCAAAAAATTTGCTGACTTTGCGGGCTTCCAGATCGATAGGTTTTGAGTTACTCATACACACTAAAAAGCCAGTACGTAGTTGATACGTACTGACTTTTTATTTGCTCCTTATTTATTTAGCCGCTTTTACGCGATCGAGTACCTTACCTTCGATTTCTTCCAAGCCTGCTGGTACGGGTGGATACCATTTAACGTTATCCAGTGCTTCCTGCGGGAAACTACTCTGGAATTGCGCTTTCAATACATCATCAGCAAATGCATCAGCACCTTTAGAAGCTGTGAAGTTACCCGCAGATGCAGTAATTTTCGCAGCAATTTCTGGCTTCATTACAAAGTTAATCCACTTGTAAGCGGCTTCGTCATTTTTACCTTTGCGTGGGATGGTGAAGGTATCAATCCAGCCAAGCGCTCCAGATTTAGGTGCAACGAACGTGATGTCTTTGTTTTCTTTGTTTAATTTCCATCCGCCCGTATCCCAGGCCATTGCCGCTGTTACTTCACCAGAACGAAGCAGGTTTAACAATGCATCTCCACCTGTCCAGTAAGTTTTAACTACTGGCTTACACTCAACCAGTTTAGCTTCAACTTTAGCCATCATTTCTGTGTATTTATCTTTATCAGCGTATGCTGCAAAGGGATCCATTCCCATGGCAAATGCAAAACCGATTAGCGTTGGACGCTTTAAGCGGTAAGAGACTTTACCCATTAAATCTTTACTACAAAGATCGGTGTAATCTTTAACGCTTTCCGCAGTTTTGGTATTTAACACAAGGCCACTAGTACCCCAAATGTGCGGCACACTGTAAACATTATCTTTAAGCGTGGTGTTTGCTTTGGTTGCATCTAACATTGAAGTGATAAACGAGCCCGCTTCAATTTTCGATAAATCCATTGGCTTGTAGATATTGTAATTTTCCTGTGCGCCAGTAACGCGATCCTGACTCGGTTGCGCTAGGTCAAAACCAGAACCACCCGTTGCACGAAGTTTTGAAATCATATCTTCGTTATTTGATTTAGTTACTTTTACATCGATGCCGGTTTCTTTTTTAAATAACTCAATAACATCATCAGGTGCATAGCCGCCCCAGGTAAGAAGTCTCAGTTCGTCTGCGGCGAAAACTGATGTACCGGTGAATAAAGTCGCGCTAACTAGCGGTAAAGAGAGGAGTATGTTTTTTAGTTTGAAGTTTTTCATAAAATTCCTTTGTTATTAATTAGGTCTGTAGTTAGACATAAAAGTTAGGGTAAACATAGTGATTATAGGAAAAAATTATTGCAGATACATGAAAGACTTGGGCTAAATACAAAATTGTTGAAAAGTTGGAATCCTGTGTATGCTCGCGAATGGTTATCATCGGTGAAAATGAGCATAGTTGATGATAGCCATATCAAGGTATAATTCTCATTAACTTATGAAATTCGACGCCGACACATTAAAAACCAGAAAGCCGCTATGGGCGGCGTTATCTGATTTGTTTCTGGATATGGAACTGGAGGAGAAGGACATAGCATTCATCGCCAAAACCTGCATGAATCTATTTATTCGCTACATGAGATTGACGATATTTTGATGCTGGAAGTATTTCCAGTCTGTATCGCGAATTTGCAATCAGTTGCCGGAGAGTGGACAGGGTTTGATGAAAATTGGCTGGTGGAGAATATCATTGCTGCCAAACGCCCTAATCGTTTTCGACAATGGATGAACCGCAGAAACTTCTGGATGATTGAGAGTGATTGGGAAGCCGTCGTGAAGCGCTATAAAGAGTTATAATTATAAAATACGCACTTATCTTTTCCAGCTGTACTTGTTGTGTAGTATCTGAAAAAGATCCCCCCCTGTTTGAATGATTTTTATGCGGCTACGCATTTCCTTTGGATCATCATTAAAAAACAAAGTTGTTGTCTTACTCCGTTCGGCTCGTTTTTGTTATTCGAAAACGTGAATAGAATATACGCAGTGCTGAGCAGTTATTAAAATCCAATCCTTCACTAAATATCCCTGAATTTACATTCACTACCTAAGCACGACATTCATTTACATTTCTTTACTGAGTCGCTACCCAAATTTTCATTTGGCTGTTGCAACTTTATCCATCGATTGAAAACAACTTCAAACGGTTAGAGTTTTATTATTTTTAATAACAACACCAAGGGTGAGAATCATGAAAAACATTAAATTAACATTAGCAACAACATTGTCAGTTATAGCTTTATCATTTACAGGTAATGCATTTGCAGATGGAGATAGAGACAACAATCATTTCGAACGCCAAGCTGATAAAAGCAATGTTCAAAAGCTAAAGAACAAAAGATATGACAGTAACAAAAGAATTGTTAGTAACAATAGAGCTGTCAGTAACAAGAAAATAACAAAAAGAGTCGTGGTAAAAAATTCTCCAACAAGAAAAGTAGTTATCACCAAGACGATTATCAACAAGCCTGCGAAAGTCAGGTACGCGCAGAACAAACGTTTTCAGCATGTTAAGCGTTTTAACAAGCAGTACAGCAGATACCAGAAGCGAGCCTCTTACGATAATCGCTATAAGCATTACAATCAAAAGAAGGTGAATAAGCAGCGTGTTTATTCAGTTCGCCCGGGAGATACATTGATTCAAGTTTCTTACAAAACTGGAGTGAGTATTCATAGGCTTGCACGCTTGAATCGTATCAAGAATAGAGATTTAAACCACTTGCGGGTTGGTCAGATATTGAGACTGGTTTAAGTTGTTGTAGCGGCAAATAAAAAGTCACCCCCCACCTTTTAAACACTTTTTAAAAAACAGCCTAAAAGGTGGGGGGTGACAATTTCGTTATCGTTTAATACCTTTATTGGTTAAAGACAATTCATCTACTGAACGATCTTCTTGATTTCACCTGATTTAAGTTTTTCTTGGTAATCCTTGAGCAATTCTTTTACTTTCGGCATTAAGAAATACAAACCAATAATATTGAAGATTGCCATGGCAAAGATCATCGCATCTGAGAAGTCGATAACAGGACCAAGATTCATTGATGCACCGATGATTACAAATGCAAGGAACATAAGCTTATAGATGATCTCTTTTGCTTTACCTTCACCAAATAAGTAAGTCCAGGATTTCAAACCATAGTACGACCAGGAAATCATCGTAGAGAAAGCAAACAATACCGCTGCAATAGCCAATATATAGTTAAAGCCACCCCATGTACTG